>NZ_CP060724.1:1327504-1659381 GCF_014397255.1 Weissella diestrammenae
CACTTCAACAAAATAACAAAATTGAATTAGAGAATGAATTGTTGAAAAAAGACACAGCAGTTCATGACGAATTGGCCCAAAAGGAACAAATGGTTCTAACGTTAAAGACTGAATATGAGGCGCGGCTGAAAGCGGCTAATGAACAGGTTGAGTTCTATAAAGATTTTAAAGCGCGTCAATCGACTAAAGAAATTGGTGAAAGTCTAGAGCAATATGCGTTAAATGAATTTAACAAAATTAAACCATTTGCTTTTCCGAATGCTTATTTTGAAAAAGATAATGAATTATCTGAAACAAATTCGAAAGGTGATTTTATTTTTAGGGAGTCACAAGATAATGTTGAATTTATCAGTATTATGTTTGATATGAAAAATGAGGCCGATACAACGGCAACTAAACATAAGAATGCGGATTTCTTTAAAGAATTAAATAAAGATCGATTAGAAAAGAAGACAGAGTATGCGGTATTAGTATCAATGTTAGAAGCAGATAGTGACTTATATAATACCGGAATTGTGCAAGTAACCGATTATGAAAAAATGTACGTCATTCGACCACAATTCTTGATTCAATTCATTGGCGTTCTGCGAAACGCAGCATTAAATACGGTCGCAGCAAAGAAAGAATTAGAACAAGTTAAATCGCAAAATGTTGATATTACTAATTTTGAAACAGACTTAACGAGTTTTAAGAATGCCTTTGGTAAGAATTATATGAGTGCATCGAAAAACTTTAAAAGTGCAATTGATGAAATTGATAAAGCAATTGCTCGAATGGAAGCAGTCAAACGGTCATTAACGACCTCGGAAAATCAGCTTCGACTCGCTAATAACAAATTAGATGACGTTAGTGTAAAAAAATTAACACGCCATAATCCAACCATGCGGGCAAAATTTGAAGAAATTCAAGATTTGAATTAAGTAAAATGTAGGCTAGACAATGAGATTGATGACTAACTTAACATAGACGATAACATCAAAATTTGATATAGTTGATTATGTTATTGATTGCCATCGTGGCGGAACTGGCAGACGCGCATCGTTCAGGTCGATGTGGGAGTATTCCCGTGCAGGTTCGATTCCTGTCGATGGCATCTCATATTAAAAACACAACCTCTTAAATGCTTTTAGATAGGCATTTAAGGAGTTGTGTTTTTTTTTGTAGTAATTTTTTATATCTTGTTGAGTATGCCAACTGATTATCAATCTCAATTTATCAGCAGTAACTATAAATTTGTTAAGTATTCTTGATAAATTTATGTGCACTATTCTATTATGGGCGTATTTAACGCGTCATTGCTAGAGGCAAAATGTAATTCAGCAAGAAGAAAGAAGTGAGGGATGTTTTTTCTCAATGATTAGTGAGTAGCAATTGGAGCCAGTCTGTTGATTGTCGGGATTAGGGACTATTTTAAGAGAATTAAGGTATTAAACATTCAAAATAAAAATGATATTATATTTTTTGTAATGAAAGCGCTTACAAATTTGTGTTTTCATTTCAAAATTTATTTTTATGAAGGAATTGATAGGTATTATGGCAGTTCAAAACGAACAACAGAATAGCGGGCTCGAAGTCTCGTTGTCATGGCGAGAGCGAATTGGAGTTAGCGCGTACGGATTTGGCGGTAATTTGTTATGGACCGCGTTGACATCATATATTTTATTCTTTTACACTGATGTGATTGGCGTGGAAGCAGTTGCCATTGGAACGATGATGTTATTTGTCAGAATTCTTGATGGTGGTGCGGATATTGTGATGGGTATTATTGTTGATAAAACAAAATCAAAATATGGAAAAGCTCGGCCATGGATCAAGTGGTTGGCTATACCATTTGGGCTGAGTTTTATGATGTTGTTCGCTGTGCCTGACTTGGGGCCATCAGGAACGTTCATTTATGTGACGGTGACATACGTGTTAGTTAATTTAATTTACACAGCTATCACGATTCCTGCAACGACATTAATGGCCTTAGTGACCAAAAATCAATATGAACGTGCGTTGTTGAATATTATTGGGACAGTCGTGTCAACGATTGCCAGCTTGCTTGTGCTTACTGTTACATTACCAATGGTTAAGGCTTTTGGTAATGGAAAGATGGGATGGCTAATTACTTTCATTATCTTTGGTGTAATCGCAATCTTCTTATATTTCTGGACTTTTTTTGCAAGTACTGAACGGGTTACAGAGGCAAAGAAATCTAATGAAAATGTGCCTTTGAAACAAGGCTTGAAGGCACTGTTCTCTAATAAATATTGGGTGCTCATTACGATTCTTTTAATTATGGCTTTCTTAAATATGGGAATTAGTGGCAGTGTTGCCTTGTATTTCACAACATACGTCATGAAAAATGCAGAATTCATTGGTGTGATTTCAATTGCTTCACGTATCCCGAGTGTTCTGGTGCTTGCCATAGCTTGTGCGCCATTGGTTAAACGATTTGGTAAGCGAAATGTCGTCATGGCAGGATCTGGAATTGCTGTCATTGGAAGACTTGTGATGTTGATTGATTTGACAAGTCCAATTGTAATTATTGTTGCAAGTATTATTTTAGGTATTGGTGGTGGTATGTTGGGCGCAGGATCATATGCGTTCTTATCAGATACCGTTGAATATGGTGAGTGGAAATCAGGTGTCCGGACAGAGGGACTTGTATTTAGTGCATCTAGCTTTGGATTGAAGGTTGGTGCCGGTTTGGCTACAGCAATTGTAGGTTGGTGCCTTGCATACTTTGGTTATAAGAGTGGAACGGCGGTTCAATCAGACCGTGCAATTGAGGGAATTAAATTCTTATATATCTGGGTACCAATGGCGTTTAGTGTCTTGCAGATGGTTATTTTGTATTTCTACGATTTAGATAAAATTTATCCTCAAATTATGTCAGATTTAGATGTCCGTAATGCTGAATAAGAGGTTAGAAAATGGCTATAAAAACGTATACGAATCCAATTATCAAAGGCTTTTACCCGGATCCAAGTATTTGTAAGCGAGGAAATGATTATTTTTTGGTTAATTCATCGTTTGGTTATACACCGGGAATTCCGTTGTTTCATAGCACTGATTTAGTTAATTGGACACAAATTGGTAATTGTTTGGAAAATGAAAGTGCAGTTGATTTGACGGGAAGTCCATCATCTGGTGGCATATTTGCGCCAACGATTCGTTATCATGAAGGTATGTTTTATGTGATTGTGACGAATGCAGCAACTAGAGAAAATTTCTTTATTCGTAGTTCGAATCCATATGAAGGTTGGTCAGTACCAATTCTTGTACCAGAATGGGGTGGTATCGACCCGTCACTATTTTTTGATGATGATGGCAAGGTCTATATTCAAGGTACCGAGAATTTCTTTACAGATGAGGTGTCAGGAATTTATCAGGCACAAATTGATTTAGAAAATGGTAATTTATTATCTGAAAGAAAATTAATTTGTGCAGGTACAGGGGGTGCTTCCCCTGAAGGACCACATATCTATAAGCTAAATGGATACTATTATCTTTTATTGGCTGAAGGTGGAACGGAATATGCACATATGGTGACATTATTCCGAAGTCAAGATGTGAATGGACCATACATGCCATATAAGGATAATCCAATTCTTTCGAACAGAAGTATCGAAAATACCCTTCAATGTATAGGCCATGCCGACCTAATTGTTGATCAAAATAATCGCCCTTGGATTGTATGTTTGGGTGTCCGGGCACAAAGAGGCCATTCAAAATATCATCATTTAGGCCGCGAAACGATGCTTGTGCCGTTAAAATGGGACGAAGAAGGGTGGCCGACATTTATTAATAGTCGAGCAGTTAATACCGTTATGGAAGGCATGCTGACGAATGAGCAACAAGAAAAAAATAACAGTTTTAATATTGATTTTACTCAGACAAATATGATACCTAAAAATTGGGTTTATCTGAGAAATCCAGTTTTTGAAAATTATTCATTCACTAGCCGGGGACTTGCCTTAAATAATGCGACAAATTCTTTATCAACAGATGATTCAATCACATTTGTAGGATTTAGACAGACTGAGTTTAATACGAATTTATCAATTAATCTAGCAATTAATCAATCAGCTACTGGCGATTCTGAATCTGGGCTCACCGTTTATATGTCAAAAAGGTTCCACTATGATTTAGGCATCGTTAAAGAGCAAGGTGACTATTATCTTATATTTAGGAGAACAATTGGGTATCTAGACACGATTATCAAAAAGGTGCCAATTAATAGCACAGACAATATCGCATTAAAATTAATTTCAGATTCAACGGATTATAAGTTTGGTGCGTTAATTAATGGGAATATGATTGATATGGGCATTGCAGAAAGTTTGTTCTTGGCGCCCGAGGTTACGAATACATTTACCGGCGTTATGTATGGCTTATATGCAACGGAGCTACAGAAATTAATTCCAGAGCAAAATCTATGTGATATTCAAAATGTTTCATACTCAGAATGGACTTAGTTTTTGACGTGAATGAAGTTCTTATACGTAGAATAAATATCAAAATCTAAAATGAATTTTCTTGTTAGAATCATTTAGCATAAAACGTGCTAAATGATTCTTTTTGTTATTATCAACGGCGATTATGGATTTCATGTTTTAAATGCTATCGCGAGAGGTAGGCGATGGTTAGAGCTACAATTTCTGAATACGAAGTAAGTCAGAATACAGCATAATAAAAAAGAACCAAAATATTTATTTGGTTGGTGAATGGTATGATTTACGTATGTTAATTTATCTTATTTTTTTATTAGGTGCCTTTGTGAGATGTGTTTTCGGTTTCGGGGAAGCTTTGGTGACTACACCGTTATTGCTACTATTGGCATATAATCCACAACATGCGATGGCAATCATTGGTATTATTGGCTTTGTGTTGGCTTTGCCAACGATGTTTCAGAATTATCAATTAATTGATGGCCATTTAATTTGGCGCCTACTCATTGGTGCCGTTTTTGGTGTGCCGATAGGACTGTTGTTTTTGAAATTTGGAAATGTGGTGCTATTAAAAAAGGGGATAGGTCTGTTGCTCATTTTTTATGGGGTGATTAACCTGATGCCTAAATTAGTGTCTGATCGAGAAATCAGGCTATCAAGTGTATTTGTTGGTGTGGTTTCGGGCTTTTTGGGTGGTGCTATTAATACGCATGGTGCACCAATTGCAATATACGGCCGTTTGAAGAACTGGTCGCCTGAATATTTACGGACTAATTTACAAACGTACTTTGGTATTGTTGGTCTGGTGATTATTATTGGACAAGGTTTATCTGGATTATGGGATGCAACAGTTTTTTGGACTTTGTTACGTCTGATTCCGGGCTTAATGATTGTGGCGGTATTTGCTGAATTAACCGTCAAATATGTTAACCCCAAACAATTAACTCAGTATTTACTCTATTTTTTTATTGTTATTGGCGGGATAATGTTGTTTTAAATCATGGGCAGTCGTTAGAATAAGTTGATAAAGTTAGTTTGCAAACAAATTAAGTTTAATCTATAATGAATTAGGTTAAATCTAACTATACATATGCACGTTGAAATAGTTGAGATTGCAAATAAATAGTCTGAATGACAGAAAGCTTGAAAAGCCATGAAAAGTCAAAAACAAATTCCAGCCATGTCGATGATGGCCATTGGCAGCGTCTTGTATACTGCTTATTTAAACCAATCACCGGTGCAAATTCAAACTCAAAGACAGGAGAATCAACTACTCCCAGAAGTTATTTCTGGACTTGTTCGCGGATATGGTGAAAAAGATATCTATGTTGGGGATGTGCCCATCAGGATGAGTAATTTACGATGGGCAGCACTCTCCTAAGTATCAATAAGATAGGCCTGAATTGAATATTGTATTATCACTAACTAAGAAAAGCAACTCGAGTCCCGGTAGATGTTTAAACCGGTTCAAGTTGCTTTTTATTACTTAATTGGTGATTTATTTTCTTTTTTAATCGATAATTTTCAGAAATGATTGCTGGAAAAGTCAATTGTCAGTGATACTTTTCAACATGGACAGTCAATCCCAAAAATTATTTGAAACGGCTAACTTTTTTAAGCATCATTGGATAAGATGCTTTTAGAATGAATTTTTTGATCGCTGACATTTCATTGGCGTCAAGGCCCTTTTTTCCAATAACCAGCATTTCTTCAAATGATAAATCAGGCTGAGTAAATTGACCGTCTTGAAAGCAGTAATGACAGTAAGTATTACTCAATGTACCATCTTGATTAGTGCCTCGATTATCGGTTGTTAGAGGCATAGCACAACTTTGGCAGAATTTTTCCATGATTAAGCTCCTTAATGTTTTTTTAATATGTTGAGCTTATTGTAACATTGTTGATGTTCTATGTATGCTTTAATCTCGTCAATTATTCCTTATTATATTTAAATATACATATGAAAAAAATCATTCTGATGAAAATCGTGATCTAGATTGAAACAAATTAGCACTAGATGAGAATCGGGTGACATGGTTAATTTGTATGCCGTTAATTGTTCGTATACTTGATGATAAGTTGAATCATTGGTTGATTCTGTATTCAAGGTGTACACTACTTCTAATTATATGATTTACATCAAGGGAGGCTTGTTGTGGCACTATTATCAGTCAATTACTATTCAGAAGTTTTACATATGGCACGTGAAATGGTTGTTATTTTACCAGAATTATCAGATCGTAACCCGCTGTGGACACCCGATATGTTGAATGATATACCAGTCATCTACTTACTACATGGCATGTCTGAAAATCAGACGACATGGACGCGGCGAACGAATATTGAACGGCTTGTCGAACGAACATGTGTCGCCATTGTGATGCCAGCGACGGATATGGCATGGTATACGAATACAACGTATGGTATGAACTATTATGATGCCATAGCAAATGAATTACCAGAAAAAATTGCAACGTTATTTCCGCAAATATCCAAAAAGAGAGAGAAGAATTTTATTGTCGGCTTATCAATGGGGGGTATGGTGCATTTAAAATTGCATTCACAACACAAAGGTATAGTTACGCTGCGTCATTGTCTGGGGCATTAGTTGGTGGGGAAATTGAACCCTATCGACGCTTGTTATCAGAAAAGTCGAGTCCGCAAATTAGTCAGTATTGGCGAGGTGTGTTTGGCGATTTGACTCATTTTGAAGATTCTGAAAATGATTTGTTGGCATTAGCGCAAAGGGAGGTGCTACGTCCCAAGCTATTCGCATGGATTGGAACACAAGATTTTTTACTAGAAACGAATGAAATTTTGGTACCTAAACTAAAAGCGCTTCAATATGATATTGTCTATGAGAAAGGGCCAGGAAAGCACGAATGGTATTATTGGAATCAACAGATTGACCGGGTTTTGTCGTGGTTACCGATTCAGTATCAACACGAGGAAAGATTAACACGGTAGAGAATCTTTGGAGCTATAGGGGATGAATATTTTTTTCTTGCTTTAGTACGTATGTATGTAAATTATTTTAAGCATTGACATCTATATAGATAGTGGTACATTAGTAATGTAAACGGTTACATGTAGACATGACATGCCTCGATTTACATTTCTAAATTATGCGGAGAACAGCAATGTTCTTGAGAAAACCGAGTCAGCCTCCAGGCACTCGGTTTTTTTAGTAGCAAGCCGGTCAACACCTAAAAATTAACATGTTAAAATAAATGACAAATGATATGTATAGATTTAGGAGATTTGAATCAATGAATAAACTGGTTTTACCAACCCATCCTGAAAATATTATTCCGATGGAAAATTATATGAAGGGAAATTTTAGATTTTTAGGGGTGAAAACGCCAGAACGACGAACGTTATCAAAACCGTTACTCAAGGCCAGTCGATCATGGTCTGAGGCCCTTATTTTAGAGCAAGTGAATGGTTATTGGCAACGGCCGGAGCGTGAATACCAACTAATTGCAATGGATATTCTAGTGCATAACTATCGCCGATTAGGGGCACAAACGTTGGATGAAATTAGTCAATTTGTTGACGATCATCCTTGGTGGGATTCAATTGATACATTACGTAAAATAATTGGTTTGATTTTAAGACATCAACCAGAAATTTGGGCGTATTGGTCGCAATATTATTTGACGCATGATAGCTTTTGGGGACGTCGGATTGCGATTACGTTGCAATTACAATTTAAGGAAAAAACAGATTTAGTTTATTTGAGCACTGCAATAGAAAATGACATTCAAACGGACGAGTTTTTTATTCAAAAAGCAATTGGTTGGGCATTGCGAGAGTATGCCAAGACTGATGCCCAATGGGTGACTACTTTTATTGCGCAACACCCCTTATTATCAAATTTGGCCGTACGAGAGGCAACCAAAAATCTCTCACATTAAACGATTGATTGAGCAGGAAAAGTTGCCATATCAATAGCCGAAGGAGTCATCTTTAATGGATAGCTTGCCATGCCAGTTTGTGGGCACCCTGATTTTCTTTTTCAGGTACCCATTGATTGATGACAAGTGGATAATTATTTTGTAAATGAATCAATTCAATTAATAATTTTGGATAGGCAGTGGAAAATTCTTTACCTAAACTGTCACTTAAAATCCGAGAATCTGTAAAAAACATAATTGTTTCTGAGCCATCACAATAATCGATCAGTGCTTTAAAACCAGCAATGGCAGCCAGGAATTCAGCTTGATGGTTATCGATATGATCAGGTAATGGTTGATGAATTTGAATTTGAGTTTGATTTTTAATGATTAAAATTCCAGCACCACTTTTTTGGTCGGTCATGCGTGTCGCCGCATCTGAATAGAGCTTGATGAGCATGTTTGTTACCTCGATTCTCTGGTATAATTTTAAGGTAGTGATGATAAATTATTATATAGAAAATAATTGAGGAGGACAAATAATGAAGGGACATTATCAACCGGCTGGAATGGTCGGAATGGTTAATTGGGCTTGGATTTTGATGATAGGACTAGCAGCGTTAATCATGCAGCTTGAAGTGACGCATATTAATGTTTGGTCGGTCACGTTATTATTTGTTTTTTTGATCACATTAACAATCGCAATTTTAAGGCGAAAAATTATTGTGGATAAACAATATATACATTTAACACAGTTATTTAGTGCGAGTCGATTATCAGTTCGTTTGAGTGAAGTTGAGCACGTGCAATTTACGCGTCACGGGGTATTGTTTGATTACAATGATGATGCTTATAACATATTATTGTCTACAAAAATGCGCCAGTTATTAAAAGAAAAATTAGGGGAACAAGATGACAAGTGAGACGTTTATCGTCAATGAAAAGATTGGTCGGTTAGATAAGACCATTGTAAGTTATTTACCACAACATTCACGGTCACAAATTAGTGAGTGGATTAAGCAAGAACTAGTAACTGTTAATGGTCAGCTAAAAAAGCCAAAGTACACACCTGTGATTGGGGATGAAGTGACGGTGACTATTCCAGATCCAGTTGTCATTGATTTAAAGCCGGAAAACATTCCGCTTGATATTATTTATGAGGATGATGATTTATTAGTTGTCAATAAACCCAAGGGCATGGTAGTTCATCCATCAGTTGGGCATGAGAATGGCACATTAGTGAATGCATTAATGTATCATACCCCCTTGTCACAGATTAATGGTGTTTTTCGGCCGGGCATTGTGCACCGTATTGATAAAGACACATCAGGTTTGTTGATGGTTGCTAAAAATGACAAAGCCCATGAAGCTTTGTCAGCGGATTTGAAGGAAAAAAAAAATCTACGTGAGTATATCGCACTTGTTCATGGTGAATTTAAAGAAAATTCTGGTACCATTAAAGCCCCCATTGGACGTTCAAGCAGCGATCGCAAGAAACAAGCAGTTGTACCAAATGGGCGCGAGGCAGTCACACATTTTAAAGTATTAAAGCGCTATGTTGGATATACTTTGTTGTCAGTCAAATTAGAGACTGGGCGGACACATCAAATTCGTGTGCATATGGCATATATTGGGCATCCTGTTGCAGGTGACCCATTGTATGGCCCTAAAAAGACGTTACCAGGAAATGGTCAATATCTACATGCACATACATTAGGGTTAACGCAACCAACTAGTGGTAAAGAATTGATTTTTGAAGCACCATTACCACAAGATTTTAATGATGTATTAGCTGATTTAGAGCCATATAGTAATCAGACAAGTGAGGACTAAATTAATGACAGTAAAAGAAATTGTAGACGCAATGTCAATGCAACGAGCATTGACACGTATTACGTATGAAATTATTGAAAAAAATAAAGGTGTTAATAATTTAGTTATTGTGGGAATTAAGACACGGGGTGTTTTTGTAGCACAACGAATTGCAGAACGTTTGCAACAATTAGAGAATGCAGAAATTCCAGTTGTCGAGTTAGATATTTCAACTTACCGCGATGACACAAATGAACGTATCTCACGGGTTAGTGATTTAGGTGTATCGATTGACGATAAACGCATTGTTTTAGTTGATGATGTTTTGTATACGGGTCGGACAATTCGAGCTGCCTTAGATGCGCTGATGGATAATGGACGACCGGCTGCAGTGAACTTAGCGGTACTTGTGGATCGTGGACACAGAGAATTACCAATTCGGGCTGATTTTGTTGGGAAAAACATTCCAACGGCTGCGTCTGAACGTATTAAAGTTAAGATGGCTGAGATAGATGGTTTAGATTCGGTTGAAATTATTTAATTCACCCAAGAATTAAGAATTGAGATGTCACCAATTAGGTTTTATTTTGGAAAGGAGTCGCCATCATGGTCAAGCGTTACCTGATTTTACAGGATAAAACGATTTTTGAAGGGGAGGCCTTCGGCGCACCAGCGACAACCTTTGGAGAAATTGTATTTAATACCTCGATGACAGGGTATCAAGAAATTATCACAAATCCGATTTACCATAATCAAATTGTGATGTTTACAACGCCGACAATCGGTGCGGCAGGTATTAATCATCGCGCTGATGAAGGTGTTGTTCCAACCATTAAAGGTGTTGTGGCACGAGAAATAGCCGATGTGTCAACGAATCGCTTACAGCAAATGAGTCTCGATTCTTTTTTGCAACGGCATAATATACCTGGTATTTCTCGGATTGATACCCGTGCGTTAGCGCGACATTTGAGGCAAACTGGCACGCAAAAAGCCAGTATTGTTGATGTACCAGATGAACATGCTTTTGATCAATTAAATGCGATGGTGCTGACGACAAAACAGGTCTCACAAGTTTCAACGCCCAAACCATATGCTAATCCAGGCCGTGGGGCTAATGTTGTTATTTTGGATTTCGGCTTGAAGAATGGTATTCTAAGAAATTTACGTGATTTTGATGCAAATGTGACCGTTTTGCCATATAACACCACACTTGAACAAGTAGTTAATTTAGATCCAGATGGGGTCGTATTGTCATCTGGGCCAGGTGACCCGCGTCAAATGTCTCCTGACTTATTTAAATTAATTCAAGCCGTGCAAGCTGAAATTCCCTTACTGGGGATTGGGTTTGGACATGAGCTATTTGCTCTGGCGAATGGGGCAAAACTAATTCCTTTGAATTTTGAACATCATGGGATGAATCATCCCATTCGGGAGCAAATTACGGGTAAAATCCTATTTGCCAATCAAGGTGCTGGCTATGCAATTGATCGAGATAATTTGGCGGGTGCATCTTTAATGGTAACGCATGTGGATTTGATGGATAATTCTATTCAGGGGTTACGCCATCGGGATTTTCCTGCCTTTGGGGTTCAATTTTTCCCGGATGCTGCGCCTGGTCCGTACGAAGCGACTGATATTTTTGCTGAATTTATGGAAATGGTTTCAGCGCGTAAAGGAGGCACATTTGCATGAGTGAACGCATATTAATTATTGGCGGATCAGCAAATGACTTTGGTCGTGAAACTGAAAGCGATACCGCGGGTTATCAAATGGTATCGATGTTGCGAAAACGTGGCCATGATGTGTTCTTAGTTGATGACAATCCATATAATTTCACAATTGAACGGACAGATATTACGCCGATTCTGACCGCTTTAACCTTGCCTAATTTGTTAAACATCATTCAAGAATATGCGATTACGAGCATTATGGCCTCAATTGGCGGACTAACAGCCATTCGATTGAGTCATGAAATTTTAGTTGCTTTAGGTAGTGACGCACCAAAAATTTTGGGCTTATCTGTTCCAGTGATTGAAGCAGCTCAAAATACAAAAGTATTAAAAGAACGGTTGGTTCAGATTGGCGAAGAGGGTGTTCGCACAAGATTGGTTGCTAGCGTGTCGGAAGCATTTGATGCGGTTCGTGATTTTAATTTTCCAGTGGTTGTGCGACCGGTTGCCCCGAGTGGCGAAACATTACGGTTGCATGCTGATGATGCAGAGGAATTGGAAGAAACCGTTCAAACGGCATTAGAGCGGTCATTAACACATCAAGTTAATATTGATCAAGGAATTGGTGGCTATCGTGAAATTACGATTGTCGCAATGCGGGATATTAAAGATAATGCATTGATGATTGGTGGCGTTGAGGATATGGACCCAGTTGGTATCCATACGGCAGATTCAATTGCCGTGACCCCTTTGCAAACGTTACCTGATCCAATCGTCCAAAAACTGCGTCATTCAGCTTTTCAGGTTATGCGCGGCTTTAAAATGATTGGGTTGGCTGAAATTCGTTTTGCGGTCAATCCAGAAACTGAAACTTATGTTGTGACGCGTGTGACACCGTACTTTGACCGACAAGCGGCATTAATCATGGTATCCACCGGTTATCCTCTGGTACCAGTGATGACTGGTCTGTTACTTGGTGAGACGTTTGATTCAGTTGATGTACCTCAGATTTATGCCCAAAATACGGCGTTACTAGAACCGGTGATGGATCACGTGGTGATGCGCTTCCCTGTATTTAGTTTTGGGGAATTAGAAGCTGATTGGATTGTAACGGATCATCGTTTGGATACAATTCAAAAATCAGTGGGCGCAACAATTGGTGTCGGTCGTAGCGTTGAAGAAGCTTTGGAAAAAGCGATTCGAGCAGCTCATTTTAATAACCGGAATTTTTCACCAACAGTGATGAATTCACTGTCAGATGATGCATTGGTTGAACAAATTATTCATCCCCGCGATAATCGTATTCTTGTTCTAATTGAAGCGCTACGGCGAGGGTATACTGTCGATGAATTGGCTGAAGTGACAAAAATTGATCCATTTTATTTTTATAAACTACGTCGAATTATGCAAATAGAAACAAATGTCGTTGCTAATCCTTGGAATGAAGAAGCATTAAAAGATGCAAAATATTATGGGTTAAGTGATGGTTTAATTGCTAAATTATGGCACGATAAGTACGAGAATGTTCGTCGGTATCGATGGGATAAAAATATTTTACCTACGTTTAAAGCGTTTGACCCATCGGCAGGTGAATTTGAGGAAGCAACTTCGCATTACTATAGTACTTTTGAAACTGAAAATGAGAGTCATCGTTTGAGTGACGAATCAGCACTTGTGATTGGAACAGGCGCTTTTCGATTAGGAGATGGGGCAGCAGCTTCATATGCTATGGCCTCGGTCGCTTCTGAATTACGAACGTTGGGGATCAAAACTATTGCGATGAATAATAATCCGCACGACTTATTATTCATTCCGCAAATTGCAGATAAACATTATTATGAACCACTTGAATTATCAGATGTTATGAGCATTCTAGAAATTGAACAGCCCAAGTATGTCTTTATTCCAGGTAATCGCATTAAATTAATTGCGAAATTACGTGAAATGGGTGTCATTGTTAATGTGATTGCTAAGGAGAAATATTTACCAAGTAGTTTATCTGAAAATTATGAACAAACTGTCATTAACTATTTTTGGGATGGCGATCAATTACATCCAATCGCACTTGCACATCAAGATAACGGTGGGATTGTAATTGATCAGCAAGTGTTAACGGAATCATTGTATGAATCATTGCCAAAGCCAACGTTGAATATCTCCAGAGCTGGCATGTATCAATTAGTGGTTGATCGTTGGCCAATTGATGATGCCATCTCAGCCGATGATATTCGACCAATGCCGTTCACACATATTGCCTTTTTGAGTAAAATCACGGGCATTAACTGGATTAGACTCGTTGTACGCTATTTAACTGAGCGTCAAACTGAGTCAGATCAGTTCTTAGTGACACATTGGCGAACGGTGCCTTGGCGAATTAATGCGGCACGTTTGACTTATTTTGATCCTGATTATGATGAGCATTTACACGTTAATGCGTTAATTGATAATGGTCGCTTTGCGATGGGGGCGACTTTTGAACGGATTAACTAGTTCGGAAAAAGTTTTTTGGTTAGATTTGTGATAAAATAATTAGAATAAAATGCGTATAGGGAGATTGTGAATTCATGAAAAAAATTTGGGCATTAATTGCCGTTGTTGTAGTAGCCGGGGGTTAGTAGTTTTTGGCCTTTCAGGCGGTAAAAATGTGGCAACAACGGATGCAGGTTCTGTATCAGAAAAGAGCTTATATTCAGCCTTGAAAGCAACACCAGAAGGTAAACAAACGTTTGCTAATTTAGTCATTAAAAAGGTCTTGTCAAAAGATTATGCTGATAAAGTTGACCAAAAAGAAATTGATAAACAATATAATAAAGCCAAAAAACAATATGGCGAATCTTTTGAATCAACTTTGTCTCAAAGTGGCATGACAACAGCAACGTACAAGGATAATTTGTACTTGTCAGCGCTTGAAAAAGTAGCCTATAAAGCTAATCAAAAATTTACTGAGGCTCAATTAAAGAAAGCATATAAGGACTACACACCGAATGTTTCAATTTCAGTGATTAAAACGGCATCTGAAGACGATGCGAAGGCTGTAATTAATGATTTAAATGATGGTAAGAATTTCGCAGATGAAGCCAAAGCTAAGTCGACGGATGAAACAACTAAAACTAATGGTGGAAAGATGGCTGCGTTTGATTCAACGGCTAGCGCCACGACAGTTAGTGCTGATGTGATGAAAGCTGCTTTTGCCTTGAAGAAAGGTGAATATACTAAGACTCCAGTTAAGGTTGCTGGAACGACTGATGCCACGACTGGTACAGCTACATCTGATGCTTACTACGTCATCAAGATGAATTCACGTACGGCCAAGAAGTCATACAAGCAATTAAAGAGCAAGATGAAGGATATCTTGGTAGATAAGAAGTTAGCCACAGATACGAGTGCAATGACTGCGTTTGTTGGTGAACAATTAAACAAAGCTAAGGTTAATATTACCGACAAGGATCTCAAGTCAGCTCTTGTGACATATACTGAAGCTGCTAACTCGGCTTCACAAGCCAAGTCTTCATCAGCTACAAAGAAAACATCAAGTCAGTCTGATTCTAAGAAAGCATCAACTGCTAAGACAAGTACAAGTAGCTCATCAGGCTCATCAAGTTCATCAAGTTCATCAAGTAAGTAACGTGTGATAAGCAAGGTCGCTTAGCCTTGCTTTTTATATGGTGTTTTTAACTCAATAAATTATCAATATTGTGAGGCATGGCAATGGAAGCAAATGCATTGACGCATCAAAAGATGCGCGCCATAGATTTCTTGATTTTTATTATTGGTACGGCATTATATGCATGGGGATTAGTGAATATTAATATTCCTAATCATTTGGCTGAAGGTGGTATCACGGGTGTTACATTGATTACCCGTGCGTTATTTGGTATTAACCCTGCATATATGAATATTATTTTGAATGTGCCATTAGTGCTAGCAGGTTTTAAAATGTTAGCCCGACGTGATATTGTTTATATGTTTTTTGGAATTGCTTCATTGTCCTTTTGGCTGTGGTTATGGCAACGTATGCCAGTACAATTTGATTTGAACCATGATATGTTGATTTCCGCATTGCTGGCTGGTGCCTTTTCGGGGATAGGATCAGGTCTTGTTTATCGATTTGGTGGTACAACAGGTGGGACTGATATTATTGCTCGTATTTTTGAACAGCGATGGCAAGTACCAATGGGACGAACGATGTTTATTTTAGATGCAGTGGTGTTGACTGCTTCGCTGGTATATATTAATGTGCCAGAAATGGTGTACACATTAATTGCGTCGTTTGTCTTTGCAAGAATTGTTAATTTGACGCAACAAGGTGGGTATTCAGCACGTGCATTTATGATTTTTACCACGCATGATGCGGAAATCTCGCAGGCTATTATGAATGAACTAGAACGAGGTACAACGTTACTTCATGCTGAAGGCGGGTATTCACACGAATTTCGACGTGTGTTATATACGGTTGTTGATCCAACTGAGGTTCAAAAAGTACGTGCGATTGTATCTGAGATTGATCCACGAGCATTTGTAACGATGGTGGAAACAACCGAAACGTTAGGCGAAGGATTCTCGTTTATGCGACGTAAGAAGCGATTATTTGGCTTAAAGTAAAAAAATAAACCCCTTAAGTTGGTATAAGTCCAACTTAAGGGGTTTATTGCAACCGATGGCATGTCGGTTTTTTATAGAAATTCACCTTGTGCGTCAGTCATTTCTTTGGCGATAGTCGCTAATGATGTGATTGAATCTTGCATACCAGTTGAAATCCAACGAATTGCAATGGCTAGCATACCAGAAGCTGTGAAATCTGAAACGTAGTCTACAGCTGCCGCATTTGTGGCTTGTTCACGTAGAATATCTGAATACAGACGATGCAAAATATCACGCAATGGTGGATAGAATTGTTCACGCAAACCAGCATTTAAAAGCACAGCAATAGCCATTGCATTGGCTTGAATAAATTCAAAGAAAGCTTCGGCTACTTTTTTTGAGTCGTTTGGTAAATGTTGCGCCTCGTTTGCAAAATCAGTAGTTAATTGATTAACAATGGCGCTAATTACAGCTTCTTTGGTTCCAAAGTGACGGTAGAAAGCCATCCGTGACACGCCTGCCTTGCGTGTAATCTCGGTCACAGCAAGTTGGTCATAAGATTGACTTTGTAAGAGTGTTAGCGTTGCTTCAATTATTTGATCATCCGTTTGCTGACGGATGCTTTCAGTTAACATATTTTTCATACTACGAGTATACAAAGAAATGAGTGCTCTGTTCCAGTTCACGAGTGTAACACCATAATTGCTTATGACTCTTTAGAAATCTGTAGTTGCCTTAAGAAATTATTAATGTTCAAAGCTAGTTAATTAAATGCCGTTGTTGCGCGTAGTTATAGAGTTCTGGGCTTAAAATGTAGGGAACTTGAGTTAAGTCGCTTGCTTGCTTGGCACCAACCATGGCATAAAGTTGTCGTAATTGATCTTGCCAGAGTGTAACCTCTGCAATCAAGGCGTCAACGTCTTTTGACAATAAAGTATGCAGAAAGTGACCAGCGACGCCGACTGCTTTGGCACCTAAAACTTGTGCTTTTAAAATATCCAAAGGTGTTTGAATGCCGCCGGTTGCGATGATTGATGCATGTGCATACCGTGCTTCCAGCAATGATTCAGCGGTTGTCTGTCCCCAGTCATAAAGAAATTGGTAAGGTTGCTCGACCGATAGTGATCGATTACGACGATCTTCAATTTTTGCGAAATTTGTACCTGATCGGCCACCAAGATTAATATATTTAGCACCAATTTGTTCAAGTTGTTGAATTGTTGTTTGATCCATACCAAAGCCAACCTCTTTAATAATGACTGGGACAGCACTGGTTGTGATAATTTCACCTAATGATTCCAACCAGATGAAATTTTGATCACCCTCTGGCATGACAATTTCTTGTGTGACGTTTACATGAACTTCAAGTGCATTGGCGCCGATCATATCGACAACACGTTGGGCTTCGTATGCTGTGTGTCCAGCGCCTAAATTAGCGATAATAAAGCCATCTGGATTGATTTTTCTAACGTTTTCAAAAGTGGCAATAGTATCAAATTCTTTTAATGCGATACTTTGTGAACCAACCGCCATGGCAATGTTGGTTTCTTTGGCAACTTGTGACAATTGTTCATTGATTAATCCCGTTTTTTGACTGCCACCAGTCATGGCTTCAATGTAAAACGGCGAACTAAGCGGAAAATTATTGTCATCAACTGTGAGTGACACTTGATTGAGTGCAGTTTCAGGTAGTGAACGATGGATTAAACGAACTTGATTAAGCGATGAAATTGCGGGTTCTTTTCGATATTCTGCCTCAGCGACGGCCAAATGTTCGTCTTTTCGATGAGCATGTGCTGATTCCATATTAAACCTCTTTTTCTGTATAAATTGATAATGGTAATGGCATAATATGATGTGCCTGCCAAGCTTTTTGTAGGGCCGATAATTGCCATGCTGTTTGAACGATTGCTAAACCGTTATCTCCGTTACCTGCGCCAGAAATTTTACTGGGGACATGTATTCGGTCAGCACTGTGCATGAGTTGTACCAGTTTTGGCGTTTGATAGGGGATATGTCGAGCTTGTGTATAAGTTGATAACAGCTGCCGGTTATCAATCAATGCCTGTGCCATTTGGGACCAATTGGTGGTATTAATTGCCGCAACTAGCTGCTTCACAATTCGAGCTGACGCGGTTTGAAACGTCGACTCAGTCTCGTCTTGTGTCGTAATTTGGTTCAATTGGATCTGTGTATTCGCAGGCTTTTGCGTCCAACCAATGGTTATGTGCCAATCAGTTGGCCAAATTAATGGCTGAATAACTAGGCAAGGCCATTGTTCTGTAATGATTGATGCGATTGATTGTGTTTGAAGTTGTGTTGTCAACCAGACATGATCGAACTTTTGGTAATATATGAGGCCTGAAAATGCTGCTGCAGCCAAATCCCCCATCGACCCATTGACAAAATTAGGTAGACTGTGCAGCACAATAGCCGCTAATTTATAAATCGTTAGTGGCGAATGTGGCATTTGATGTAAGATGAAAAGAGATTTAATAATCCCAATGACAGTCGCACCAGATGACCCGAGACCAATTTTTTGGTCATGAATCGTTAGATCACTAGAAATATTTAATTTGAATGGCTGAATTGATTGCTGACAGTTCATCATGAATTGCGCAAAAACAGATAAACTCTGTTGAATGAGTCGCCAATCGTCATTAGGTAATAAGTTAAATAATTCATCTGGTTGATATTGCCTGTATCCAAGTAAATCACTGGTCACAACAATTAACGGCTCAGTATTCAGTTGTGCATCAAATGTGATAAATCGATTGACTGCAAAAACAATACTGGGTTGACCAGGATCAGTATTTGCGTACTCACCGGCTAAAAATAATTTACCCGGGATTTTAATTACTGTCATGACAAATGATTTCCTTGTTGAATGGTGATACCAGGCCCTGGCGTAGCAATTTGATATTGAATGTCGGGTACCGAAGAACGGAGTGCATGAATAATTGTTTCCGTATCTTTAGGATCTGAAATAATTTTAACATTGGGACCAGCGTCCATTGTTGAAAATGCAAGTATGCCTTCTCGACGCAATTTTTGGACAGTATTAATAATCGTCCAAGACCGATCAGTCAGGTAATTGAAGGCTGGATTTGCCATCATATTTTGGGCATGCATTTCTAATGCATTTCTTTCAGCCATGTGCCCTAGCATTTCTAAGTCGTGATTTTGAATAGCCTGTTGCATGGGCTGCACCATTGCATTTGTGCGTTTAACCCATGCTGGATAGTCTGGTGAAAATTGCATGGCATTTTGCATACCACTTCGCGAGTTAATTTTTTTTGGTTGATCAGAAATGACGACTGTAATTAACTGAATTGGCCAATCAATTATTTGCTGAATTGGTTCAGCGACTGAAGATTGATCATCATTTCCACGCTGCCACTGGACGAAACCGCCAAAAATTGATCGACTAGCAGAACCAGATCCTCGTCGCGCTAAACGAGATAGGTCGGTTAAATCGGTTGAAATACCAGCTGCAGCTGATGCTGCACCAGCTAGTGCTGCAAAAGCCGAAGCAGAGGAGGCCAATCCAGCTGCTGTTGGGACATGGTTATTAGAACGAACTACTGCAAAATCGGTGATATTAGCTTGTTGTCGAACTAAATTGAGAAAGGTAACGACTTTTTGACCTGCTGCGCCGGTTATTTGGTCATCATTGATATAGATGTCATCAGATGTCAGTGATGCATCGAAATTGACAGCAGTTTCAGTATAAAATTCATCTAATGTGAGACTAATTGAAGTGGTTGTGGGGATGATTAATTGCGAATCGGCTTTGCCCCAGTACTTGAGGAGGGCAATATTTGTGTGCGCCTTTGCTGTATATGTCGTCATAATTACTCCTGATGCTGTTGATAGTTTTGCATCCAAATTTCTTTTGCGCCAGCAGTTTCTAAGGCAGCGATGATTTTTTTAGCAGTTTTTTGGTTATCAGTTAGGGCAATCATTGTGCCACCTATACCACCACCGGTTAATTTTGCCCCAATCGCCCCAGCGTTTTTGGCTGCCGAAACGAGCAATTCTAGTTTTGGGTGTGAGATGCCTAGTGCTCTTAAATGGCTATGCGCATCGTCCATTAAGGTACCAAGCAATTCAATATTGTCGTCGGCGAGGGTGTCTTTGGCAGATAGGGTAAGTTTACCAAGGTCAGTGATGTGATTTTGCATACTTTGAGGTTGATTGACTAGATTATTACGCACCACTGAAACCGCAAGACCTGTCTGACCATGAATGCCTGTATCTGCCAAAATTAAAATACCGTCGAAATTGAATGCCATTGCTTCGGGGTGACTGTGTTTAATAAACCAAACTGGCACTTGGCTGGCAACGGTCGCAGCATCAATCCCAGAAGGTGATCCATGGGTGATACCTTCTTCAATTGCCGCCCAATTTTGTAGCGCCTCATTTGTTAATTTAGCGTCAAAAAAATCGTAAAAGGCACGCGTAATAGCTATTGCACTGGCGGCGGATGAACCCATCCCACGTTCTTGTGGAATCAGTGAAGTGATTTTTAATGTAAAGCCGATATCATTGGCATCAAAGAAGTCAAGTAAACGCGTAATTAATTGACGCAGACCTTCGTAGTTTTCTGCCATATCTGATAAATAACCTTGATATGCTGGTGCCAATATTAATTGGCCAGTCGCACGTGTCGTAAGTTGGGCAGTGAATGTGAGGTTAGGAAGGGGAAGGGCAATGGCTGGCTGACCATAAACCACGGCATGTTCGCCCATTAGAATAACTTTAGCGTGACTCTTTCCAATTGCTGTTTTTTTCAAATTAAATGCCACCATTTCTAAAAGTGTCTTTCACTCATTAATTCAGTTAATAAAATGAGATATATTCTATTTTACTAGATTTTACGAATTAGGGCGCGGTCTTTCCATGATTGATTACACAAAACAGCGGAGAGGGTCGATATTAATCATGATATAATATTAAATATTAGAAAAATTTATGGTGGTAAATGGTGAAAAAACAGGTGACATATGCAGTTGTTGATTTAGAAACAACGAGTACACAGAACAAGACTGGCCGTATTATCCAAATTGCGGTCGCTTTTGTGCAAGATAAAAAAGTTGTCAATCAATTTTCAACTTTAATAAATCCAGGAGTTCAAATTCCAACAGCCATTGAAAAATTAACACATATTGAGGACCGTATGGTCAAATCAGCTCCTTATTTTGAAGATGTGGCGCAAATGCTGCATGCAATGTTAGTTGATACTGTTTTTGTTGCACATAATGTTAATTTCGATTTACCATTTTTAAATGCTGAATTTCAACGAGTTGGGTTGTCTGAGTTAACTAATCAAGCCATTGATACGGTTACTTTATCTCAAATTTTATGGCCAACAGCGTCTAGCTATCGGCTAAGTGACTTGACGCAGTTACTACATATTGAACATAGCAATCCACATCGTGCAGACAGTGACGCAGTTGCAACTGGCATGTTATTAATCGCAGCAATTGATAAAGCGGCTTCATTGCCGATGATAACTTTACAATCGTTAGTCGAGTTGCCACTTGTTTTGCCGCGCGAAACAAAACAAATTTTTGATTTGGCACTTGAAATTAATCGTGCCAATCCTTTACCATTAGCTAAAAACCTGGTTGTTGTGGATCGATTGGCAATTAGACGGTTTTCAGCGCCATCAAAACATAAACGGCCAGCAACAACCCATTACCCCAAAAAGCAGATAGAAAAAGAAAATTTGTACCCTAAAGAGCTCTCTTATCGTGCCGATCAAGCTAAAATGATGAACATGATTTTTGATCACTACATCGATCGAGACGAGGTACATACACCTGGTGATGATGCGTTGATTATCGAAGCACCAACAGGTATGGGTAAGACTTTAGGTTATTTAATGCCATTCGCATATCTGGCAACAATGACAAATAAGCAGGTTGTGATTACGGTACCAACCATTGCCTTGCAACATCAGGTCGTAAAGACTATCAACCAACAACTTAAGTCTGTTGTTCCTTTTGATATTCGGGGCGCACAACTCAAAGGCACACGAAATTATTTAAATTTACAAAGTTTTAAACGTTTATTGCTCCGTGATGAAGGTTCGATTGCGATGCAATTTGCTAAAGCACAGATATTAGTCTGGCTAACGGAAACGTTGACGGGTGACTTTGATGAGTTGAATTTAAATAATATTGGACCGGAATTTATGGCGCAATTATCACAAACGGCCAATAATCCTGAAGCATCGAAATTTTATCAGTATGAGTTTGAAAAGCGACAGCATATCGTTGCAAAAGATGCGACTTTTCTTGTGGTTAATCACGCATATCTTACCCAGGCGATGCATTTGTGGATAGATGCAGTGAATAAGCCTTATTTGGTCATTGATGAAGCCCAAAGTTTACCGGACGTTGTGGTTAATCAGAGTCGACATCAGTTGGCTTTTTCTAGTTGGTTAAGCCGAGTTCAAATGGCTAAAGAATTATTAGATAGTCATGTGCAACCAAGTATTCGAGGTGTTTTTGAACGGATTATTGGGGGTCAAAACTTACGGCAAACATTTGATCAACAGTTAACTGAATTAGAACGAGTATTACCGGAATTTCAACAAGCAATTTATCGGCGGTTTGTGATGAATTACCATACGCCAGCAACAGCTGGACGAACGGAACATCAGATTGATATCCAAGCATTAGCGCGCTTTTTTGTTGATCATCAAGACGTTATGCTAACAATTAAAAAACATTTGAAATTGCTGGATCAGGTTGAGCAAGACATGATGGCCAAATTCGTGGCCAGTCAGGATGTCTTTAGTCTTAATGAGCGACAAAGCTTAGCTGATTTTCGACGGATGCTATCGTCAATTGTGGAGAATGGACGGATTTTATTTCAATTTCAAGATGATTTAATCAATTATCCTGATGCCACTGTTTTTTGGATCACCGACAATCATGGCCAAAATAATCTTAGTTTACAGCTCGCAGGTGGTTTATTGCATACACAGGATTATTTCAAAAAATTAATTTATCCGAACTTTATGCCACCATTTATTACTGGCGCAACGCTATTTACGACGACTAAATCACGTTATCTTTATACACGGTTAAATCTCAATCATGACACTGCAGTCAGCGAGAAATTCAAAGAGGTTTATGATTATAAACGGCAATCTGCATTGTTTATGGTAAATGATGCCCCATTACCTTCAGATGAAGAATTTGTGCGTTATTTAAGTGAGCAATTATTGATTATAATGAATGATGTTAATCGAAATACACTTGTTCTGTTTACATCTAATGAGATGTTACAAAGGGTTTATCACACAATCGTGAACGATACCCGCTATAGGAAGAGTGAAACAACTGTTTTGGCACAAGGTATTTCAGGTACGCGCTCAAAGCTTCTGAAAAGAATGCAAAGTGAAACGCATGTCATGATTCTTGGTGCAATGAGTTTTTGGGAGGGCGTGGACTTACCTGGTTCCGCATTAGAACTTGTTGTTCTTGCGCGCCTGCCATTCGATCAGCCTAATACGGTCTTACAACAGGCCGAGGATGCATTGTTGAAAAATACTGGACAAAGCATCTTTCATCAGAGCATTCTACCCAAGGCAATTTTGAAATTACGGCAAGGAATTGGCCGACTAATTCGTTCGGAGAATGATCGAGGTGTGATCGTTATTTTTGATAAGCGAATTATTCAAAAACAATATGGTAAAACGATGCGAAATATGTTGCCCCAGGATATGCCACAATTAGAAATTGAAACATCAGCACTTCAAGCACAACTAGCACAGTTTTTTTCAATCACAGCAAATAATCAAAACAATGAGTTGAATTAATTGATAGAAATACTTTTATTCATAACTTAAATTTGATATTCTTAACTGAGTTAAATGTGCCGAGCCTAGGGTAGGTAAAACAAGCAAGTATGGGGGCCAAAATAATGCAGGCACGTCAAAATGCAATTCGACGGCGCAACAAAATAAGACATTGGTTATATGGCATCATTATTGGGTTATTTGTCGTATTGTTAGGTGTTTACAGTGTGATTGCGACCAGTTTGCGACCAATTAATCATGCAAACAAAGTTTACAGTGAATTGGTATTGCAAAAGAAAAAGTTAAAGCAAGTTGATCAATTTTATTGGAGTAGTCGTAAAAAAACGTATTACACACTGATTGGTAAAAATTCAAAAGGACAAACGACTGGGGTCATTGTTTCGGCAAAAACGAAGAAAATGACGGTCATTAATATGTCGGATGGCCTCTCATATCAGCAAATTAAACAAAAAGTGGTTAGGCAATATCAACCACAAAAAATTACAAATGTAGGTATGAGTCTGTATCAGCATGTACCAGTATGGGAAGTTAAATTTATCGACCGTAATGGTATGTTAAATTTCATTACGATTCAATTTTCAAATGGTAAAGTAGTTCGGACCATTCGCAATTTATAAATTGGTTATGAGTCTGTTTATTGGAGAACAATAAAGGGGAAAAAAATGGATACAATTCGTTTAGAAGACGTTAAAAATTATGTTGGTCAAGATGTACGCATTGGTGCATGGTTACGCAATAAGCGTGGTTCTGGAAAACTTCAATTTTTACAATTGCGTGATGGTACGGCCTTTATGCAAGCAGTTGTTGTAAAAGAGGAAGTTGGTGAAGATATTTTTGCCAAAGCTAAAGAACTCAAGCAAGAAACCAGTATGTATTTGACTGGTACTATCAAAGCTGATGAGCGTTCCGCTTTTGGGTATGAGATGGACGTTAAGGATTTGGTTGTCGTTGGTGAGTCTGATGGGTACCCAATTACGCCCAAAGAGCATGGGACTGATTTTTTGATGGATCATCGTCATCTTTACTTACGACATATTCAACCGTTTGCTGTATTGCGAATTCGCAATACAATTATCGCGGCAACATATGAGTTTTTCAATAAAGAAGGATTTATTAAGGTTGATGCCCCATTCTTGACCGGATCTGCACCAGAAGGTACGACAGAATTGTTCTCAACACAATATTTTGATACTGAAGCTTATTTGTCACAGACTGGACAGTTATATGCTGAAGCAGGTGCGATGGCATTTGGGAAAGTATTTACATTTGGCCCAACTTTCCGCGCCGAAAAGTCAAAAACACGTCGTCATTTGACTGAATTTTGGATGATTGAACCTGAAATGGCTTGGATGGATCAAGCAGCGTCATTAGAGGTACAAGAACGCTATATCGCCTATTTGATTCAAGCTGTTTTGGATCGCAATGACTATGAATTAGACTTGCTAGGACGAGATAAGGCGTTACTTGCAACCTATACGAAATTGCCATATCCTCGTGTGTCATATGATGATGCCATCAAGCTCCTACAAGATAATGGTTTTGACGTTGAGTGGGGTGTTGATTTTGGCTCGCCAGAAGAGACATTTTTGGCAAATCATTTTGCAAGCCCAGTCTTTATCCTCAATTTCCCTAAAGCCATTAAAGCTTTCTATATGAAGCGCCATGCAACTCGAGATGACGTTGTTATTTCTGCTGATTTGTTAGCACCAGAGGGCTATGGGGAAATTATTGGTGGATCTGAACGTGATACAGATTATGACTATTTGAAGCAACGGATCGAAGAAGAGGGACTAGATTTATCAGAGTACGAATGGTACCTTGATTTGCGTAAATATGGATCAGTGCCACATTCAGGATTTGGTCTTGGATTGGAACGTGCAGTCACTTGGATTACTGGTGAGGAACACATTCGAGAGGCCATTCCATTCCCACGTACTATGAATCGTTTGCGTCCGTAAAACATTGTTAAGTCGCTATCGTTGGCTATATACCAACGATAGACGGCTTTTTATTATTCGTTTTAATTCGTTTTAATTCGTGGTAATTCATTAAAAATTCGCACCAAATTCGCACCATTTTAAAAAATTCGCACCAAATTCGCACCAAATTTTTAGTGATATTAGATCATATTATTGAGCATATTAATTGTTCTTTGTTCTTCCTTTAATGCTTGTTCGTTTAATAGATGAATATAAATAGTTTGTGTAATTGCAATATTAGCGTGCCCTAGACGTTTTGAAATGTAAGCAATATTAATTCCCTTAGAAAGCAAATAGGATGCGTGAGAGTGTCTTAATCCATGTATAGAAACAATATTTTTGAAATTGTTCTTTAACTCATAAAGCTCAAGAGTTTTATTCGGATTCGAAGCTATTCTCCTTCCGTCAAATAACTCGTAATTTTTATTCCATGTGTGTTTATGAGAGATAAATAAATTATATATCTCAAAAAAGTTGCTAGGCATTTTAATTTCACGGATTGAATTTTTAGTTTTTGGTGTGGTATTTATTCCGTCGCGTCCTTTTGTCTTATTAATTGATATTGTTTGTTTTTCTAAATTTATGTCATCTCTAGTAAGTGCGAGAGCTTCACCAGCTCGTAATCCAGAATACGCAATTAAAACTATCATGAATGATGAAAGAGCAGAATTATCAGACAGCCGTTTTTCCTGACTAAAATACTCAATTAACTTTATTAATTCGTCAGCTTCTAGAAATTTTTCTGACGCATCTTTGCTATCTTTTGTGCCTGTTATCTTTACATTATAGGTAGGGTCGATCGAAATTATGCCATCATGAAAGGCTTGTTGAATAATAGAATTAATAATTTGATGTCTTTTTTTAACAGTATTAGCAGTGTGTCCGATAGAATATTCGTTTAGAAATCGTTGATATTTTTCACGAGTTAATTCGCTTATTTTTATATCTGCAAAATACTTAATAACAATGTATTCTCTAACTGCTCGCCATGCATCTTTGGTTGCAGGTTTAATTCCGGAATCTATTTTAAGATTCATATTCATATCGAAATAATCAACAAAATTCCAATCATGGTAAGGGTTTTTAATTTTCTCAGAATCATTTTTAACTTTGGTTAACCATTCATCTGCTAATCTCTTGGTTTTAAAACCTGTTTTTGATTTCTTTTTATATTTTCCACTGGCATCCTTATATGTATAATCGGCACGCCAACCTGCACTGGTTTTATAAATAGCCATAATGTTAGTTTAAACCTAACCTTCCTATCGTTTTAAGAGCAGTTTAAAGACATGCTCAGGTCTGTGGTATAATTTATACAGAAAAGAGCTAGTAATAGTACTTTTTGGGTAAATCACATCCTACTGTTTGGCGATAGGGGGATGTGATTTTTTTATTTAAATGAATCTAATGTTAATGAGTTATCTAGTGCGGAAGAACGTCCAATTTCTTTTCCAGATGCATCAGTAACAACTGTGAATGTTAAATTGCTATTGTCTTTCGTATTCAAATCGAAAAATTTAACCATCTTGTTATCCATAAATATTTGAGAGGCAGCAGCGGATTGTGCTTTTTTTGCGACCTCTAAAATCTCTGATTTAGTTAATGTATCAATAGCATCCTTACTTAAGTAAACTTTGATGGCTTCTGTACCGGCGTAGTTGTACTCAATTTTGTTCACGTAAAGTGACCATGCAAAGTTAATATTTGGTTCTTTGGTTTGACCATCAGGTAACTCTTTACCATTTTCATCTAGTTTACCGGTGGCAAATCCTTTGTCTTCGGTTAAATGATCTACTAATAATTTGTTAAACTTAGAAACCATTTTTTTGTCACTAACACTTTTAGTTGATTCCGTATCTGACTTATTCGAGGTCTTTGATGAGTTAGACACTCCGATTATCATAAACAAAATACCTGCGATAACTAGAATGAAAGTTATTTTCATAGTGCGCTTGTTTTTTGCACTAACCTCTTCGATTTTTTTTGCTTTATCTATGATTAGTTTGACCCCTATAACAATTAGCATACCGATAGCTATAAGTAATAAGAGAGCACCAAATACAGTCATAATACATAACTCCTTAAAATCAGCTTTTAACGTCATTCATGATTGGACGTAGTAAGTTAAATTTTTTTCACGATGTCAGATACAGTATTTTCGAATGATGATGGTAAACCAAATTCATACATAAAATTCAAATAGTTTCGATTCTCAACTGGTGTGTCGCTATATACATATCTCGCTATTAATTCGATTCCATTTTCGTGAGCTAGACGTTCTTCAAATTTTTTACTTAAAGGTGAGAATGCATATACACCCTGCGCATCACTATCACCATATAGAATATGGCTCATTTCATGTGCTAGTCGAAAAGCGATGGAAATGATCGTGTTGTAGTTTTTGTTAATAATTATTTTTCGATGTTTTGGGTAACAAATGTCGGGCGTGGACTCATCTAATTTATTGGTAAATTTAACATCTATTTTCTTATTAATACAATACGTCAATAGGTAATCAATTAAATCACTAGTCATCCATATCCTCCAAAATACGACGAATAATTTTTAACTCAGCTTCTGGAATTTCTTTTCCATCAAAAGAAAGAATGGGGTTGTTGTCAAACACTTCTTTTAAATCGGATTGATATTGAGAAGGTTGGTTGTTATTAGCAACTACATCAGTATTTCCAAGTAAAAAGTCAGTGGATACCCCAGTACGTCGGCAACTGCTTTTAACGTGTCGGCTTTAGGTGTTACCCTATTCCATTGGTATATTGATTTTTGGGCTATTCCAGCTTTAGTGGCGACATCTGTTAGAGAAAGTCCACGTTCTTTCGCCATTTTTTTGGTATTTTCTAAAAGGGTCATAAAAATCTCTCCATACTAATATCAATAAAAAGTACAATAGATTGAAATTAATCCTTTACATAAATTACAAAAGGTTGTACTATAATATTTGTTAAGTTATTTAATTATTTTTGTTCATAAAAGAGACCGTAAAACAAAACGTTAATCTTGAGCTGGCAGGCTATATAAGATAAATACATGTTTTTTATCGGCTTATTTGTTATGCAATTATAGTACAACGAATTGTACTTTTTGTAAATAAAATTATTAAATCAATTAACAAAATAAATAGAGGGAGGACGAATATATGGCTTCAAGTGCTTTATACATTCGAATTGATAACGTGTTGAATAACATGAATCGATCATGGGAATGGTTAGCAAGTCAGATTTATAACAGTAAGGGAACATCGTTAAAAGGTTCTTATTTGAGTTCACTAACTCAAAAGATGCAAAACGATGTAGAGCTTACTAAATCTGAAAAGAAATATGTACAGGAGATGAAGAACATTTTGAATTTTGCTGAATAGGAGAAAAGTATATGAAACCTGAAAGAGATGAATTCGGCTTAAAGAAACAAAAAACGCACAAACCAAATTATTTTGCTAGTTGGTTTGCGCTTATATTGTCGATTATTGCTTTGATAGTTGAGTTATATTATTAGCCGATAAATTTAAGTGCCAGGAGAATCATGCTAATTACTAATGCGATCCAAGAACGGAGTGATGACCAGTTTACTTCTTCAATTTGATGTAAGTAATCTACTCCAGCATCAGTAATGCGAAATTTACCATTACCTAATGGCATGTGATCTAAAACACCGGGTTCCGTTTCGATTAATTTGAAATCTTCAACAATGTACTTATGGCGTATCAGAAAATCAACGTCTGACTGTAGTAGTAGTTTTTCAGATTTTTTGGAGTGTAACCAGCGCAAGTTAATGAAATTAGTGAAAAGCATTATAAATATTCCTTTTCTAATAATCATAACAAATGAGAGGGCCAATAACAGATTGGAGAAGTTTAAATGGAAAATGTAACAGTATTTAATTTCGAACAGATGAATGTTCGAACGGTAGTAATTGATAATGAACCGTATTTTGTCGGTAAGGATGTAGCGGATGTTTTGGGATATAAGAGAACTGCGGATGCATTAAAGCAACATGTAGATATCGAAGATAAAGGGGTCGGTGAAATACAGACCCCGGTGGTATTCAAAATATGACAGTTATAAATGAATCTGGCGTTTACTCACTAATCTTTGGGTCGAAGCTAGAATCGGCAAAGCGATTTAAGAAGTGGGTGACAACTGAAGTATTACCATCAATTCGTAAAACTGGAAGCTATGCTGCACCAATGACATTAGAACAAAAGATGCAATTAGCTTTAGAGAGTGGAGTTGATACTCAGAAGCGAGTTACAAAACTTGAAGATGATGTAACTGAAATCAAAGAGAATGCAGTGATTAATGCGAGTGATTATAACTCGATTGCTACAGCAGTTCGAAATCGAGTGCACACATTTTCGGATGTGCATACAAACATTAAACTTGGGCCACTATTTAAGGATCTAAACAGTCAAATTAAACGATATACAGGCGCACTTAATCGGTCACGAATTAAGAGTAAGGACTTCGACAGAGTAATCAATTTTATTGATACATGGAGCCCGTCAACAGTAGCACTAATAGAAGCCCAGCAAGTCGAACTAGATGTATAGGGGGGAGTGATTGAATGGATAAATTACATTCAGTTATGAGAATTAACGACATTCTTGAGGATACAGGATGGAGCCGTGATTATTTCGATAAAATAATCCGTCCTAGCAAAGTATTTATAAAAAATGTTCCTAATCGAACGCCAACGCATCGGCCATCGTATCTAAGGTCAGATTTCGAGAGGTATTTGAAATTGCCTGAGTGGTAAGAAAGGGTTTATAAAATGATGAATTATGTATTAACAGCTGGAACAGGTATATCAATTTTGCTGGTATCAGTATTAATTTATGCAGCGATTGAAGAAGTAACACGGCTGGCCCGCAATCGAAAGATATTTGCGGAGTATGCAGAAGCACGTGAAGCGCGATTAAATGACACGTTTGTGATGCTGAATGAGCTAGGAAAGTAGGGTGATGAAAATGAATCATTATATGACTCGATATATGGATGAACAAATGAATGAAGTTTATGTTTCTTGGATTCAAATTAATTTTTTCAAATGGTCATATCAATTTAGTAAACGATATTATGTGAATGGAAAAAGACAAACAAAAATGCCATAGCAGCAACTATGACATTTTAGAATTCTAGCCTCGACGCCAACCGTTGCCAGGCTTAGTGGTAGGTGGCAAGCGATCACCACGACCGATTGTCGCATTATGACCACCAGACACACGTCCGCCACGTGGTCCGACTTCAACATAGTGACCTGGCTTCTGGTTGTCAGTGCCAGGTTTAATTGAATTTGACATAAGCGGTTCTCCTTTCAAATTGAATTATAGAAATGGTTGATTGTTATCGATAACAAATACATTCATTTCTATGTAGATAATTATATCTCTCAAAAGAGATATGTGCAAATGTTCGAACGAAAAATATAACGGAGAGTTACGAATGAATATATCGAAAATAATACGGAAATACGTTGATTTAAAAGGTGTTTCTTGGTACTGGCTTATGAAAAACGCTGAAATAAAAAGTAACAGTACGATAGATAAAATGAAGAACGGAAGGCCGATTGATATTAAGCTATCAACGGCAATTAAAATTGCAAAAGTGTTGGATATAGATATGAATGATTTTAAAAAAAGTGAGGAAAGTAAAAATTTATGACAGCCGAAACAGCAATTAACATTATTGTCACTGCTGCTAAAAATAACTTAGGCGTGTACATTGCACCTGAATCATTTGTGAAAAATGGTGAACGCCAGCATATTTTGATTTTCAATGGTCGAGTTCAAGGTAATTCGATTATTGGTGGTCAACGTGTAATCAATGCAAATGATGCAGTCCGAATATTATCAGAAATGGTTATTTATGAGGACGAAATAAAAGGACTAGTCGCCTGCCAGCAAAACTAGTCCATCCATTAATCCCTGAGGTAATTATAACATGAATGAACAAATGATAACGGTTAGTGAAGATTTATTTACACCGGCACAACTATCTGAACAGATTAAAGCGATTAACACATCCGACCAATCAAATCTGGATAAAAAGGATGAAGTTAATAAGATTATTACGGCATTAAGCCGATTTAAAAAAGCAGCTCAAACTGAATTCAATAGGCAAATACAGCCAGCATTGGACTTGGAAAAAGAAGCTAAATTGTTGAAAGGCAACATTGTGATTGCTATTGAGCAAGAATGGAACAGCGAAGAAAACAATAATAAGCGACTAGATATTCTGAATGATAAGTTCGGACTAGAAGCTGATACCGATGGCATGGCAGAACGCTTTGCATCGGATAAAAAGTTATGGACACCTGCGGGTAATCCAAGCTCAAAGATTAAAGACATGATTATTGATGAGCAACGGCGTGAAAAGGAACAACAGGAACTCAAGCGTGCACAAGATGCGTTAGAAGCAATGCAACACGATGAACTTACAACGACTGACAATGTTCAACCAGTTGTGCAAGAGCCAGCAATCGCAGTCAGTCAAGACAACTGGCAAGAGTTCGTTGACCGAGTAACGCATCTAACAAACCAATATTCAGTTCGTTTGGTAGTTAGTCCATTCGAGAAAAAAGTCATTATTGAAAGTGAGGCTGAATGATGAATATTCAGGAAAAACTATTAGCGATTCAGTTTGATTTGAGAGCACCAAAAAATCAGAAAAATAAGTTTGGTAATTACAATTACCGTAGCGTTGAGGACATTCTGGAAGCTGTTAAACCTTTGCTGAAAGAACAGGGTACAACGTTGACGCTGACAGATGAACCGGTAATGATTGGTGATCGTATATACATCAATGCGACGGCGACACTACGCGACATTGAAGATGCTACACAATTCGTTGTGGTAACGGGATACGCTCGTGAATCAGCAGTGAAAAAAGGTATGGACGATAGCCAAGTGACAGGTTCAACAAGTTCATATGCGCGCAAGTATGCATTGAATGGATTGTTCTTAATTGACGATAGCAAGGATGCTGATACCAACGAGTATGCAAAGCAAAACGAATCGAATAGAACACAATCAAAAACCAACAATCAGAAACCGCACAACGAATTGAATAGCTACTTCACTTTGTGGGTTAAAAAGCTTCAAGAAAGTAAAGGACAAACAGAAGCAGCCGTGTATTCAGCATTGAATAATACGTTTAAAGTGGCGAATTTAAAAGCGTTTGATGCGTTAGATGACGCTAATAAACAGACCATAATCAAATGGTTAAAGACGATCGCAGAATCATAGGAGTAGCAAATGGATTTTTGGGGACGAGTGACAAACGTTAGCGGTAATGTAGTTACTTTGTCACTAGAAAGTTTAGAAGAAGCTAGTGAAGTCTCACGGTTACTAATGCAAGAGAAACCTGAAGCATATATTAACATTCCAGATGGTCGATTGATTAGTAAGACACAGCGTAAAAAAGCATATGCGATTATGGGTGACATTTCGGACTGGGCAGGATATGGACCTGAAGAAATAAAAGAACTGATGAAGTTTCTTTTTGAATTTGAAACAGGACACGAATATTTTAGTTTTGCGAGTGTCGATATGACAACTGCCAGAGAATTTATCACATTCCTTCTGGATTTAGCTTTAAAAGAGCACATACAGCTTAAAAAAACAGGTCTGGACTATCAGGACGATTTAGACGCTTACATGCATCAGTCGCTCAAATATCGCTCCTGCGTGCTATGTGGTAGACACGCAGACGTGCATCACATTGATGCAATCGGAATGGGAAATGACAGACGTAAGGTGGACCATCGCGGGCGGCTATTGATTGCATTGTGCCGTGAGCATCATCAACTGGCCCATCAAATGGGGTGGCTGACATTTAAAGACCAGTATCACGTTAAAGGCGTGACGTTGGACGCAGAAACATTGAACAGATTAGGAATCATGACATACAAGCGAATGAAGGAGATTGACGATGAACAGAGTAGTACTAGTAGGACGATTGGCTAGAGACGTTGAATTACGCTATACGCAATCAGGAACAGCAGTAGGATCATTCAGTATTGCGGTTGACCGCCGCCGTACGAATCAAAACGGTGAGCGAGAAACAGATTTCTTTAATGCAACGATTTGGCAAAAGGCTGCTGAGAACTTTGCTAACTTCACACACAAAGGTGCACGAGTTGCGATTGAAGGTCGTTTACAAACGAGCAGCTACCAAAATAAAGAAGGACAAACCGTATTCAAGACGGAAGTGATTGTTGAGAGTTTTGATTTGCTAGAAACAAAGGCTGAATCAGAAAGTTACAAGCAGGGGCAGAACAACAATGATCCATTCAGCCAACCTACAAACAACAATCCGTTCTCTGGTGGTAATGAGATGAATATCACTGATGACGATTTGCCTTTCTAAAGGAGTAAGAGATGGCTCAACGAAGAATGATAAGCAAGAAAGTAACTGATACAGATGCGTTTCTAGAAATGCCACTATCTACACAGGCTTTATATTTTCATTTGAATATGCATGCTGATGACGATGGGTTTGTAAGTAATGTGAATACCATCATGCGAATGATTGGCGCATCTGGTGATGATGCAAAGATTTTAATTGCTAAACAGTTCTTGATTCCATTTGATGATAGCGGCGTAGTAGTGATTAAAGATTGGCGTATTCATAATTACATTCGTAAAGACACATACAACGAAACAATGTATAAGGAAGAACGCCAGAAACTCAGTGTTGACGCCAATGGCGCATACCAAGTCAACGAACCGTCTACGGAACGTGCACGTGTCGTCAACGAGTCGTCACCACAGGTAAGGTTAGGTAAGGATAGGTTAGGTAAGGATAGTAAAGATATACAAGCACCGAAAATTGGATTTTCGGAAGATTTCGAAAAACTATGGGAAATGTATCCGAATAAAAAAGGGAAGAGCGTTGCTCAGAAAGCATTCAATAAAGCAATTAAAGATGGTGACACTGTTGAACAGATAAGAGCAGGTATCGAAGCGTACAAGGCTTATATCAAAGCAGAAGGTACACCAGTTATGTATATCAAGCATGGATCTACATTCTTTAATCAAAGAAGTTGGAACGATGACTACACGATACAGGCAAAGTCATCACAACGACAATTACCAGTTCGAGAGACACAACCTGATTGGAATAATCAGCCAACACAGCAGATTTCAGCAGCTGAACAGGCAGAGTTAGACGTGATGCTGGCTCAGATGTCAGACAAGGCGCGTAAGGCGCAGAAAGAGGATAAGTGATGGAAAAAATTGAATTAACACAGTCTAAGTTTGATGAACACTTTGAGATTGTTGATGAACAGAGAGAAATGAACGTTAAGTACGTTGTTGTATCGAACGTGCAAGATGTCTCAGGTAATTGGTGGTTTATTATGACTACCAATAATTTTGAAATCGATGTACCAGTATACGAGTTAGATAATAAGCGGGGAAGCGCAATTGACAATGCCTACATGTTTGATACACGAGAAGAAGCGGAAAAGTGGGCGGTTGGTGATTTTGAAGTGATAGAGGTGGAAGCATGACATATTGGTTTATTGAAAATGTATATGCTTTCATTGATATGCCGCATCCGTATGTTTTGATCGATAAAAATAAAGGTGGTTGGCATTACACTAGTGATTTTTCTGAGGCGACAAAGTTTTCCACATTCGAACAAGCTGATAAATGTTTAAAATCGTTGAACAGGGAAACGTTAGTAATTAGCAAGTATTAGTCGAGGTGGATGAATAATGATTGAAGAACGTAAGCAAGAAGAAGCACGTTTTCGCGGATATAAGGACTGGGCAGAGTTTCAAGCGAACGAGCCAGAAGAAGCAAATAAAGCGCGATTAGAAATTATGTATGGAGAGGATCCAAGGCTATGGTGAGAGACAAATTATTGAATAATCTGGCAGTGAAAATTTTGGTTGCAGTTGCCGGCTTAGCTGTGTTGATGGTGTACATTGCATTAGTTTGGGTATTACCTTTCATCGGGTTTTACTGGATTCAACTTGGATTAATCACTGGGTTGATTGGCGTATTTGCTTGGCTAATTGAACTTGCATTAGTTCTCACTGGAATTGTTGTTGTGATTGTTCTAGTTGATTGGTGGTGGTAACCGTGACAATAAATTCAGGATTATTTACATCGAATAAACAAGACTGGGAAACGCCGACAGAGTTATTTAATAATTTAAACGAAAAATATAATTTCACGTATGATTTGGCAGCTCGGTCTGATAATGCTAAGTGCAAGAAATTTATTTCACCTGAACAGAATTCGTTGAACGTTGACTGGTCATTATTGGAGGGTAATTTATTTTGCAATCCACCATATGGCAGAGAGTTGAGTAAATGGGTTCAAAAAGCATATGAGACATCGCTAGAGAAATCTGAACAGATTGTATTCATAATCCCAGCGCGAACAGACACGAGTTACTGGCATGATTATATTTTTAATAAAGCTGAAGTAATTTTCATCAGAGGTCGCTTGAAATTTGAAGTCGATGGCATTGCAAAAGATGCTGCACCATTTCCATCAGCAATTGTAATTTTTAATGGAAAGTCATATTTAAAGAATGATTTATAGGTGAGTGATATGGAACGAACAGCAGATGAAGAAGAGCAAATCAGGCAGGCACTTGAAGATGTCGAGGCAGCACATTCTGAATTAATGGGGATTCCAGTTGATGAAGATAATCTTGTACGGATTGCAGCAGCAAGTGAAGAGTTATCGAGTGCGATTGATGATGCACAGAGTTTGATTAGTCATATTGATAATGAGGGGTATTCAGAGTAATGGTGAATAGATTAATCAAGGGTGAAACGTTACAAGAGATGGCAAAACTACCATCTCGTTCAGTGGATATGATACTAGCCGATTTACCATATCAGGTAACGAAAGCTAAATGGGACATAATGATACCGTTTGATGAATTATGGGAGCAGTACAACAGATTAATAAAAGATGATGGAGCAATTGTTCTGTTTTCACAACAGCCATTTACTTCTCAACTTGTCATGAGTAATCCGAAAATGTTTCGATATGAAATCATTTGGAATAAGGTGCGAACCACTGGATTTTTAAATGCAAATAGGATGCCGCTGAAACAACATGAGAATATCCTAGTTTTCTATAAAAAATTACCAACGTATAATTCGCAAAAAACTGAAGGAAGTGGGCCATCACATAGTCGTGGAACTTCAGGAACTGCGAAAAATAGAATCTATGGACATTTCAATACGACAAATAACACAGCTAGTACAAAAAGTAATATGAAACATCCAACGGATATTTTGACAATGAGAAATCAGGTTGGAAAGGGACAATTGCATCCAACTCAAAAACCCGTTGAATTGATGGAATGGTTGATTAAAACATATTCCAATGATGGTGAGACTGTACTTGATAATGTGATGGGTAGTGGTTCAACTGGTATCGCAGCGATAAATACGAATCGTGATTTTATTGGCATCGAACTTGATACTGATTATTTTGAAATAGCAACTAATCGTATTAGATTGTGGTGGAAAGTTGCAAGTCCATATGAAAAACAGGATGCGGTCTGTGATAGTCAGCACCATTATTTTAAAGATGAGATTGGAATTAACGAAACATTATTCAAACTTGAGATTAAAGATGGCGAGAGATTGCTCAAATATCTTAATAAACGTGGATTAAAATTGCCAGATGGCATGGAATATTAACAATCATATAAACTAGAAAAGAGGAAAATATTATGTTTCATATTGAACCAACACCGCTATCGCTTTGGATTTGGATTTTTATTATTGCTGTACCCATTATTGTGGGATTGATTGGATATTTTGTTTATTTCAGTGGTAGTGAGTTAGCAAAAAAAATCGGACTAGTTATTTTGGCTATTGGGGTACTTGGATTTATTACTGCGGTTGGATTGGGTATCAGTTCAAAGTATTATAATTACACTCATTCAGCACAATACAACAAAGACAAGAAAGCCAAAGAAATTGAATATGCGCATAAGCAAATTAGGCGCATTGATATTCAAAATTATAAGGGTGAAACGACTTACACTTATACAGGTAACTTTGGATTCGATCATAAGGGACGAAATCTTACGCTCGTTGATAATGACACAGCAAATAAAATTACGTTATACATTGGTGATAATGATACGGCCATTATTACTGACTTAAAAACAAAGGGGAATAAATAATGTTCGGAAAAACTAAGTTTGTAGGGACGGTATCTGCGAAACCGATTCGTCCGTTTCCTTATCCTCATGTTCAAAGACAAGTCGCAATATTTGATTTATATAACGTGGTAGAGCTGAATAAGTGGTTACTCAAACATGAATCTGCCAGATTCCTTGGCATGGTAAATGTAAAGTCAGGAAATTCGGCGATTGCATACGAATACTATGTGGAAGAATAAGGAGTGGTCAATGGCAGATAGGATTGACAAATTATTGACTGATTATTTTAAAGGCAAGCTAGATTTGAATATCGCAATTAGGAAAATCGAGATTAATCATTCTAGTGAGCAGGATGAAAATGTTGGTGGTGGTCGGGCCCAAAATAAATACAATGATCCAAATGCTATTGCAATGATTAGAGAAGACGAAGATGTCGAATTACAAGTGCTAATTACGCAAGAGAATGTCATATCGAAGTATTATGATAATCTTTTGCCAGAACACAAGAGAGCAATATCAAATCATTATCGAAACAATCTTACATGGCAGATGATTGCATTTAGTGAATACGTTGATGAACGCACTGCAAGGCGCTGGCGAGACGACTTTAAATTCAATGTAAAAAAAGATTTAAAAACAATGCCCGTTTTGGGCTAAAATACGGTGCTAATATTGTATTATCGAATAGTTGATAAAACGATTCGTGTGGTAGTGGCGGAATAGGTAGACGCATACTAATTGAGAGTTAGTTAGATCATAACCATTTTAGGAGACGTGCGCACAAATCTCAGGAGCTCGGCAGTGATCATGTAAGGTGCAAATCCTTACCTACTACATTAAAGCTTGTAGCTTGAACGGAACAAGTGGACAAGTGAAAGACCTCGTACAACATGGGGCAGATAGTCACTCATCTTCGGATGGTGGCTTTTTATTTTGGTATAATCTATCCTTGGAGGTGGGTTATGATTTTTTTTGAAACATATATTGGAATTGTGTGGATTAAGGCAGCATGGAATAACACTCAGTTAAGAGACTACTGGTTCTCGACCAGTTCTTATGGTACACATTTTCAATGGGTTGGACTTTCCGTATTAATCGCCGCAATTGGGTTAGTTGTTAACGCTTATTGGTCTGATCATCTTGCAAGAGTGGAGCATGATAGAGATATAAAAAAGAAAAATAACGAAAAAATTCAGACAGCGATAATTGACTTTGTTGCGAATATATATTCATATACCAATAAATTTGTTGATGTTGTTATGTCTGAGAGACTTGAAGGAACGACAACAAAAACTAGAGAAGCTGAATTTATTCGAATGAAAACATCATTATTTCAAACAAAAAACACATATTTTTTAAGAGTAAAAATCTTATTAAACGAAGATGATGTAATGTTCAGAAAAATTTCATCAATAAATGATTCTCTAGACGCAATGATACGAGAAATAGCAGACAGACAGAAAGATGCTGATGCAGTATTAGATATATTTTCGGAAGCAAAAACCGAAGTACAAAATTTCGTAGATGACATTGGTAAGGATATAAAAAACATTGAATAATAGCGAACGGAGCGCGTAATGATAGTTGGTAGAAATAAGAGAATACAAGTAAGCGACAATAAGTTACATACTAAGATTACAGATACGGAAACAATTATCGACTTCGATCTACGAAAGAACGACAAGAGAATTAAAGCAACTAAGGCCACAGCATCAGTTAAGAATGCTAGTGGCTTTTTGTTTGAGTTTGAAGTTGAAGTAGTGAACGGAGTTGCACGTGTTGATTTCTCAAATGAATTCTTAGAGCAGCTAACAGTTGATACGTATTACATCGAATTCAATGTTGATGAAGATGGCGATAGGTCTATTTATCCTGATGAAGGCTTTGCAAGATTTGTAGTAGAACAGAATACAAAGAATCAAGACGGTGATTTAGTTCCACAACTTACATTTGATTTTGTGTTGAGTGAAGCAAAGAAGTACATTGATGAAGTAGTAGGTGATATTGAACAAGGTGCCAAGGGTGATAAAGGTGATCGTGGGGAACAGGGCCCACAGGGAGAAGTCGGCCCCAAAGGGGATAAGGGCGATACCGGACCACAAGGCGAGATGGGTTTGCCCGGTAAAGATGGTGCAACTGGTGCACAAGGACCTGAAGGAAAACCGGGAGCAGATGGTAAAGACGGTACTGATGGTAAGGATGCACCCGATAATTGGAACCGTGTACAAACAGCGGATGATTTAACCACAATGGGTATTGAACCAACGTTACCTGTTTATCAGACCAATGATAAAGGTAGCTATGATAACTCCGGAATGAATATCGGACAATTTGTAGCAGTTGTTGAAGTGTATACTGTCGGTGGTAAAACATTATTCTTAAATATGACACAAGAGTCAGTAGTAGTTTCAATAATGCTACAGATTACTAATTTGAATGATTACGGAAATGTGGTTGTATATGACTTGGGTAATCGATTCTTAATGCCAGATTATCCCTCACCTATTCAAGTGGGAGATGACTATTACCTATCTTATGATGCATATGGTTTGACATGGAAGAAAAGCGCAGAAGTTCCAGATAGATTGCCGCCGATGAATTGGGTTTTAGATACGAGCACTAAACCGTGGAAAATTAAGTTTGATAATGGAATGGTGTTGACGCTAAATGACTACGGAGACAATGCAGCAATCTATGGTTATGGGCACCCAGTATCGTTAGATGATGGAAAAATTGCAGGACAAGTAATCGCAGCAAACTTCATTCAAGCTGCACGTGGATATATAACAATAGACACATTCAAGGCTGGTAGTGGAAGTTCATTTAATTATTTCTCCAACAATTACACATTAAAGAATTCAATGAATGACAGTAGTAAGTATGATTTTACAATAGCAACTTTCGGAGTAGCTGATGACAAGTACAATCGTCAGTACGTTGTTATCAAAATGATGTATGAGATGGGTATTTGGACTGAAGCGGAAATTGAATCACTTGGTGCAGTTAAGAATCAAAGCCGTGGGATTGAGATACTATATCCGCATGTTATTGTTCCGGGTCCGGTTGACGATATTAAACAAAGATAATCTGAAAGAGAGAATGATATGGCAAACGAAAATGTAAATACGGATATGCTGCAACTAGTATTAGAAGCATATAAGCTTGGACGTTCAGAATCGTATGGTAGTAAAGTTCGAATTGATGAACTAGTTAAATGCAACATAGATAAATTAGTCAAAGTGGAGTCGAATTCAAAGGTATAACAAAAAGCAGACAACCGAAAAACAATAGGATTTAGTGATTAGTAACAAAGGAGGTGTGTAACTATGGCAAGTAAATATGACAGCCTAGTGAAACCTCACTTGGAAGATGTGAAACAACTGAGGCGGGCTGGTGCTAAGTATAGTCAGATTGCCAAAGAGTTGGGAATCAGTTTAACCACATTAAAGAATTACAGGGAAGCACATGAAGAGTTTGCTCAGGCATTAGCAGATGAAGAACTTAATCTAAGAACGGCATTGGCTAACGTTGCAGAAGATGGATTGTTCACTAAGCTACGAGATAGATTCATTGATGAAGTAGTAGTGCGTGAAGTAATCGATAAGCAGAATGAAGTTCGAGAGCTTAGAGAAGTAAAGACGCGATTTGTACCAGCAGATACTACGGCAATTATCTGGGCGTTAAAGAATAGATTGCCTACTCAATGGAATAAGGACGAACATGAGTTATCTATTCTAAGGGGTAAGAAGATAGAAGCTGACATACATGCTGAATCATCATCAGAAGACTTAGGCAAGATGATACAGGATAGACTAGCAGGATATGGTGATAGCAATGAATAGTTATCGGCAATACCCTGAATGGTTTTTGAAGTGGCAAAGAGATTTTTATAATTCATCTAAGTGGCGTAAGTTACGCAACCAAGTAAGAACAGACAAACGAATGCATTCTGATATGAGTGGCAAGTTAATCAAAGGCAAGTCGATTGTGGATCACATCATACCTATTACACCAGATAACTATATGGATGATGATATAACGTTGAACCCTGACAACTTACAACTGCTAAGCATTGAGGAACACAACGTTAAAACGTTTGGAAAAAAAGAAAAAATGATTTTCGAACCAAATGATGAACGGAAGATTAATTTATTTTAATCCCCCCGGGTTGAGAATTTACGTTGAGGTCAATCATACCGGTTGTTCAGGCACGCAAAACTCTCTCCTATATTTTTTGGTCGTGAAATTTTTGAAATTTTGTATTTTGGCTATTTTGACCATGTAAAAAAGCAAAGAAAGGAGGCGCAAAGTCATGCGATATTTCGATAAGTATGTTGAACTGATTGAAAAGGGCGATATAGTCGTTGGAAGAGCAGTGAAACTAGCTATTAAACGTGTTGAACGGTTTAAAGAGCAGTATAAGTTCAAGCAAAATGAAGTTGATAGGCGAATAAAGTTCATCGAGAATGAAACCAGCCAGACAAAAGGTGGTAATGGCAAATTAAAACTAGCATTACCGCAAAAAGTTTGGCTTGAAGTCGCTTGGGGGTTCTATCATGATGCAGAAGTGACAAAAGTTAATCCTGAAACGATGGAAGAATATCAAACAGTTGAAGAACGCCGATTGATTCATGAGATACCAGTAATTATGGCTCGTGGTTCAGGTAAAACAACACTAGGCAGTGCAATTGCTATGGTTGGTCAAATAATGGATGGTGAGTATGGTGCTGACGTGCAGCTGCTGGCATATAATCGTGAACAAGCTGGTTTCTTGTACAATGCTAGCCGTGCAATGACATCTAATGAAAATAGCTTACTGCATATGATGGTGTTATCTGGTTCACTACGATCAACAAAGCAAGGTATTCTATATGAGCCAACAAACTCATTGATGAACATTAAGACATCGGACTATGAATCACTGGATGGAACTAATGCACACTTTAATATATTTGATGAGGTGCACACCTATGATGATGATTTCATCAAGGTTGTCAATGACGGTTCGGCAAAGAAGCGTAAAAATTGGCAGACATGGTATTTATCAACAAACGGAACAAAGCGTGAACGATTATTTGATAGGTATTTCAAAATTTGGATGGATATTTTAGAAGGCAAGACTGATAACGATTCGGTCATGCCTTTTATTTATCAATTGGATAATCCTGAAGAGATTCACGATTCGAAAATGTGGCAAAAATCAATGCCACTGTTGGGAATCACAACTGAAAAAGAAACAATTGCAGCAGACATTGAGATGTCACGAAATGACCCTTCACAGCAGGCTGAGCTAATGGCTAAGACGTTTAATCTACCAGTGAATAATTATCTAGCGTACTTCGTAAATGAGGAAACAAAGGGTAACAGGGATAAATTTAAACCTGAGTTATTTGATGGTGAAGATGGTTCGCCAGCGTTAGCGATTATTGGCATTGATTTGTCGGCAGTCAATGATATTAGCTCGGTGTCATTCATGATTAAAGATGGGGATGCATTTCAATTTGTGAATCGGAAATATATGCCACGTACCAATGTCGAGAAATTGCCAAAGGAACAGCGTGATAAGTATTTTGAATGGGAGCAACAGGGTTACTTAATTTTGCATGAAGAAGCGTTTAACAAACAATCGTTTATTTTTGACGATATTCAGCGTTATATGAGTGAACATAACATTCTACCAATGGCCGTTGGATATGATGATTGGAATGCAGCTGAATTACACGGTATGTTCAATGATAGCTATGGCGAGATCACACATAACGTTTCGATGACCACTAAGACACTCAGTCAACCCATGAAAATTTATAAGCAGCTAATCGGTAATGAAAAGATTGTCTTTGATGACCCAGTAGCTACTTGGAATCACTTGAATGTGGTGGTACGAGTTGATGGTGCTGGCAATATTTTTCCAAACAAAGAGAAAGCGAAGAACAAGATTGACGTATTTATGTCACAGTTGATTGCTTTCATCACGTATGAGAAAAACAAAGACGATCTTGAATACTACTACAGCTAATGGAGGTGATTAGCATGGGATATTTTACGGACTTCTTAGAACGGATACGGGGTTCTGGGCTAGGGATTAATCATAGGTCAATGTATGAGGTGCATAGACGTCGTAGTTATTGGCAACGTAATTCAATCTATCTTGATAATATCTACAACAAAATTGCTACTGATGTGGCGATGATGAAGTTTAAGCACATCAGAGTGACACGGAACTCGAATGCAGCAGATAACATGGAATGGTTTGAATTTAGTGACCTATCTAATGTATTGACGTTATCGCCAAATGAATATGAAGCGCCGTTTGTCTTTTGGTCGAATGTTATTCGAGATATGCTACAAAATCAAGTGTCTATTGTAGTTCCAGTCTATGAAAAAGGAACGCTTGTTAAATTGCAACGAGTGCAAGGCAATGCTAATTTCAATCCAGATGGTACGGTAAATATTGTGGTTGATGAAATTAGTAAGGTGGTAAATATTGCTGATATTTGGATATTTGAAAATCCTAAGCAAAATATCAGTGCACAATTAGGCGAAATTACTAAGTTGATTGACGACAATTTACATGCATTATCAAGTAAGTTGAATGATAATTCAGGCATTCGTGGTTTACTCCATTTACCAACACGAGCGGCAACTGATGACATCGAAGATAGAATGAATAAACGATTAACCGCATTCTATGACACGGGTAAAGATGGTGGTGTTTCGTATCTTGAAAAGGGTGAAGAATTTCAAGAATTATCACAGACGTATGGTGGAACTGCTAGTGCTGATGAATTGGAGTTCTTAAAATCTCAACTCTATAACGCTTTCGGCATTAACGAAAAACTTTTTACAGCTGATTATAACGAAGAACAGTATCGAGCATATTATCAGAGTGTTGTTAAAGTTTATACCCGGGTAATTTCAGAAGAGATTAATCGAAAGATATTTACTAAAACAGCACGTAGGCAAGGACAAAAAGTGCTTGTCTATATTGATATGTTCGATATTGCAAGTTTGAAGGACTTGAATGATTTTGCGTTTAGGCAAAAGTATTCTGGTAACTTCAACTCAAATGAAATCCGTGAAATGTTTGGTTATGGGGCTTACGAAGGCGGCGATACATTTGAGACTAATAAGAATGCGATACCGATTGAGGCACTGCATTCTGGAAAGGAGGAATAAGATGGCAGGTTTACGAAATAAAGGAATGATGGTTAAGGCTGTGTCACCTGAAGAGCGTGATGCAGCCTTTCATTTTAAGGGTTACTTATCCACTTATGGCAATGCTGATCGTGATGGAGATGTCATTAACAAGGGTGCGTTTGATGACAGTATCAAAAAGCATTCAATTGTACCGATGCTATTCAATCATGACCGCAATAAAGTAATTGGGAAACTCGAATTATCGAGCGATGACCACGGTTTGAAAGTTGAAGGCACTTTGAATCTTAATGATCCAGAAGCTAATCGAGTCAAAGAGCTACTTGATATGGGCGCACTTGATTCAATGTCTGTTGGTATGGCCATTAAAGGCTATGATCCAATCGATGCTGAACGTCCATATGGTGGCTGGGAGATTAAACAAGCAGATGTCTATGAGGGTTCAGTTGTGACCATTCCAGCAAATGAAATGGCTGTGATTGAAGAAGTAAAGTCACTTGATGCAGAAGACAGGAAAGAGCTAGCAGCATTACGTCTTGAAAAGCGTAAGTCAGAAGCACTGGCACGTTTTTAATTAAAGGAGAATAACATGAAAAAGTCACTATTAGAATTACGCGAAAAGCAAACATCATTAATGTCTGATATTGCAGGATATGAAAAGCAATTAGATGGCATGAAAATCAAGGTTAAGGAAGCAACTGCTGAGGACCAAATCGCACAAATCGAAAAGGACCAAGAAACAGTGAATACTGCCTTGGAAGCAGCAAAAACAGAATTGCAAGATGTTGATTCCGAAGCTGAAACGGTTGAGGAAGAAATGAAATCATTAGCTATGAAAGGGAAACAAAAGATGGCCGAAGATAAGAATAAGACTATTACACCAGCCAAAGACTATTTGAAGTCTAAGGCTGCAATGGAAGACTTCGCTAATATTATCGCCAAGAATGCAGGGGCTGATAAAGAAGACGTGGCAAAGGCATGGGAAAAGAATCTTGCTACCAAGGGTATTACTAATCCAGAATCAATTTTGCCACAAGCTGTTGTAACGGCAATTTCTGATGCATTTGAGAATTCAGGTTCATTGTTCGCTACTTTGTCAAAGACAGGGCTTACTGTTTACCGTGAGGCTTATAACACGGTTACAGACGAGACCGGACGTGCTAATGGACACAAGCGTGGAAAAGACAAGCAAGAGCAAGTCATTACGTTGTCTGACAAGACAATTCGTGCGCAATACATTTACAAGTACATCACACTTGATCGCGAAACATTACGTGAGAATCAAGATACTGGTGCAATTATTAAGTATGTTTTGCAAGAATTGCCACAACGTATTGTGATGGAATTGGAACGTGCAGCTATTATCGGTGATGGCCGATTAAAAGATGCTGATGATAAGGTTACATCATACGAAGCGGTGGTTGATGCAGACGCGGCTTACACAGCTAAGATGACGCGTACAGATGCAGCATTGCTTGTCGATTTAATTAATCTTGATGCTGAAATCACAGCAGAAGGTTCTCGCTATTTGGTTATGAATCGTCGTACTTTGGCATCAATGAAGACTACTCTTGATGCTAATGGTAATTTGGCATATCCAGTTGGTACAGACTTTGCTGCATTATTGGGTGTTAAGGCTATCTTCACACCTGATTGGTTCGAAGAAGGTACTGACGGTGCACCTATGGTAGTTGAATATGTGGGGGACGCATATAAGATTGTCGGAGATAGCACGATTGATTCTTACGATAACTTTATTTTGGCCAAGAATAAGCATGAGTACTTGCAAGAAATCTACTCAGGTGGAGCATTGGTGAAGCCAAAGTCAGGTGCCGTATTGTTAGCTAAGGCAGCAGCTGGCGGTGGTACTAAGAATACTCAAAAGCAAGAAGAATCTGACCCCGCAGAAGGTTAATAGGTGAATAATATGGTTTACAACGTATTAACGGCATTCAAGGATAAGTTAGATGGAAAAATCTACTATCCCGGTGACAAATATACAGGTAAGAAAACAAAGGCTCGAATTGCTGATTTGACAAGTTCAGAATATGAACTTGCAGACGGTACATTGGGGCCTTTTATTGAGCCAGTAGATGCCGAATAGCGAACGTATTAAGCGACAATGGCTAAACACATTCAAATGGGGTGAGAAGCCCATAAAGGAGGAATGATGACCGTATTAAACGATTTGAAAGAACTTCTTGAAATGGATTCGGACGAAGATATTTTTGATAGTCAATTACTACAGCATGCAAATAGCGGAATTAATTACTTGAAAAATAATGCTATCCCAATTACTAAGATTGATTTAGATACTGAGCCATGGGATGCAGTTAAAGATGATTATCAAACTGTTTTATCGTGGCTTAATTTATTTGTATTGCAACGTTTTGATAGGTCATTAATGAATGGACCGGCTGCAACAAAGCAATGGATTGAATCAGATATGGAAGATTCACTTTATCAATTGAAAATCAAATATGATCGGGGGCAATCATGAAATCAACGCGAACATCAGTAAGGATTTTCTACTCAGAGATGGTTGAAGTTGAGCCCGGTGTTTGGGAAAAAGAATTCACTTCAAAGCGAGTGAAAGCTGAACAAGAGAATGTATTTCAAACACGCCGTGATACAGCCTTAAAAGACGGTATGCCAATTTCGGCACGTTTTGTTATCCGTGAGGATGTATCAATGAACGCTGATTATGTCGAGTGGAAAAAATCAAAGTACAAGATTAGATCACTTGTACCAGATATTACTTCTCACTTTGCAGTACTTGAACTTGGCGAGTTGATGTGAGGTGCTTATGAAAAAGTATTTTACACGTGCAGAAGTGCAAAAAATTCTAAGTCAGAATGCTTTGCATGCAGAAGCTAATTATTTAGACAGAGAGTCTGATGATAGTCCTGATAATTTCATCGTCTATTTTCGACTTAGTCCTAATGCAACCGTTTATGCTGATGACCAAGTGCATATCAGGAAAGCATTGTTACAGGTTAGCCATTATCACAAGCGAAAGCTTGATAATATCAGCCAGTTAATGGTCGATAATTTCAATGTTGAGCCTGCTGCATTCGATATAAAGGATATAAATTCTGATTATTATGCAACTCATTATCGTGTTGAGATATTTACGGGGGGTGAATGGTAATGGGATCAGGTTCAATTGATGTTTATGATTTGAAAATTGACCTTACAAGTGGCATCAAAGAAGTTCTTGAAAAAACTGGTAAAGACGCGGCTGCGGATATTGCCAATAATTCACCAACAGGAACTACTGGACGCTATAAAGCTGGGTGGACTTCACAGTTGATTAATGGTGGTAAGACAGTAGCCATTTATAACAATGGTAAGGATGCCACATTAACGCACTTGCTTGAATTTGGTACAGCAAAGCGTACTACAAAATCAGGTAAAAACACTGGTGTTATGTCACCAAGAGAGCATATTAGGCCAGCATATAACAGGGCTAAGGCTAAGTACTTAAACGACTTAAACAAAATTATTATTAAACCAGAATAGGAGATTTACACATGGCAAATGATGTAGCTACAACCAAGAAATATGACAAGCGAACTGCAACGCATGGTAATTCATGGGGAGCCTTTGCGAAAATTACAAATGATTCAGCTGGTGAGACACAATTTGGGACCCCTAAAATTTTTACTGGATTACGAGCTAATAGTTTTGAAACTACGCAAGATTCTAATCCATACTACGCTGACAATTTAGAGCATATCCGTTTAACAGGTGCAAAAGCGGTAGAGGGATCAATTAAGGCGTACCAATTCCCACGTCAATTTGCAATTGATCACATGGGTTATAAGGAAACTGAAAACGGTGGACTTATTGACACTGGAACATTTGGAAACTTTGTATGGCAATTCGTTGAAACAATCACAGACCAGTTCGGTGGAGAGACGGAACAATTAACTATCTATTACAACGTTAAAGCGTCTGCACCAACAGCAGAAACAGCTACAGATGAGGATAGTGCTGAACCAAAAGAATTCGAAATTCCTGTGACTGCGTCACCAAATCCAGCTGTAATTGATGGCGATGGTAAGGCCGTCACAGTGATGACAATCACAAAGGATGAAAAGAACGCGGCATTGTTCGATTTGGCATATCAACAGGTTATATTACCAGACACAAAGATTCCAAGTGATCCAGAAACGCCAGCGGAGGGCTAATTGATGCTTAAAAAAATCGTTACATTTTTAGATATTGCGGTCGATGATAGAGGAAACGAGAATGAAGTTGAGCGAAAAGAGACGGTTCGTTTCGTGTATACGTTACGAACGTTGAAATTATATGAACAGCGTACTGGGCGGCGATTCTTTTCTGATTATAATCAGGCACTTCAAGCGATGTCGGAATATTTTACAGGATTCGAAAAAGTTAATGCGGAAGAAGTATCACAAGAACAGATGATGCAAATCCTACCATTACTTTCAGACGAAAAAATCAATACGTTTTTGATTGAATTGTTGCCAGTACTATTTGCTGAGACCAAGGATGGTGTATTAGTTCAAAGTGAAGTGACGGCGGATGAAGCAGAGAATAGTATGTGGCTTATGTCATTAGTCAATGTTGAGATGTTTATTGAGGTATTTCAGATGCTATCGCAGCATCAAACATCAAAGAAAAAAACAACTAAGTCAGCGTCAAAAAAATAAATGCGCTTGAAATATATCGGGCTGTTATTTTGTCATCTATATCTGTTGAATGGGCAGAAAATCAACATCTGAATTATTTATTAAATATTCTTGATGTGGTAAACGAGGATGAAGAAAGTAGAAAGCCAAAAAAGATTTCTAGCGCGGAAGTCAATGCGAATATTGTTTGACGAAGAGACACACATATCGTGTGTCTTTTTTACATATAGAAAGGAGGAATTTATGGCACAAGAATTTCAAGGCCTGTACGTCAAGTTTGGAGCGAATACTGTCGAGTTCGATAATTCCATAAAGGGAATTAATAAAGCAATGACCACGTTGAAAAAAGATTATCAGTCGTTAAATAAGCAATCTAAACTTGACCCAGGAAACATAGATACAGCAACAAAGAAATTAGAGAATCTACAAGAGCAAGCTCGTGTAGGTGCTTTAAAGGTTCAAGAGTTGAAAAACGAACAAGCAGCATTGGGAAAAGAACAGGTAGGTACAGCTGAGTGGCAGAAATTGCAAACTCAAATCGGACAGACTGAAGCGCAGATGCAAATTGTTAATCGAGCAATAGCGTCTACTAATAAAACTATTTCTGGATTACAACCCGGTGGATTGTTGACAATTCAACAAGAAGCCAGTGATGTGGCATCTGAATTGGATATTGTTAATCGGAAACTTAAATTAGATCCAACTAATACGGATTTATTGGCAAATAAACAACAACTGCTAGCAAAACAAGTTGAATTAGCCGGCAGCAAAGTCGAGGCATTGCGAAAAGAGCAGTCTCAACTTGGTAATCAGGATGTAAATTCAGCAGAGTGGAAAGAGTATGCAAGAAACATTAGTTTGGCAGAAGTAGAAGCTGATGAACTCAAAGCATCCGTCAAAGATGTTGGGAATGCAACCACTGATTCAGGCAATAAGTCTGATGGATTGAAAGAAAAGTTTAGTTGGGGTGCTGTGGCAGGTGGTGCAGCTAAAATTGCGCAAAAAGGAATGGATGCTGTGTCTGGAAGTCTTGATGCAGCAATTTCACGTGTTGATACAATGGATGCATTTCCTAAGGTACTTCAAAATTTTGGATTTAGTGCTACTGATGCTAAAGGTGCTACCGAAAAAATGGCAAAGTCTATTGAAGGACTGCCAACGACTATGGATCAAGCTGTTTCAGCGGTTCAAGGGTATGTTGGAGCAACTGGAAATCTAGACCAATCTGTTGATTTGTTTCAAGCAACAAATGATGCTGCGATGGTATTTGCTCAAGGCAGTAGCGAAGCTGTGGACCAATTTTCAAGAGCATATCAGCAAAGTCTTTCAGCTGGAAAAGTTGAAGCAGAAAACTTTAATAGTATGAATGAATCAATGCCAGGGTTGATGAATAAGGTTGCTGAATCAATGGGGATGTCAATGGCAGACTTAAAAAGTGGCTTGAGTGATGGCAGTGTTTCCATTGAGGATTTTAACAAATCATTTACTAACTTAGACCAACAGGGCGGAGCAGGTATGCAATCTCTTGCAAAATCTGCGCAGGATAGTTCTGGTGGAATCAAGACGACAATGCAGAACGTTAAAACTGAGATTGTTAAAACAATTGCAGGCATAATTGAAGCGGTGGGTTCTGACAACATTAAAAATGCATTTAAAGCTATTCAGGACGCAATCAAAGGAGTTGTAGATTTTGTAAAGAAAAATAGTGATTGGTTAAAACCGTTGGCTGCTGGAATTGCTATCATTGTTGCTGGATTTAAATTGTGGACCACTGCGATCAAAGTTTGGCAAGCCGCTGTAAAAATAGCGACAGCAGTCCAAACAGCATTCAATATTGTTATGGATGCCAATCCCATAAGTTTGATTATTATTGCGATTGCAGCGTTAGTCGCTGGATTGGTTTATTTTTTCACTCAAACAAAAACAGGTCAACAGATTGTAAAAGCAGTATGGGATGCAATAAAGAATGCTATACAGAGTGTTGTTGATTGGTTTACCAACACCGCATTACCCGCAATTCAGTCATTTATTGACGGAGTTAAAAACGTATTTCAATCAATTGGTGATTTCATCAGTAATGTTTGGCATGGCATATTAAACGTTATTCAGACGGTAATTAACGGTATTGTTCAATTTGTTTCTGATGGGTGGAATGGACTAGTTTCCACTATCACAAGTGTTGTCACTACAATTAGTAATGTCATATCTAGTGTTTGGAATGGAATTGTTAATTTCATTAAAGGGGCCGTTGATTCAATTTCATCAACAATTTCAAACGTTTTCGGTGCGATTGGTAATTTTATATCGGGCGTATGGAACGGAATTGCCAATGGTGTATCAAGTGCATGGAATGGTATTGTGAATTCTGTTAAAAATGCTGTATCAGGTGTTTGGAACGCAATTACTAGCACGTTTGGCAAAATTGGCGGATATATTTCTGGCGTATGGGATGACATCATTGGGACGGTTTCTACATGGGGCGGTAAGATTATTGACAGTATTGTTAATGGTTTGTCTGGTTTGGGTAGTGCAATTTCTAATGCTGTCTCGAATGCTATTAAATCAGTTGGTGGTGTAGTTGGTAAAGTTATCGATAAGATATTAGGTAAGTCGGCTGGATCATTAAATCTAGGTATGGATGGCGTTAATGGTTCGGGTGCAATCAATGCGCACGGATTGTTTGCTGTTAAATCAATGGGCGTTCCAGAGGTTACTAATAATATGGGTGCTCGTACGTCATTGAACATCAATGTAACTGCTAATAATGCAAACGGTCAAGATATTGCACGTGATATTGAGCGAGCAATGGTAAGGAGGGTATTCAGACGATGATTAGACAATTTAATTTAATTAATTCGCTGGGTGAAAGAAAACAGTTGAATGATTTAAATTCGTTCGCTTATAATCCCACTGGACTTGGCTTGTCGATGAGCAATGAATATTATGGTGCCAATGCTAATTTCGTTGGTATAGGCATCGGTGCAGACCAAACATCAATCAAATTTAACGTACTATTTGGCGCTAATGGTGGTAATGCATATCAAGATTACTCTAATTTCATTAAATATTTAGATTTAACACCGCTTCAGATTGAGTATCAAACTGATGCAGGTGTTTTTTTGAAGGATGTGAATTTTAAGGAATTGACGAAAAGTGAAATTAACGAATGGAATGTGATAGATGAAGAAATCACATTCGAATCATTAACGCCTTGGTATCGAGAAATGAGCGGGAATAGTGTCATTTATTCTGATCAAGATGGCGATGGAAAGATTTATATCAATAATTCGTCAGAGAATAATACTGGATTCTATGCATACGATTATGTGTATGAAGAGCCAGCGGCAAGCACTGACAATAAATATTTCCATATCAAGAATGAAAGTGTTTATTTAGGTGCATCAACTGGAAGTCCACTGACTGTAATTATTCATGGTCCAGTTACTAATCCAGCATGGGAATTGCATGTAAATAGTGAATTATTGTTTAGTGACAGGTATTTTATTGATATTCCAGCAGGTGACACGTTAGTGGTTTCATCCGTCCCGCAGAATGAACGAGTTGAGCTTATTGGAATCGATGGAACTGTGTCAAATGTGTATTCGGCACAAGATTATACGAAATCTAACTTCGTTAATATTCCAAAGGGTGAAAGCACACTGATTTTTGATGTTGGCAGCGCCAAGGTTGAGTATACGTACCGTGAAGAAAGGCTGGTGGTCTAATGAGTACACCACTAGGAATCTGGGTATTATCCAGTGATGGAAATTTTGATACCGTACACGTGACTACTTCATACAATTGGGAGATTAACAATGACTATATATCATCAGAACAATCGACATTCGAATTGCTAGATAACGGACCAATTGTTGAAGGTCAATTTATTATTGCAAAGCGATTGCATACCGCTGATGTAATCTATATCGGTATTATTAATGCGTTTGAGAATGGTCAAGTAAAGACTGGGTTGATGCAAACAGGGTTAAATTACGACATTATCATGCGCCCGGGATCAGGTAAGGATATTAACGCGCATCTAGCAGCCTTGATTAAGAACAACAATTCAAAAAATCAGCCACTTGGTGCGGTTTCTGAAATAGAAGTTGATGGTGATGCTTCAGCATGGTCATACCAGCAAGAAGATGCCGTAAAAGTAAAAAACATGCTGAGTTATTTTACTCATATGTTCAAAAAATACAGAAACATTTTGACATTTCAATTGAGTTCAAACGGTATTTCTGGTCGATTATCGAAATCAACCAAAAATCTAGCTTTAAAGAATAATTCAATTGATTTTGTTGATTGGGATGTATCTGTTAGCCCTGCTGATACTGGTACGAATAATTTAATCATCTATTCGATTGATAGTACACCAACGGTACCGAAAATTCTTTCAAGTTGGTATTTAACGCGTGGCGGTGATTTAACGCAGTCAATCGATGACAATGTGCGCGTGCCTGTTCTATCAAAAGGCGTTATCTATGAAAGTTATAAGGATGATGAAACAGGTGAAATTCCAAGTTATCAAGAGATAGCTGAAAGTGAATTAAAGGCATCAACGTATGCACATGAGATTAACGTTTCAATCCGAAACGAATCAAAGCTAGTGCAGTTTGCTGATTTTAATTCGATTGGGGCGTTGGCCACAATTACGTATGACAACACAATTTATCAATCGGTACTTACTGGTTGGACTATGAAAAGCGACAATGCATTCACCACGTTTATGTTTGGTAATGTGCGTTCGTCACTATCTGATTTATTGGAGGATGAATAATGACAATTGAAGGGTATCAATTTGATAGAGCAAAAGTAACTGCAAAAGCGGATGCAACTTTGTACGATTCGTTAGCAGGTGATCAATCACACATTCTGAAAGGCTTCGGGGATGAAATGTCTGTGACATCGACCGGTTTGAATTTGACTGTAGGAACTGGCTTAGCATTAATTCAGGGACGGATGGTTAGAATTACTGAACCGGAGGCAATTTCGATTCCAGCAAACGTGAGTGGTTATCTATCAATCACTATTGATTTAACAAAAGAGAATGAATCAACTGGGACACCGGGTAATTATGACTATGTTGTCACTAATAATCAGGTTGAAGTTGAATTTGTAACAAACATTATTTCGGGTGACTTGAACAATGATGAAATGATTAACAATTTCATCTTGGGAACGATCACATCGACAACGTCAGCCGTGACATTTGTACAAGAAAAAACAAGTCTGATTGATGTATTTTCAAAACCTGCGAACGTTAAAGTGTGGCAGCCGAACATTGAATATGAAAGCGGTGATCTGATTACATTCGGAACAATGGGAACTCTAGAAACTGGTAAACTGGATAATCCTATGTTCAAAGCGTTGAAGACGCACAAATCTACAGATTCATTCCCATCTAATGTAGATGGCATCTGGCAATTGATTAATGTCGATGCATATTCTAAGAAATTTGTAGTTAAGACATTCGCTGTGGATTTCTATTTCAATCGTGTCGGGAATATGGTTAATGTCTACACGCCAGCGTCTAAGTATGATATCGGGGACAGATACGATATTATGGGTGCTGAAAATATTCCGCTCATGAAACCAGAATGGCTCAGCGGTATATCGGCTATTTCAATTGAACAAAGTTCAGGGGGGACATTCACAGGGATATTGTCGTTACAAGGGGATGGACATATTATTGCACGAGGTAATAATACTAAAGGAACTTTCTATGTTGGGCACTATCTAGTGACTAATCCAGCTGTGTGGGACGCTGGTGTGCCAGATAACGGAGAAACAGAATGAATGTAAGTACGGAAGTTTTATTGGCGGTCGTTACTGGTATTGGTGGTGTATTCACAATCGTCATTAATTACCTGATTGGCCGTCAAAAAACAAATGAATTGAATAATGACCAACGCATTCGTGATTTGAATAAAAAGGTCGATAAATTGATTCAGGACGTGATGAAATTAACACGAGAGAATGCTGAATTAAAAGTTGAAAATACCATGCTCAAAAGTGAGCTTGATAAGTTGCAAAGCAAGAAAGGATAATAGAATGAAAATCAATAAATTTTTCAAGGGACTGCTTGCAGCCCTTTTTATTTTCGGGTTCACAGCACCAGTTAGTGCGGCCGTTGGAGACCATGGCGTTGATTGGGCTGTATATCAAGGTGACTATGGTAAGTTTGGTTATGCACACGATAAATTCTCAATCTCGCAGATTGGGGGCTACACAGGTGCAATATATGACCAATCAACGTATAAGACACAAGTGCAGTCAAGTATTGCACAAGGCAAGCGAGCACACACTTATATTTGGTGGCAGAATGTGACGGATAACGGCACAGCTGATTATGTGCTAAATTACTTTTTACCAAAGGTTCAAACACCTAAGGGTTCGATTGTAGCGCTTGACGTTGAATCTGGCTGGCAAAATACAGATACAATTCTGTATGCTCTGCAACGCATTAAAGATGCTGGATATACACCATTATTGTATGGATATAAAAATTTCTTGGTCAATAACACTGATTTGAATCGTATCGCTGATAGTTACGGACTGTGGCTTGCAGAATATCCAAATTATGAAGTCACACCAGAGCCAAATTATAACTACTTCCCATCCTTCAAAAACGTGCAAGTGTTCCAATTTACATCAACATATATTGCTGGTGGATTAGATGGTAACGTTGATTTAACAGGGGTTACTGATAATGGTTATACAAAGGGTAAACCCGATACGGATACCCCTGCTATTGACGCAGGACAAGGCGCTGATGATACCAGTAAAAAGAAAATTGATGTTGGCACAACTGTGAAGGTAAACTTTGGCGCTAGTCATTATGCTACTGGTGAATTGATTCCAGACTACATTAAGGGAGTAGCGCACAAGGTAATTCAACGCGATGGCAACCGTGTATTGCTTGATGATATTTACTCATGGGTAAACGTTAAAGACGTTGAAATTCTGGACGATGGCAACGCTACTGCATCGTTCTCAAACGTTTATGTATTAGACAGTTGGCAAGTATGGCAAGGTCGATGGTATGGTGTGAATAACGATATGTCAGTTGCACCGATTGACTATAATAACTATATTCCAGCTACACCAATTACGATGACTGATCGATTTGGTAATCGGTTATCAGACCAATCAATTCATGGTAATAACGGCGTGGTTGAATTCTTTACATTGAATGGTAACTATCAAGTGTTAGAACGTAGCGGAGCATATGTGAAACTAAGTATTGACGGCGAGCCAGTCTGGTTGAAGTCTGCGTATGTAAATTAATAATTAAGCCCACCCGGTAGTTAATTCTATTGAGTGGGCTTTTTTATTTTGGCTTGAAAAATATTGGTTTTAAACTATACTATATTAAGTTAAACCTAATAAAAGGAGATACGTAATGAATCAAGAAACAATCAATCAAGAAACATTAATAAGAGCAAAACGTTTTTTTGAAAATGACTATAAAGAGCGGGGAATGGTTAAATGGCAAGGTTATTATTTATCTGACCATACGGAAGATGCTGAGAAAAATAGACTTGCACGTAAACAAGCGTACGAACAGGGGTGGATGCCAGAGATGAGTATGGTTGAGATTGGTGAGGTGTTATTCGATGCATACTCAAAGGGGCGTATGGTAGCCATACAGGAACGTGTAAGGCAAGATGAGTTTGTACCACAGTTAATTCATGGCGTTGTTAAGGGGTATGGCGAGACTGATATATTTGTCGGGAATCATCAAATTGAGATGAATAATATTCGTTGGGCGATAATAAAATGATTAAATAAAATTTAAAGACTATAGTTATGTTGACTGTTTGACAAATATGCGTATATAATTAGTTGTTTTGTATTCGATGTCAGGGGTAGCAGTATGGATTGGGAACTATATCATGGAACAGAATTGAGTAAAAAGGCTTCCATATTAAAAAATGGGTTTACCATGCCTGGAAATACGAAATGGCCAGGAGATCTTGGACGTGGGGTATATACATTTTTAGATAATGATAAATATGAGCAAAGTGCGGAAAATGCTGCTAAAATGTATGCTAAAAAATACAGACGATATAGCGAAAATTGTATAATTAAAATAGAAATACCTGATGTTGACGAATCAAGGGTTTGGAACCTGAATGACCAAGAAGAACTTGATAAACTTGTTGAAGCAAAAAAAGCTCTAAGAGAAGTAATTGATAAGAGAGTTGCTCAATTGGAAAAAGACAATGTGGGGACAAGTGTGGCTAATAGACATAACATAGACGGAATATTATTAGATGTTTACTGGGAGTATGCTGATTTAAGTAGTTTAGCCGATTATTTGGTTAAAGATAGGTGGGAAGATATAGAAAGCTATGAGACAAATTCGCATGGTGGACAGATTCCAAACTCAACGGTCGTAGTTATAAAAAATAGCGGCGTTATTAAAACAACACAGCTAAATGAAATTATGATATCATAAAGTTAATCTAGATTTAGATAATGATTTGAATTTATGAGGAGGCAATTATGACAATTTCAAAGGTAAAGGCCCCTAGAATTACAGAAGATCAATTAAAAGATTTTGAAAATTCACAAATTCTTGATGTAATTTTAAAAGATTTTTTTGAAATTAAGAAATCCGAATTTCAACAGGTTGATTTGTTTAATGAACTTTTATTTTCGGATGATGTAAAAGTTGAGCTACACAGAGTTGAAGATGTGGAAGATTTTGAGATGCATGTCGCTTCTGAAGTGCCTAATATAGTTAATTGGAATCATGAAGAAGTTACATTTGGATTCGTAGAAATAGACAAACAGGAGCAGGTTGCAGCATAATGGCAGCATTTAAATTTAATGGTTTTAAAGTTTTGAGGATGAATTTTGAAGCGAAAGAAAAATTTGTCAAAGACGATCAAAATTATGAGTTTAATATTGGACATGATTTTTCAATTAATGGTACTCATATGAGTGTGAAGTTAGGTACAAACAATACGAACGACTTCCCCTTTAAGTACAATGTACTTATACAAGGTGAATTTGATTATGTGGACTCAGAGGATTCAGATGGAATTGGGTTTAAAGCATTTAGAGCAAATGCTCTGGCTATTTTATTTCCCTATTTAAGAACCATTGTAGCCCAAGTTACTGCGATATCAGAATTTGAGGCAGTAACGTTACCAACGATAAATATGATTCAATATCTTGAAAATGCAGATCTGAGAGAAACAAATTCTCAAAATTAGATGTCAATTAATTCATATGTGTTTAAAAATAAGCTATAACAAATAGTATTATTACTATTTGTTATAGCTTATTATTATTTACTTAATCTTAGAACGCTTGGCTATTAGATAATGAATAAAATTAAGATAAGATGATTGTGAAATAATAATAGAATCATCTGAATTATCGTAGTATGTTTTGACCTGTCAGTGCAACTTGGCTACTGTTGATGACCTTGAAAAAATAAAAACACCGTTTAAGGCAGAATGACGACGTTATTCGATGCTGGTCTTGAAAAATATTGTTATTAAGTTAGACCTTTTGCACCAATTTTGCACCAAAAATCGTCAAAAAGGCTTTATAATAGCGTTTATACATTCCCACGTACTATGAATCGTTTGCGTCCGTAAAACATTGTTAAGTCGCTGTCGTTGGCTATATACCAACGATAGACGGCTTTTTATTATGCATTATAATTCGTTTTCTTTCGTGATAATTCATTAAAAATTCGCACCATTTTTGCACAAGATGGTTAAAGATATTAAATTATATTATTTAAATAATAATCGTTTATGTTTTTTATCTGAATATTTGCAAGCGACTCAGTACAATTAAGTTTATATGTGGAATGGCCGTATAACGGCAGCCTTTTGGAATCTGAACGTTAATTTTCTTGTTTTGTAAATGAGGGTGAGGACGTCAATGACCTGAATTTATCAATAATTTCCGGTAATCAATAATGAATATTGCTTTGTGATGAACATGAATACACTATGCGTTTGAAATATATTTCGATGTATAATTAATTTTAAATGTACTAAAAGTAAGTGAAATGATAAAATGAGACTATTAAAATGTATTGGGGGAAGGATTACTATGACTTTTTTTGAAAAACAGAAAGGCCAGACAGAACTGCCAATTATTGATAATTCAATTAGTACCAAAACAGCATTATTATTAATTGTGGTACCAACTGTCATCTTTATGGCTTTGGTTTACCTGAGTTTTCAGTTTCCAATCACAAATGAATTTATGAATTTCATAACTTATAGTTTGTCACCATTTCTAGCGTTGACAGGTAGCTTATGGTTAATCCTAGGTCGGCAGATAAATGAATTGTTTAAAGGCCGATTAACAGGGAATTTTTTAATTTGGTTGTTAACGTTTATTAGTATTTTTATCTATAATATTTTAATTGGTCATGTGATGACCTTCTTTCACTTGCCGATGGCTAACAACTTGGCTGTTGAACAGTCCGTTGGTAATCATTCAATCATCATTGAGGGCATAAATAATTTTTTTGGCCTGTTTAGTGAGGAATTATTTGCAATTCCAGTGTTTATTGGTTTTACAGCGTTATTTTTTCAAACATATAAAATGAACCGAGATTTAAGTATTTACCTTGGCTTGCTATTTTCAATGATTTTGTTTGGTTTGGCGCACTTTGAAGCATATAGTTGGCACATTTGGCAAATGATGCTAATGATTGGCGCCTTGCGCTTCTTTATTACGGGGCTATATATTCGAACAAAGAATATTTTAATTCCGTTTTCATTGCATTATATATACGACATGTTACTTATTTCATTACCAATAATTTTTCATTAGAAAATCATCGAAATTTGAAGCATTGGACTTATTTGTTTAGATTAAATAACGCTTGTTTTATTAAATTACAGTGTGAAAAGTTGTAGATTATCCGACGTTGAGTGTTCATACAAACTTTGACAAAAAATCACAAAACGTTCATACTTTAGTTTTGGAATATTGTCAGTTTTTTAAAGAATAGTGGAGGATTTATTATGTCTAAGAACCATCAAAAAGTAGTTCTTGTCGGTGATGGGGCTGTTGGATCATCATATGCTTTTGCTTTGATGCAACAAGGATTGGCCGAAGAATTGGTCATTGTTGATATTGCGAAGGAACGTACTGTTGGCGATGCCATGGACTTGGAGGACGCTGCTGGTTGGGCGTTTAATAAGAATGTCTATTCTGGTTCATATGAAGACGCTCGTGATGCTGATCTTGTCGTGATTACAGCTGGTGCACCACAAAAGCCAGGTGAAACTCGTCTCGATTTGGTTGATAAAAACCTAAAAATTATCAAAGCCGTTGTGAGTCCAATTGTTGAGGCTGGTTTTGATGGTATCTTCTTGGTTGCAGCAAACCCAGTTGATATTTTGACATTAGCTGTTCAAAAGTTTTCAGGGTTCCCTAAGAATCGCGTCATCGGTTCAGGGACATCATTGGATACTTCTCGTTTGCGTGTGTCTTTGGGGAAGAAGTTCAACGTTGATCCACGTTCAGTTCATGCCTATATTTTGGGAGAACACGGTGATTCAGAATTTGCTAATTTTGATGAGGCAACAATCGCTGGTCGTCCCTTGAAGGACTGGGCAGCTGAAGCTGGTGTGACTGATGCGGACTTAGAGGAAATTTTGGACGCTGTTGTTCATAAGGCCTACGCTATTATTGAACGTAAGGGTGCAACATTTTATGGTGTTGCAACAGCATTGGCACGTATCACACGGGCCATCTTACGTGATGAAAAGTCAGTTTTGCCAGTTGGGGCATGGATGTCTGGTCAATACGGATTGAACGATATTTATATCGGAACACCTGCTATTATCGGGGCTGATGGTATTGAAAATGTCATCGAGACACAGTTGTCTGCTGATGAATTGGCTAAGATGCAAGCTTCAGCTGCAACGCTAAAAGAAATTGCCGAGGGTGGTTTCCAACGTTTAGGTGAATTGAATTAATTGGTTAATTGAGAAAATAGGTTGGCGTTACTGCTGAACTTGAACTGAAACTCACAAATTGGAGAAGTCCAACTTGTGAGTTTTTGTTATGTTCTTTGATTAAGATCGTCGAGTTAGCATGTTTTCAGGTATACTAAAATTATAACTATGAATGAACTGAGGACAAAAAATGCAAAAAAGATTAACACAACAGAGTTGGTTTCGTATTTTGGCCTTGATTGTTGCTTTAGAAATGATAGCATTTTCAATCAATTTTTTTTATGCACCGATTAATGTTGCAGCTGGTGGTGCCACGGGTATCGCGATTTTATTAGATGCGGCTTTTGGGTTCAATCGTGCTCTAACGGTGTTAATCATTAATATTGCAATGATTGGGTTAGCAGCTATCTTTTTAGACCGTAATACGGTGCGTAACATTGCTTTTGGTAGTTTTTTATTGCCGATATTATTATATATTACGCCAAGTTTTCAGCTAGTTGATGACGCGATTTTAGCGGTTATCATTGGTGGTGCTGTCTTTGCAGCGGGCATTGCCATTCTTTATCGATTAGAGGCATCAAGTGGTGGAACGACAGTACCGCCGATGATCTTAAAAAAATATTTCAAGATTAATTCTGCACTATCATTACTTGGGATTGACATGCTGGTGACCTTTTTTAATTTGTTCGTTTCAGGTACCAATGCATTTTTCCTTGCTGCGTTTTCTTTGGTTGTTACATCAATTATCATGCGATATATTGAAACTGGACTAGATTTGAAACGTCAGGTTCAAATTATGAGCAATCACAAATTAGATGATATTCAGGCAATGTTGCTAGCTGAAAATATTAGTATGACCGTATATGACGTTCGGGGTGGTTATACTGATGATAATAAAACGATGTTAATGGTGATGGTTGATAGTTCAAATTATGCCCATATGTTACGGCAGATTCACGATATTGATGAGAATGCATTTATTGTGACGACCAATGTGACAGAAGTACATGGTGGGCGCCTAGGCTATTAATTAAGCAGGATGAGTGAAATTACCGTTTCAAAGTAATGGTCAAAATTAAAGGGAAAAGGTTACCAATAAAAAAGGAAACTGATACATTTTTAAATCAGAGGAAAAAATAATGGTTGAAAATTCACAAATCAAAAAATTTTTAAATGTGGGCATGGTTGATATCAGCATTATGCTGTTACAGCATTATCGAGAACTTGGTTTGTCTGATGAAGAATTGTTGGTGTATATACAAATTAAAGCGATGTTAGATCGCGGATTTTATGAACCAAGTACGGAAAAAATTGCTCATTTTATGGGAACTGATGCACGAAAAGTATTTTCAATTATTGAATCGATGCGGGCTAAAAAATTAGTGGTTTTTGAAAATAAGCATGACGAACAACAGCGCTTGGTCACGACGCTCGACTTTCAACCGCTTTATGACCTATTGTTAAAATTACCAAGTGATAACGCAACCCGAGCGCAGGATCGCGTGGATCAAAATCCAGTCACCGTATTCAGTGATGAGCCCAAGCGTTCGGAAATATTTGAATTAATTGAGCGTGAGTTTGGTCGTCAATTGTCACCAACAGAATTGGAAACAGTCATTAATTGGTTTGATGTTGATCACTTTTTACCAGTATTAATTCGAGCAGCAATTAAAGAGGCAGTTCTAAATCAGGCTTTGAATTTGCGCTATATTGAATCGATTTTGGTAAATTGGACCAAATTAAATTATCGCTCTGAACAAGATGTGATTGCAAATTCAAAACGTCGAAAGGCTTATCAAATAAAAAAGAATCAACCGACCAATCAGAAAACGCATATTCCGTTGGATGTTGATTTATTAGATCTCAATCCGGAGCAGTTATAAATATGGTCTATTACGAGACACAGCCATTTTTTCAAGGACAGATTACCTTGTTTCAATCTGATTCAAAACTGGTTTTTGTTAGTTTGGCAGAAAATGCGGTTGAAGAGTTTCACCTGTTTTATCCAGCATTAGACCTCCAACCAGGATCCGTAGACGCCATGATAAATTTTTTAGGCTATGCGCAAAATCGAGAGGTAGATTTCTCATATGTGGCTTTTGATTTTCTTCAGGGGACACCATTTCAGCGAACAGTTTGGCAATTTTTAATGTCAGTCAAAGTAGGTACAACAATAACATATCAAGATGTGGCATTCGCAATTAAAAAGCCGAATGCGATCCGAGCCGTTGCAACAGCAGTTGGAAAGAATCCGTTAACGATTATGATTCCATGTCACCGTATAGTACCGAAAGCAGGCGGAACGGGGCGTTACCGCTATGGCGAAAAATGGAAAAACGAATTATTAAGACATGAAAATTAAAATTAATGTGGAGGACGCCATGATTAATCGAAAAAAAATTAAGTCAGTATTACCTGATCAACTGTTAGACAGTGTAGGTGCAGTTAATACATTGAGTGATACAGTGATGGATAGCCAAATTGCTGGTGAATTCAGGTCATTTCTAACTGGAGATAAAGTGACGGGCTTTGCAATTGGTGTGGTTGTCGGAAATGCCTTTTCTAGCTTTGTACAAAATTTTGTTGAACTGCTTGGAGGCGTGTATACATTTTTTAAAATTTGGATTCAAAAAAATACAATGGACGCATCTGTGATTCCTTTTGGAGATTTTAGTAAGTCGTTTATCACGATGCTTTTAATCGCTGCTTCAGTTTTCTTCTTTATCCGGATTTTAAATACGTTTTTAGCTCGAAATCCCACTGAGAAATTTGGCTATAATGCCACATTAATTGAAACAAAACGTTTGCATCAAGAACAAATTAGAACTAATGAATTGTTGGCCAGTTTGATTGAACTTGAAAAAGGGCATCAAGACATACATCATCAATGATATAATGTTTGTAATATAAAAGAAGGTAGGCATCATAATGAAAAAATCTGATAAATTAGCAAAGAAGCGTGCAACACGATTGACTAATGAGGTGGAATTACAATTAAAGCGTGGTTTGATTCACGTTGAATTAATGGATTCACCAGAAGCGGTTCAGGCGTTCTTAGAAGCGTAGGCAGCAACTAATTTGAACTGTCATTGACTAAGATGTATTAATAGATGTGAAAAGCTTTGAAAATACTCATAATTTAATTGTTTATTCATAAAAATAATGATAAAATATTCACAAATTAATAGTTATAATGACATCAAAGAGAAATGGGATGTAAATAAGTATTTTAGATTGATAAGGAGGCCGATTATGGTCACATTATTTACTTCACCAAGTTGCACCTCTTGCCGAAAAGCAAAAGCGTGGTTGGAAATGCATGATATTCCGTACATTGAGCGAAACATGATGAAGCACCCGATGTCTCGTGAAGAGATAAAACACATTTTGAGTTTGACAGAAGGTGGTACTGAAGAAATTATTTCTGTACGGTCAAAATTATTTAGTGATATGAAGACTCGCTTGGATGATTTAACGTTGAATGAAATGATTGATTTGATTCAACAATATCCAGCATTAATCAAACGACCACTGTTAGTAGATGACAAGTGTTTACAAGTTGGATACAATGAGGACGAAATTCGCTGTTTCTTACCTCGAAAAGTACGCCAAGCCGAATTAGCACGATTGACTTTATTGGCGTGACATGAAACGCAGATAATGCGGGAAGTTATTGAATTTAGGACAGTTGCAAAGGTCAACAAGTGTACGCATGACCATTCGTCTGTTTTTTTAATGTCTTTTTGTATATAATAGAGGATAGATAGATGAAGTAGATTGGTTTAAAGGAGGCAGCACTTATGGAAATGGAACGTATTAATGAGGATACCATAAGGGTCTTGGTTACCAATGACGATTTAACTGAACGTAGTATTTCGATTGTAGAATTATTGGGCAATCAAGAGGCAATTGAAAAGTTCTTCTACAGCATTTTAGAAGAAGTTGATATTGACCATGATTTTGAACAAAATGATGCTGTGACATTTCAGGTTTTGCCAAATCGGAATGGCCTAGAAATGTTCATTTCAAAGAATATTTCTGAAGATCAGATACCAACGAATTTAATTAATAACATTTTAGGTGATCAGACCGATAAAGAAGTCAATGATGATGTGTCAGAGGAATTGCTGTCACAGTTATTGGACAGTGATACATCACGACGAACGAAAAAGCCGATTGGGAATGATAAGACCCAAAATGATAAAATTGTTTCGGAGGCTGCTGGAAAACAAAGCGTGATTCCAAACGAAATCATTTTTAAATTTGATGATTTTGAGGGCTTGATTTTATTGGCACAAGCGTTAAATATTGCAGCTGCAAGCCGCTTGATTTCCTATGAAAATTCGTATTATTTGGAATTTATTTTTGATGATACGTACGACATTGATGAAATTAAAAATATTACAGCCATTGTCCGAGAATTTGGCAAGTTAACGCCAGTTGCAGCAGAGGTATTAGCTGAGCATGGTCAAGTTATTTTCGACGCAAATGCTTTAGATCAAATTTTAAGTTACTTTAAATAATTATTTTTACAAAATATTCAATAAATTAGGCGAGGATGGTCATCATTCCTCGCCTTTTTTTTCATAGTTTTTGAATACAATAAAAGAGTTGAAGAATGATAATCACTCACATTGATGTAAGCGCTTGCAATTTAATGAGATTATCATTACAATTAAATTATAATATTGGACACAAATCAGAAATGGAGAAATCAAATGGCAGAAAAAATAATTATGTTAGCGTGCTCAGCAGGTATGTCAACGTCAATGTTGGTTCAAAGAATGGAAGAAGCAGCAAAAGAGAATGGTAAAGACTATGAGATTTTTGCTAAATCAACGTCAGACATTGATGATCAAATTGCAAATCACAAGCCTGATGTGCTTTTGCTTGGCCCTCAAGTAGGGTATATGAAAGATGAAATTAAGGCGAAAACAGACGCTGCTGGTATTCCGATGGATGTCATTAATATGATGGATTACGGCATGATGAAAGGCGCAAATGTGCTGCAGGCTGCTGAGAAATTGATGGTGTAAATTTTGACGTTTTGACGAGACAAAATGGAGGGTAATATGGCAACTACGATTGAGCAGTTGACAGAGAAAGTGGCTGAAATTCAAGCACAATTGGCATTAGCTAGTCATCCGATGCAAGATGAGACGCGAATGTCAACCGTGATGGGGTTAATCATGCATGGTGGTTCAATAAAAGGTTATGCACTGCAAGCAATTAAGGCTGCCCGTGAAGGTGATTTTGAAGCTGCAGATGAATTTTTATCTCAATCGATGGCAGAAGATAAATTGGCACATGACGCCCAAACTGAAATGTTAACTCAGGCCGCTCAAGGTGAAAATGTTCCGATTGATATTTATATGGTGCATGCCCAAGATCATGTGATGACCGGTATCGCAACACGGGAATTAGCGATTGAGATGGTCGCATTGTATCGAAAGCTTGCTGACTAATTCTGGACGATGTCGATTTATTCGGTAAAAATTAAGATTATATAAGAAACCGTGACGATCAGTGGTTAGCTGAAAGTCATGGTTTTTAATTGAATAGTGAGAAATGAAGCGAAGGGGAGTGCGTGTCATCGAAAACTTATGTGGCAGCAAATGACAAATAAAATGTTATATTTTATTATTTTTTGGTTCTTTATTCTTAGTGAACAAGTTTGGAGAAGTTGAGGTGATTTATGTTAACTGCTGTCGATGTAACTGGTAATACGATATTAGCAAGAGATGCGCAGAAAAAACAAAATTATTTTTGTCCAGCTTGTCGACAAAGGGTTTGTTTACGACTTGGACAAATTAGAGTTCAGCATTTTTCACATGTGCAGATAATGACGTGTCGTGCAATGAGTGAGGGTGAGTCGGTTGAGCATCTATTTGGTAAACTACAGCTACATACTTATTTTGTGAGTTTGGGGTATCAAGTGACCCTTGAAAAGTTTTTACCCGCTATTCAACAGCGACCAGATCTGGTTGTTGAGAGCCAGGGACGGTGTTTTATTATTGAATTTCAATGTGCACCAATTAGCTTTGAAACAATTAAGAAAAGAAATACTGGATATGCCAGAATTGGGCTTCAGGTCTTTTGGATTCTGGGTACACCATATCAGAAGCAGAACTTAAGGCAGACAACGATGGCGAAATTCGCTCAAATTCAGCAGAATCATTTGGGCTTTTATTACTGGGTATCTCAGCCATCTGGGGGGATTTACAGTGGCAAGAATGGTCGCAAGTTGATGGAATTAACGGCAAAAATCAAATGATGACACCCGAAAAAATAGTAAAAAAGCAAATTTATCAAATTCAATTACGCTTACTGCGTTCGGAAGAAAGCTTGCGCTCATTGGCTGAAAAAGTCTGTCAACAAGGACGCATTCTCACAGGAGTTCCTTGGTGTGTTCATAACTTTGAAAAATTACCTGGTGGATTAAAAAATGATCATTGGCTGACGAAATTATCAGTCTTATTGGCTTTAGAAGGTGGGGCCAAATCAATTGACCAATTACTGACGGTCATTAGGCAAAATAGATGGTATCAATTTGCCTCGGAGGATGTTTGGCAAGTGCAGTTGCTTTGGCTGAAATTTGTGTTGTGGCAGTGGTTGAGGCAAAAAATTATTCGGTATCAGAATGGTTTGTTTTTCTTACGAATACAACCTAAATGGTATTCAGATTATCAAGACAAACAAAAGTGCTTCACAGATTTTATTGAGTTTTACACACAGTAACCGAAATAATGATAGAATTATCATTAAATCAATTAAGAAATCGAAGGAGTGTATTTTATGGTGAAGCAAATTCCAACGCGCGATGAAGTAGCGACAGAAAAGACATGGGATCTATCAACAATCTTCCCATCAGATGAAGCCTGGTTTGATGCCGTTGATAAAATTGAATTAGCGACTGAATCATCAGATGAGTATGCTAAAAAAGTGACTCAAAGTGGTCAAGATTTATATGATGGATTAACATATGGTCTGCAATTGATGCGCCAATTAGAAAAAGTTTATGTTTATGCGTCAATGAAGGCTGACCAAGATACAACCAACACATTTTATCAGGGCTTGAACGCACAAGCAGGTGCTTTGGCAGCTAAAGTATCTGCAGCAATTGCTTTTTTTGATCCAGCTATCGTTGCTTTAACTGATAGTGAGATAAAGCAATTATTTGCGGACGAGCCGCGCTTAAACGATTTTAAGCACTATTTTAAGGCTATTTTAATACAAAGAGGGCATGTGCTTTCTCGTGAGTCAGAAGAATTATTAGCGGGGGCTTCTGACATTTTCAATGCTTCCCAAAATACATTTAGCATTCTTGACAATGCTGATATTGAATTTGGTACAGTGGAAAACGATGAGGGCGAGATAGAAAAACTAACCAATGGTGTTTATAGTCGCTTGCTAGAGTCGGTAGACCCCGTGGTTCGAAAGAATACGTTTACCACTTTTTATGAGGCGTATATTAAGTTGCAAAATACGTATGGCACGTTAATTAGTAGTCATGTAAAACAACAAAATTATCTGGCTCGGGTGCATCATTATTCTTCAGCACGTGAAGCAGCATTGGCGCAAAATTTTGTACCTGAAAAAGTTTATGACACGTTAGTTGAGGAAACACATCGGGCTTTACCACTATTACATCGTTATGTGGCACTTCGTAAAAAATTGCTTGGTTTATCAGAATTACATTCGTATGATTTATACACACCAATTTTAGGGACACCTGATTATCAGATTGATTATGAAACGGCTAAAGCCGAAGCCTTAGAAGCGTTGGCACCATTGGGTAAGGACTATCTTGATGTTGTGAACCAAGCGTATGATAATCGATGGATTGATGTTGTGGAAAATAAAGGTAAACGGTCCGGGGCATACTCTGGTGGTTCATATGATACAAAACCATTTATTCTCTTAAATTGGGTGGATAACCTCAATAATCTGCATACATTGGTGCATGAGATGGGACATTCAGTGCATAGCTATGAAACAAGGCAAAATCAACCATATCATTATGGTGATTATCCAATCTTTTTAGCTGAAATTGCATCAACGACAAATGAAAATTTATTGACTGATTATTTGTTGAATAAAATTGAAGATAAGGCATTACGAGCCTATGTCTTAAACCAATTTTTGGATGGTATGAAAGGCACAATGTTTAGACAGACACAATTTGCTGAATTTGAGCAGTGGATGCACGAAGAGGACGCAGCTGGGACGCCTTTAACAGCAGATGTACTAAATCAGGCATATGCAGAATTAAACCAAACGTATTATGGACCAGCATTGACAGTTGATACTGAGATTGCTCATGAATGGGAGCGTATCCCGCATTTCTACTACGATTTTTATGTTTTCCAGTATGCGACCGGCTTTGCAGCAGCAACTGCATTTTCAGAACAAATTTTGCATGACGGACCAGAGGGTGTTGCAGCCTATAAAGGCTTTCTAAAAGCAGGATCATCAGATTTCCCGGTAGATATTGTGAAACAAGCTGGCGTAGATATGACAAAGCCAGATTATCTGCGTGAAACATATCGTATTTTTGAAGAACGTCTAAATGAGTTTGAACAATTGGTAGATGACTTGGCATAGTCAAGAACATAGATCAAATATTGCTTCCAAGAATGTTGGTCAATGAAAGGATAGCTTAGGATATCCTTTTCTTTCCGGTTGACAATCAATTCAAATAGGAGATGTTATTGGTTTGCACCGGCCGATGAGAAAATCATTGTTATTTTTCTGTATGAAATGTTTGTCGCAATCAGTATCGGTTACTGACATGAGAAATTTGTCATGCCTCAACTATGATGTAAGTGTTTAGAGTTTAGTTAAAACCCAGAAATCCTATAATCTAAACGTTTTAAGGAATAGAGCAATCTGTTCTTTTTTTCTGTTTTTTGAGAGATGGTTGAATAATGGCGCGTATAACATCATAGTAAGTTGAATCGAGCGAAAGATTTTTTTGAATCCTAAAATTCTTTTTTGAAAACAACAGTTTTTATCAATCTATGGGAGTAAAATCCAAATTAGCCTATGAAATTTTGAAAGACCGTTTTGAGCTTTCAATCAATAACAGATGGGTTGATCAAGAAGGGAAAAAAATCAGTGAACATTTCTAAAAAAATACGCACCAAAAATATGCATTGTGGCAAGCAGAATCAATTTATAAAAGTAAAATCAAACAACGTTTAGATTATCTATTAATGTGTAGTTTTGATTTAGATGATTTTAAAACAAAAGCTCAAGTATTGAAATAGTTAATCAATTTTATGAAGTGAAACAATTCGGTAAGCAAGGCTATTCGTAAATGTGAATCAAATACTAAAACTTCCTGAAAATCGAACAAAAACAAGGTGATAAATGTCCGAGAAATCAGACGAAAGAAAATGGTGTGAAATTTGCGAGTTTTTTTTGAGAACAAATGTAAAAACTACTTGTTTAATTTATTCTTAAACATTAATATTCTTTTTAAGCGTTAATTAATATTTAAATTGTTTTTACTGATCGTGTCTGTTATTCAGTGTATAAGGTGATTGATTGACGTATTAGGTTGTTTTTTAGTTTCTTGTTGTGAATGTAATATTACATTCAAGAAAAATGGAGATTTTTACATGAAGAAATATATTTCAACTTTTTTGGCTACATTCACTTTAGTATCTTCGGTGTTGGTTCCGATTGTGCCGGCTTTACTGATGATGTTGCAAGCAATACATATACAATGACTAATGGTAAATCAGTGACTATTATGGATAAAGACATCGTCGATGCAACTGAGACTAAAGGTGATCGTTCAGAAGTTAGTACGGGAACAGAGGAACGTAATACCATTATAGATGGTGCGACTGCTCTTGTACCACTTGTTGATGGAAAGTGGAATAAAGTAAAAAATAGCTTGAGAGATATCAATGGGATATTGAGGACAAATCACGGTTATCATATTACAGGAGGAATACAAGCTGTTACGCCGGATTATCAACAATCGAGCAATGGTTGGTCGTGGCAAAGTGGAAAACAATCTAATTTAATCGTGGTGGGATACAATTATCAAAAATCAATTGCGATGTATGATAATTTGGGTATTGCAATGGGACTTGTTGATGTGACTGTTGCGTTACCATCGTTGTTTGTAGGACCAGTTGCTGGATTTGTAATTGGATTAATTACAGGTAAAGGAACTAGTTATATCAACAGTCATTTTCTAGCACCAGATCGGAATGCTTTTGATAAGGCAACAGACCGTGGGTTTGGAACTGTTCTTACTAAAAATGTAAATACTGCTAGTTTGTATGATTATTTTTACAATGACAGTTGGCAAACTCCGCAAGCTGCATTATCAGTTCCGGATGGCTCAGATAAACGTACGCCTTCTAATTGGCCTGGAGGAGCTGCGGCGATTAAGAAAGACTTTTACGGTGGTTGGTCATGTGACTATACAACAAGTGGTCGTTGGGTAGGAACAAATAGGAACCCAAACAATAATAGGGCTTAATTATTATGAATAAGAAATTAAGATGGCTATACTATTGTTTTCTTGTACCAGGAATCATTATCTTAGCAGAGGGATATAATAAGACTGGAGTGGTGATTATGACTATTGCAGGTTGTATTATTGTGTATGATTACGTCAATCGGAAATAGAGATTGAATTTCCTTTGTTGGCTTTTAAATATTTCAGTGAATATAGTCTTTAAAAATAAATCCAATTATTAACGGTTTTTGGTGAAATTATTTGGAAGCACTTTCTATTTATGCTACATGTAAGTTACAAAAAAATTGAACCGCAACAGCGCTGGCTCAACTTTCACAATTTAAGCACTGAACCTGCTCAAATCATTAACTTAATTCTATAAATTTAAAAGAGTAAAATAAAGGCCAAAGATTAGCAGGACTAACTTTATCCTTTTTATATTCTTAAAAAACTTTGATGTAAGGATAATGAGCTTTAACTAAATTTCCGACACATACAACTATGATTGATTAGTTGCTCAAATTTGAAATTAGGTCTATAATTTACTTTCGTAAAGTTTGGGTAGAAAAAACGGATGAGACTTGTTAAGAAAGCCACGGTTAATGGGATGTGGTCGAGTTAATCCGTGGGGAGCTATTCAAAAAACTAGATAAATAAAAGCTGTCGAATTCATTCGGAAGCAGGGTGGAACCGCGTTTTAGATAACTATAACGTCCCTGCATTAATCGTGTATTATGCATGATTAATGCAGGGGCTTTTTCTTGTTTAAGATTAGAGAATCATTTATATTGCATCGGAATTGAGTTGGATGAGCTATTAGTGAAAGGAAATAAAATGACAGAAAAATTATCGGTTCAAGATATTATTTTGAAATTACAAGGATTTTGGGCGGCACAAGGTGCGATGTTAATGCAAGCATATGACACAGAAAAAGGTGCAGGGACGATGTCGCCATATACTTTTTTACGCGCTAACGGGCCTGAACCATGGCATGCTGCATACGTTGAGCCGTCACGCCGACCAGCTGATGGTCGTTATGGCGATAATCCAAATCGACTTTACCAACATCATCAGTTTCAAGTTGTGATGAAGCCTTCGCCAGATAATATTCAGGAATTATACTTAGAATCACTCAAGACTTTGGGAATTGACCCATTGGAACATGACATTCGTTTTGTTGAGGACAATTGGGAAAACCCGTCAATGGGTGCAGCTGGTATTGGTTGGGAAATTTGGCTTGATGGGATGGAAGTCACACAATTCACTTATTTCCAACAAGTTGGAGGTATTCAAGTTGATGCAGTCACCTCAGAGATTACCTATGGTTTGGAACGGTTATCGTCATATATTCAAAACGTGCCAACCGTATACGATTTAGAGTGGGGAAATGGCGTACTTTATGGTGACATTTTTAAAGAACCTGAGTTTGAACACTCAATGTATTCATTTGAGGAATCAGATCAAGCGATGCTATTACGTCATTTTGATGAGTATGAGGCTGAGGCAACGCGTTTACTAACCCTTGGTCTCGTCCATCCTGCATATGATTACATTCTAAAATCATCACATACATTTAATTTGTTAGATGCGAGAGGAACGGTTTCCGTTACTGAACGTGCAAAATATCTGAGCCGTATTCGTAAAATGGCTCGACAAGTCGCACGTGCTTTTATTGACGAACGGAAAAAATTAGGTTTCCCACTCCTAAAAGACGAAGCACTTCGAGCAAAGTATTTACCAATCGTTGAGGAGGAAAATTAAAATGGCAAACTTTTTATTAGAAATTGGTCTTGAAGAAGTCCCCGCACATTTGGTGACGCCTGCCATTAATCAGTTAGTCACACGGGTTGCCGATTTTTTTGAATCCGAGCGATTACCATATGGCGAAATTCAACATTATTCAACACCTCGCCGCTTGGCGGTTATTGTGACCGATGTTGCAAAACAAGCGGCCGATATTGAAGAAGAGATGAAGGGGCCGATTAAAAAGGCGGCTTTAGATGCAAATGGCGAATTTACTAAAGCAGCCGAGGGATTTGCGCGTGGTAAAGGTATGCGAACTGATGATATTGTTTTCAAAACCTTTAATGGACAAGAATTTGTCACATTAACTCGTCATGAAACTGGAAAGTCTGCTGAAGAGGTGCTAGTTGGTATGCAACAAGTTGTTGAAGCCATGACATTCTCAACGACTATGAAGTGGGGACGACATACTTTTGAATATGTTCGCCCAATTCGTTGGCTTGTTGCATTATTAGACGACAAGATTATTCCATTCCAGATTTTAGATGTTGCAACTGGACGTCAAACCCGCGGACATCGTTTCTTAGGAAAGTCGGTCGATATCCAAAATGCGTTGGATTATGTTGAAGATCTAAAAAACGTCTTTGTGTTAGCTGACGCTACTGAACGTCGAGCGGTGATACAACAGCAGGTTGAAACAATTGCAAAACAGCATGATTGGCAAGTTGTTATTGATGACGAATTGTTAGAAGAAGTGAACAATATCGTCGAATATCCAACAGCATTTTCAGGTAGTTTTGATGCTAGTTATTTAGAAGTACCAGATGAAGTGTTGATTACATCAATGAAGGCGCATCAGCGGTTTTTCCATGTCGTCGATATGAATGGTGAATTATTACCACATTTTATTTCTGTTCGTAATGGAAATGACCAGTATCTTCAAAACGTTATTGCAGGAAATGAGAAGGTCTTGGTTGCCAGGCTAGAAGATGCAAAGTTTTTCTATCATGAAGACCAAAAACATGATATTGCCTTCTATAATCAAAAGTTATCAGTTGTTTCATTCCATGAGAAATTAGGGTCAGTTGCTAATCATACACATCGTGCAAAAGCTATTGCATTGACGCTTGCGTCACAATTGAATTTAGATGAAGCACAGCAAGTACAATTAGCGCGTGTAGCCGATATTTATAAATTTGATTTAATGACTGGTATGGTCGGCGAATTTGATGAATTACAAGGTGTGATGGGTGAGAAATATGCGCTCATTTTTGGAGAAACACCTGCTGTGGCAACGGCCATTCGCGAACATTATATGCCAACCACGGCTGAAGGGGAGTTGCCAACCACGATTTTGGGCAAAATATTGGCTTTGGCTGACAAGTTGGATACATTATTGGCCTTCTTTGCAGGCGACATGGTACCTTCCGGTTCAAATGACCCTTATGCATTACGACGTGCAGCTACTGGTGTTGTTAATATTATTTCAGCAAATCAATGGGAACTTGACCTGAATCAAATTTTGACAACTTTTGTCGATGATGTACAACAAGCGCCAGATCATTTGGGATTGCCTGATAATATTGCCACAGTATTACCAGATAATATTCAAACGGTCATTAATTTCTTGAAGGACCGTATTGTAAAGCTATTGCAAAATGATATTCGACGCGACATTGTTGAAGCCGTGGTGCAGACACAAGGCGCTAACGTAAGTGACATGATCATGACAGCGCGTGTATTACAAGCACATAGCAGTGATGCCAATTTCCGTGAGGGTGTTGAAGCCTTAACACGTGTTTTGCGTTTAACTAATAAAAATACAATTCAAGGTGAAGTTGAACCTGAAAAATTTGAGAACGACTCTGAACGTCAGTTGTTTAGTGATGTTAGCCAAATGACTATCAATTCACCAGAAGAATGGCAAAATCATTTATGGGCACTTCAACCAAGTATTAATCACTATTTTGATGAAACAATGGTTATGACAGATGATGTTGAGTTGCAACAAAATCGTTTGCGGACACTTAATTTAATTGCCCAACAAGCGCATCGTTATGCAAATTTGATGGCGTTACAAGTTAAGTAAGCAAGGTTGACTTGAACTGTGTTTGATAGTTCTTGTTAGGTCAATAAAGAAAGTGAGATGGACATGCTTAAAAAATTGGAACAGTTTCCTATTTGGCAACGTAATATGTACGTCTTATGGGTTGGAGTATTTTTAACAGGCGCAGGCTTGAGTATGGTCAATCCGTTTCTATCATTGTATATTGATACACTAGGCAATTTCACAAAATCAGAATTGAGTTTGTACTCTGGTGCTACGTTTGCCATTAGTTTCCTCATGATGGCGATTGTTTCGCCATTATGGGGGAAATTAGCGGATTTAAAAGGCCGCAAAAAGATGATTTTACGTGCTGGAATTGGGATGAGTATTGTCTTTATTGGCATGAGTGCAGTTAGTAATGTCTGGGAACTCATGTTATTGCGCGCGCTTCAGGGGGCATTTGGTGGATTTATTTCTAATTCGAATGCCCTCATAGCATCTGAGACACCATTAGAACGATCAGGCTACGCAATGGGAGTCATGATGACCGGATCTACTGCTGGTACCTTATTAGGTCCGTTATTTGGTGGGATGATGGCTGATGCATTTGGTTATCGCTATTCATTCATGCTAACAGGCGGCTTAATTCTGTTGTCGACGATTTTGGTTTTGCTGTTAGTGAAAGAAGTTTTTGTTCCGGTCAAACGTGGCGAAACGCTTTCACGACAAGCTGTGTTTAAAACACTGAAATATCCTGGTGTGATGAAGGGCTTGTTTTTTACAACCATGATGATTATGACTGTCAATCAATCGATTAACCCAATTCTTGCATTATTTGTACGTGAATTAAATCATCACGGGTCAAACACCGCATTATTGGCTGGGATTGTCGCAGCCACACCGGGTGTTGCCGCGTTGATTGCAGCGCCACGACTCGGCCGTTTGGGTGATAAATTAGGGACATCCAAAGTTATGATGTTTGGTTTTGGATTAGCATTTATTGTCTTCCTACCAATGGGATGGGTTTCTGCCGTTTGGCAACTGGCCGCTTTGCGCTTTTTCATTGGCATTTCAGATTCAACGATGATGCCTGCATTGCAGACATTGATTACGAAGACAGCACCGCATGAGGTTGTTAGTCGGATGTTTGCCTATAATCAAAGTTATCAGGCGATGGGCTCTGTGATTGGACCAATTATCGGTGCAGTGGCCACTAGTTTCTTTGATTATCGAGGCGTATTCATTATTTCTGGGCTAATCATTGGTATTAACGGTATTTGGTTTAGATACAATACGCGACAATTACGTGAGGATGGTATCGCATAATATCACACGGATTGATCGACTAGGCTCAAATCTAAAAATGATAAATCTCTTATAAAAACGTTCTAAATGTTGTTGTTGACGATTTGAATAATTATTTCTAGCTTGAACTGGAAAAGAATGCTTTACATTTATTAAGAATGCAGTATCATAAGTAACAATAACTTTTATAAAAAAATAACAGTTTTGCAGATATATACTTGGGAAAATGGCCCGAGAGTTTCTAGCACCCCCAAAAGTGGTGACTATCCGCAATTGCTTTTTGAACTTCAAACCTTCGAAACACATTTGTGGTAGTCATACCACCAGTGTGTTTTTTTATAATTTCGTCAGGATATTATTTTAGGAGGATTTATTTCATGGTTTTGAATGGTGTGACGCAAGGTGGTTTTGCTAATAAGGTAGTGCAGTTGGGACTGACATTTGATGATGTGTTAATGGTGCCAGCAGCATCCGCAGTTTTACCAAATTCAGTGTCATTACAAACAAATTTAACACCTACTTTGAGATTAAACATTCCAGTTTTATCTTCCGCAATGGATACAGTAACTGAGTCACGTTTAGCAATCAGATTGGCACAATTGGGTGGCATGGGCGTTATTCATAAGAATATGCTAATCGAACAACAAGCAGCCGAAGTTAAACGAGTCAAGGCGGCACCAGTTGATCTTGGCTTGAATCCTGCCGCTGCGACTGATAATGAGGGACGTTTATTAGTTGCTGGTGCAGTGGGTGTCACCTCAGACACGATTAATCGGGTTGAAGCATTGTATCAAGCTGGGGTCGATGCAATTGTCCTTGATTCGGCACACGGCCATTCTGAAGGGGTTTTGAAGAAGGTACGCGAGGTACGGACCACTTTCCCACAAATCAATATCATTGCTGGTAATGTGGCAACTGGTGCGGGAACACAAGCCTTGTACGATGCTGGGGCTGATGTGGTAAAAGTTGGTATTGGTCCTGGTTCAATTTGTACAACACGGGTCGTTGCAGGGGTTGGCGTGCCACAAATTACGGCCATCTTAGAAGCGAGTGCAGTTGCAGCACAGAATGGTAAAAGTATCATTGCAGACGGTGGGATGAAATATTCTGGTGACATTGTTAAGGCGATTGCCGCAGGTGGAAATGCTGTGATGCTTGGTTCAATGTTAGCTGGAACTGATGAGACCCCCGGTGATGTCATTGAAGATGAAAAAAATGGTAATAAATATAAGTCATATCGTGGTATGGGATCAATTGCGGCCATGGAAAATGGCTCAAAAGATCGTTATTTCCAAGGTGAAATCAATGAAGCTAATAAAATGGTCCCAGAGGGTATTGAAGCACGAACTGCATACAAAGGGACATTAGCTGATGTGATTTTCCAAATTATTGGTGGTCTTCGTTCAGGTATGGGATATACGGGTGCTGGTTCAATTAATGACTTAATTGAAAAAGGTCAATTTGTTCAAATTACTGGTGCAGGATTAATCGAATCACATCCACATGATGTCGAAATAACTGCTAAGGCACCAAATTACTAAACATGAGTTATAACAAAATAAGCGTCAATCCTTTTGGATGACGCTTATTTTGTTATGATAAATCTAATTATTTATGATGATGAACGAGCTCAATTCAATGAATTGAAGAAAATTGTAAAAAACATCTGCTATTCATGATAAACTAAAGATATTATCAATTGATGGGGGAAAGCATGTACTTTAAGTATTTACGCGTCTCATGGTTGCATCCTATTTTAGCTTTTTTGGCGTTGCTAGTAGATGGTGCAATTGCCTTACATGGCGCTCAAATTTTATATCGATTACCAATGTCTGCGAGTCCATATCTTGTGTTGCTAGTTTTGTTAATGCCAATTTTATCAGGTGTGATTAGAACACAGCCTGAGCAGCGCAGTAGTGTTTTTATGACGGCCTTCATTATTGGCTTAATATATGACTTATATTTCACTGGCTATGTTGGCGTATCAATGATTGGCTTCCCATTGGTTGTTTGGTTTGCAGAATGGATTCAACGTTATTTTGAGCAGTCATATCTATGGGAAATGGCTATATATTTTATGGTTCTTAGTGTCTATCTAGTGTATGATTATCTGGCTTTTGGGGTAATTAATGTGGCAAATATGAATTTACAAAATTTTGTTATTTTTCACATGTTCCCGTCAATTTTGGTCAATATGATAATTTTCATTTTGACATTTACATTTTTGAACTGGGTGTATCAGGGTGCCCGAGAACCAAATCTTGCGAGTTATCATGTTGAGGATCGACAAATTAATGACCGAATGCCGTTAAAAAGGCGTTCATCTCGATAAGGTAATGGTTGGATGTGACGATTATTTGAGCAATCGATTGAAATAAAATCAGCGAGAAGTACCATTGCCATAAACAACAGCTTGTATCTTTTTGTGTTAGAAAATAATCATAAGCATTCAGTATTTGTATCAGACGAATAATATTCGTGTGCAGATGCTTTAAAGGACAGAGTAATCTGTTCTTTTTTTATATTTTGCAGTTGTTGATTAATCCTATATCAAGAAAGATGGCAAATGTCCGTCAAATTCATAGCGGTTTGATTCCGAAAAGGAAATTTGAAGATAACAAATGGCTCAAACACAGGATTCATCCAGTTGTAAATGGGGAAAAGATATAGGTTTGATGTGGCTAGAAAGCTTGCTCAATCAGATTGCTTGAATTTAAAAATTAAACGTTTTTTGAAAGGCACTGAAAGTAAAATACTATCAAGCAATTAAATAATAGCGAACATGCGTTGCTGATTGTGTCCGGTTTTTCGGAAGAAAACGTAATTAAAATGAACTTTCTACGTTGGATTTGTGAAAGGTTCATGAATGTTATTTACGGGCTGTGAAATGGGTGCTAAGGTTTAAATTAATTGTGCGAGATACTGGTGCTATATTTAATTTTTAGGAGATTTTTATGTTCAAGATTAAAAAAGCCAAATTGTTGAGTTGTGGAGTGGCTTCGGGGTTGTCATTGTTGCTGTTGTCTGCTTAGTTTGTATCTTTAATTAAAGCTGATGAAGCACAACCTTCAAATAATACATTTGACGGTGGGAACCTCTTTAGAGAAAAAGGTATTAATGATTATATTAAAGAATACAAAGATGAAGATGCTAGAGGAATAGTTAAGGTTAAAAAAATAGATGGTAGTTCAGTATTTGAAAATAAAGCTGATGCAAAACAAAGTGATGTAAATATTGTCGGAGGTGCAAGTAGCGTTGGTGTTATGCCGACTGCTGATAGTCGTATTGACGGAACGCTTGCATGGAGTTATCAAAATTCATTGAGAACATTTAATTATTTAAATAATAATACAGCAGCGGTTATTTCTGTGAGTGTGGGTGGCGGTGTTGCTGCATCGTTAACACCAGCACAAAATACAATTGTGCGAGCATATTTTGACTGGGTTACAGATAACGGATTTGGTTTACAAATAAGCAATGCATGTTTTATAAATCCAGCCTCTGGGTCAATAAATTGGTGGTGTAATGATTCGTATCCAACTCAGTCAGCTGCAGTGAATGTTCCGTCGGCACCTGATATTTGGGATACAGCAAATAGTGGAAATAAAAGAAAAATAACTGTGAAACATTGGTCTGAATTAGGATGAATATCAACGGCTTTTTATGGTGGATGGTCTTGTGACTATGCTGGCACTGCTCGAGGAGCAGCTTGGGCAGGTGTTGGTAAAGGACATAAATAAAAATTAAATGCGAATCAATTATTTGAGGGCTTATTATGAATAATAAAAAATTAAAAAAATTTATTTTGATTGTTTTTTGTTTATCTTTGACTTATTTCGGGCTAGTAAATCCATCTGTTGAAGGTAGTTCATTTAAGGGTGATTATTTATTGCCATGTTTGGCAGCAAAATCAGCTATAAAACAACAAAAAAAGTTTCCACAAGCAGATGTAAAATATAAGAATACATTAGCATGGAGTTACCAACATAGTGTTGATGCATACAATTATTTGAATGAGTTATCAGATAATTCCATTAACTTAATTGCAAAAAAGGGAATAGTTAATAATTATAGTAAAAATAATACAACTTTAAAAGCATTATTCAAATATGCCATTTCTAATGGTTTTGGATTACAATTGAGCGTTGCAGGTTTTGAAAACACCAGCAATTTAAAGAAAAATTTTTGGTGTAACGATTCTTTTCCCGATCGAAAAAGTGCGTGTAAAATTGAGGGCATTCCCACTGTGTGGGACACCCCAAACAGCGGGAACAAAGGGGAAAAAACTGTTAAATACTGGTCTGAATTAGGAAATATCCCGACAGCTTTTTATGGTGGATGGTCGTGTGATTATGCGGGCACTACAAGAGGAGCTGCGTGGGCAGGAGTAGGTAAGGGGCATAAATAAATTTGTGCTATATCGGTATACATAATGATTCGAGGATAAATAATGAACAAAAATAGTATGTTGGCTAGCCGTGCTGGTACTACAGATGAGTACGGGTTTTGGGTATGCCAGTGGGAGTACGATTGATTTAAATCACGTAACGTACATACTGGCAAAAGCTGGTGTGAATATTATTGAACCTTAAAAAATTTTTTCTAAAACGAATACAATCTAAAAAAATACGGCCGCATGGCACTATAAAGATTCAGTTAAGGCATATATATATTTAGCTTTATTACCAATTTCGGCAACAAAATGAATGGCAGCAGATAATATTTCGACCATATATTACCCGAAAAAAGGAGAACTTTATTAAAATCTCTTTTGAAGTCAGACTATTGGTGTAATGATCCTGTTTCGACGCTTCAAAAGGCGGTGAATCAAAAAATGGTACCTGGCGTTTGGGATACTGCTAATAGTTCGAATTTAGGTAAGAGAACAGTTGCACATTGGTCAGAATTAGGTGGTATTTCGACAGCTTTTTATGACGGTTGGTCTTGTGATTATCATAGAGATGGCACTTGGGTAGACGTTGGTAGTGTTAAGAATGTTGATTAAAGATCGAAACACTGCAAGCATAATGTGCACATTTCTATTTTTTATTGCTTCATCAAGGGCTTTTTAATAATGTGGGTCATTCACCCGCGTAATGATGTTGATGATGCAAGGGGTCAAGTTGAAAAAGAATCATTGCCTGCCGGTCGATTTGTTTCATTTGTTAGTAATAAAATCGCTTTATGCCATGGGAAAGCCACTTTTAGTTAAATGTCGCCACAGCCTATCGAACATATATAGTTGACATTTATGGTGGTTTCGCTTATTCTTACAACATAAATTGATTTTGAGTAGAAGAGTAGATAAGGTTGTTTGCAAAGAGAGTTGCGCCGAAGTTGAGAAGCAATCAAGCCCCTTATTCGAACCACACCTATGATTAGTCGGAACATCATGTTCACGGGTCATTTCGTTATCAATGTGCGCCAAATATTATTTGGGGTATGAGTACTGAACAGTAATGTTTAGTAAAATTGAGGTGGAACCACGATTTTTATCGTCCTCAGGTCATCGATTCGATGGCCTGAGGACTTTTTGCATTTAAAAAGAAATGTTGAGGATATGATGATGAACTATATTTGGTCAATTATGCCAAGTTTGATTACTGGATTAAAAATGACTGTTGGTGTTTTTGCACTCACCTTATTGGGCGCAATTCCGTTAGGTGTTTTGGTTGCAATGGCTTTACGTTCAGAAATTTTTCTATTGCGTTGGGTCATGAATGCATATATCTGGATTATGCGAGGTACCCCGTTATTATTGCAGATTGTCTTTGTTTATTACGGGTTAAGCCTAGCACATATCGCCACACTACCTAGATTTGAAGCAGCAGTGATGACTTTTATTTTGAATTATGCGGCTTACTTTGCTGAAATTTTCCGTGGTGGGTTACAAAGTATCCCGCAAGGACAATATGAAGGTGCGCAGGTTTTGGGCTTTAAGCCGTGGCAGACCATGAAGAAAATAATTCTGCCGCAAGTAACAAAAATTGTAATGCCATCGGTGGGAAATGAAGTTGTTAATTTAGTTAAAGATTCATCATTGGTTTATGTGATTGGAATTGGTGACTTGATGCGAGCTGGAAATATTGCAGCAGCACGAGATGTCACCTTGATTCCATATTTATTAGTCGGTGTTTTGTATCTATTGTTAACCATCGTTGCAACTATGATTATGCGTCGAATTGAGAACAAATTAAACTATTATCGTTAGAACGGAGGCATTAAGATGCTCGAAATAACCAATTTAAGTAAATTTTACAGTGAACGTACTATTTTTAAAAATCTGAGTTTAAAAATTGAACCAGGTGAAGTATTGACAATTGTTGGACCATCAGGTATTGGAAAGACAACATTTTTACGCATTATCGCTGGTTTATTACCTGCTAATTCTGGTTCTATTAAATTAGATGATGAATTATTAGATATTTCGGGTCATCGATTGAATGCAAAAGTAGGGGTTATTTTTCAAGATTTTAATCTTTTTCCAAATTATACGGTTAAAGAAAATATCACGTTGGCGCCAATCACAGTTGCTAAAAAAACAAAGCGAGAAGCCGAAGTCGAAGCTAGCCAGTTATTATCCGATTTAGGTTTGTCAGAGCAGGCAGATTTATATCCGTTCCAACTGTCTGGGGGTCAAAAGCAACGTGTGGCGATCGCAAGAGCCTTAGCGATGCATCCTGGTATTTTGGCTTATGATGAACCAACATCTGGTTTGGATGAGGAATCAACTCAGCGTGTCGCAACGGTGATCTCAGAGTTGAAACAAAAAGGTGTGACACAGTTAGTGGTGACACACGATTTAGCATTTGCACAAACCATTGCAGATGAAACGCTCGATTTTGGACATGAGGTGAATCTAGGATGACAAAACAAAAAAAGTTTTTTTGGAATAGTGTCGTAGCATTGATATTAATTGTGATTGGCGGCGTAATTTTCTTTCGCATTCATCAACAATCGGATACGTGGGCTAAAACCACAGCTAATAAACAACTTGTTGTGGGGGTAGATGATACATTTGTACCAATGGGATTTCGTGATAAAAATGGAAAATTAGTTGGCTTTGATGTTGACTTAGCTCGAAAGACGATTCAGTCTTTGGGCTTTAAAGTTAAGTTTCAACCAATCGATTGGTCTATGAAAGAGACTGAGTTAAAAACAGGCCACATTGATATGATTTGGAATGGGTATACAATTACACCAGATCGGCAAAAAAAAGTAGCTTTTTCAAATTCATACCATTCAGATAAACAAGTCTTGGTGACTATGCGGACGAATCAAATTGTGACACCACAGGATATGGTAGGGAAAACGCTAGGATTACAAACTGGTTCTTCTGGTATGTTAACTTATGACGCGCAACCTAAAGTTTTGAAAAATTTTGTTAAAAGTGCTGTTCAGTATGATACTTTTGATAAAGCATTGACTGATTTGCAAGTTGGTCGGATTCAAGCAGTTTTGATTGATAGTGATTTTGCGCGTTACTATGTGGCGCACGAGGCGGACCCAGATCAATTTGCGATTCTTGATTTGAGTTATCCAGCTGAGCAATTTGCGGTCGGATTCCGGAAAAAAGATATGACGCTGCGCCGGAAAGTCAATGCACAACTTAAAAAGTTTGCGCAAGACGGAACCCTAGATAATATTTCAAAGAAGTATTTTGGAACGGTTAATCAAAAATAATTAAGATAGAATATAAGTTATAAGGTATAATCTTGATAATTCATATTTTTTAAGAGGTTTGGGACAAATGCAAGAAAAAACAGCCATGTCATTCAAATGGCTATTGACAGCAAGTTTTATTAATAGTTTTGCGTTGGGTTTTATTTGGCCACTAACGTCAATTTATTTACATGATCAATTACATCAGACATTGGTTGTAATTGGTTGGGTGATGTTAGCCAATGCTTTAGGGCAGATGATTGGTAGTGTCATTTCAGGACGTTTATTTGATCGGTTCGCGCCATTTGTTTTAATTCAAATTGGGGTTGGCGTGATGATCGTTGCCCAAGTAGCTTTTATTATTTGGCATAGTTGGCCAGTTTATCCTTTAATTTTAGTCGTTACTGGCTTGTTTAGTGGGTGGAATACCGCTGCGATTAACTCGTATGGTACGCAGATTAATAATCGTGATGGGCGCTATGTTTTTAATATGTTATATTTCATTGCTAATTTTGGGATGGTTTTTGCGACAGCGATTGTTGGTCCAATTTACGCATTTGGGATTATTTGGTTATTTGTTATCTCATTGGTAATGTATTCATTTTTGTTTTGGATTATTCGACGGCATTTTAACTTCTCAATTGCCAGAACAAAAGCAGATGTAAAAATCAGTTTGGACCAACAACTATCAGTCTGGAATAAACGTTTGATTTGGACCGTTATTATTGGTCTTGGTATTCTTTGGATTTCATATTCGCAGTGGTTAGGTAATTTATCTGTTTATATGTCGGATGTTTTATCATTACCACTTTGGCAATATTCAATGTTGTGGACGATTAATGGCTTATTAATTGCAGCCATCCAGCTCACAATGAATGGATTGAATTTAGTCGCTTCTCGGCGAGCAATGTGGATTCAAATCTTTGGAGGTATCGGTTTCTTTGGGTTAGCATTCCTTGTATTACCGTTTGTCAATAATTTTACCGGCTTTGCCATTGCAATGATTATTACAACATTTGGCGAAGCAACTGCTTTTCCAATGATTCCCGCACTAATTAATGAATTGACACCAAATGGGTTAAAAGGTCGTTTTCAAGGGTGGGCAGCAGCTGCACCTTCTGCTGGACGCGCCTTTGGGCCTTTACTTGGTGGCCTGATGATTGAACACAGTGGTTACCATCAGATGTTCTTTGCTGCAGCGGGTATTGTGCTTTTGGCCTTAATCGGTGTCGCGATTATGGTGATGTGGGGTTATCGCTTCACAACGCATTATGAACAATAAATATATGTATCAAAAAAGTCTCTCACGCAATTGATTTGGCGTGGGAGACTTTTTATATTGAATTATAATTTAAATATGTGAGAGAGTTCTTTATTGAGTTGATGGCGTTGATGAAGAGACACTTGGTGCCGAACTTGACGCCGGCTCAGAAGACGAAGATGAAGACTCACTTGATTCTGAGCTTGATGATGATTTACTTGTCGATGATGAACTTGAATAAACATAGTTACCACGGACACGATTAGCAAATGGATCAGTAAACTTGGCATTACCACTCACTTCATATTCTGTTTTACCATATTTTGACACTTTTTTGACGGTACTTGGTTGTTTCCAATCAGAACCATCACGATTATCACGACGCATAACATATTGCATAATGGTGTCATAAATTTCATTTGGTAGGTGGGCAGTTGTCCCAGTTAGACCATTCAGCGGTGTTGCTGTTTTGTTTGGTTCTTTATAACCAGTCCAAACTGAGATTGAAGCAGACTTAGTAAAGCCAGTGAACCAGAGGTCAGTCGCAGCTGAACTAGGGTAGCCAGAATCAGACGCATATGCGACCGTTCCAGATTTAGCACCTTGTACATAGCTGCTGTGGACGTAATTTTGGAAGCCTAAACTAAAGGTACCTGTTGAGGTTAATACTGATTGAAGCATACTATTCATCATGAAAGCGGTAGAAGTTTTCATAGCACGTTTACCAGTGCTTTCTAAATTATGCACCTTACCGTCTTGAGTTGTAATGGTATTGATGTACGCTGGTGCATAATACATGCCACCGTTTGCGAAAGCCGCAAAGGCTGTAGCAGCTTGTTCAGTTGAAATATTAAAGCCAATGGCTGAGCTACCTTCTAACGAGACGTCGATGCCAAGCTTTTTCAAAAAGGCAGTTGCGTTTGAATAGCCGACAAATTCATCAGTACCACCGTTAGGTAAAATACTTTGTCCCTGTAAGGTATGTAATGCCGGAACGTTTAACGAACGTGAAAGGGCATTGCGCATAGTGACATAAGGTTGTCCGCTTTGTTTAGAATAAGGTTGAAGATTTGACATACCGGCATCACCAGCATAAATACTGGTTCCAGCATATTTAAATGATGTTGAGTCGTCAACCGCGCGATAAGTTGGCCAGTTAAGATTTTCAATTGCAGGCGCGTAATCAACGAGTGGCTTAACCGTTGATCCACCTGAGCGGCCAGTTGAAGTCGCCAAGTTACTTAGGCTCAGACCTTCTTGCTTTCGATTACCAATTTGAGCAATCACATCACCAGTTTGTGGATCCGTAATGGTTAATGCGGCTTGTACCTCATCATTTGGATAAGGAATACCATATTGATTACTGGCTGATGCGTTGACCACATCATAGGCCTTTTGTTGAATGTCTAAATCGAGATTTGTTTTGATTGTTAATCCGTCTTTGTTGACATCATATTTTTTTGCCTTTAATTCACTAAGGACGGAAGTAATGTATGAATCAGATACTTTTCTGACTTGTTCGGAATCTTGTTCATCAGTGTGTTCGGTTAGTAAACCATCATCGATAGGGACTTGTTGATATTTTTTAGCTTCTGATTTCGTGATAGCGCCAGATTCTGACATCGCTTGTAAGACCTGATCACGACGATATTTGGCACCTTTTGGATTGGTGTAAGGGTCGTAGCCTGACGGTGATTGTGGCAACCCAGCAATCAATGCAATCTGTGGCACGGAGAGATCTTTCATCTCTTTTCCAAAATAATATTGCGCAGCAGTCTTCATACCATAAACGCCATTACCTAGGTAAACTTTATTCATATAAAGTGTTAGAATTTGTGCTTTTGAATATTCTTTTTCGATACGCGTTGCGAGCCATGCTTCTTGTGCTTTTCGCTTAAACGTTTGATCGCTGACCGCTGATGAGAAGACAGTTTGTTTAACCAATTGTTGCGTTAGTGTAGAACCACCTTGAAGTCCAAGTGATGAACCAGTAACGTTTGCAAAGGCCGCACCAATAATACGTTTCAGGTCGACACCACCGTGTTGATAAAAACGACGATCTTCAATAGCAACCACAGCTTCTTTCATGAGTTTTGGGTACTCGGCTTGCTGTGCAATTTCTCGTTTTTGGTTACCGCTAGTCCAAATGACTTTATTATTGGCATCAACCATTGTTGACTGAGATGTGCCAACTAATTGCTGATTAGTTATTTTGGGTGCTGATGAGGCCCAAAAAGCGAATACTGCGCCACCAATTACGGTGCCCACGACACCGAGGCCGACTAATGTTAGCAAGATTGCACGAGTGATTTTAAAAGCCTTTGAATGATTTTTTTTAGTCGTTTTTTTCTGACGGCCGTTTCGAGCAGCGCGCGATAGTTGTTGATCAGACATAAAACATAGTCTCCTTAAATGTTCTGTTCTTTAATTAATTCATCAACGGCCTTTAAATAAGGTAACGTTAAGTTGATAGCATTTGGTATTTTTTTACCGTGTGTCGCAATAATCTGATAAGGAATTGATTTTCGTCCATCAGCTTGATTATGCCAATAATCAATTAAGATGCTAGCAGGTAGGACAAAATCCTCTCGTAAACGAGTGAAGCGAATGATTAAAAAAGCGACACCACCTAATTTGACAATTTCGGCCAAATGTTTCACCTGATGGGAATGAACATTTTGGAGGGGAAAAGAAGTGGTTTGATTAGTTTCCTTAGCATCAAAATCAATATATTTTCCTTGATAAATCCCATTATAGTCAGTTGTTGAGGCTTGTCGAAAGTAAGCTTCTGTAATTTTGGCCGCTGATCGCTTGGGATAATTGACGTTCACGATTTGAATCGGGGTTGGTTTTTTATGAATATTGGCCAACCCGTGCGTGCGATAGTAGCTATTTGCTTGATTTAACTCACGTTCAAGTGACATACCGCGATTACTTTGAGAAACCGTCAAGTTTTGTTGTAACGACGTTACATTCTCTGGTGGCACAAATTGTCGACCATTTGGATAATTAATTGTCAAAAGAGTACCTCATTTCTCAGATAATCGATATAATTATACCAAAATGCGAGCTAATAATGAAATAAAGAATGGAATGGTAAAAATGCAAAGGATATGGATAACGGGGTTTAAAGCTTTCGAATTGGGATTATTTGGTAATAAAGATCCTAAAAAACAAGTTTTATTGTATGCGTTAAAGCGATTAATGGTACAACAAATTGAGGATGGCCTTGAGTGGGTAATCACAGGTGGTCAATTAGGAATCGAACAAATAGCGATTGAAGCAGCGATGACCTTAAAGCCTGATTATCCTGAATTGAAAGTGGCTATGATGCTTCCATTTACTGATTTTGGTGCACAATGGAATTCCCAGAATCAACAGCAATTAAATCTTTGGCGCGATCAGGTGGATTTTGTCGGTTATGTCAGCCAAGAAAAATATTCAAATGCTGGACAACTCCAAAGTTATCAAAATTTTATGTTAAATCACACAGATTGCGGGCTTATTTTTTTTGATGAACAAGCGACACAAAGTACCGCCCGTTATGCTTTTCAAGGTATGAAACAATATTCAAAAACAATGTCTTATCCGGTTACTCAAATCGACTTTGATCGCCTCCAGGAATATGCAGATGAATACGCAGAAAGTTTAAATGATTGGTAAGATGCGCGATAGATTATTGAGTCACGGATGAAAGTTTGGCTAGAAACTGGTAAAATAAATATATTAACCGAACTTAAAGGAGCAGCATGATGGAAAAAGTGCGTCATACAGTTGAAGATATTTTTAATAAGGATTTCAAAAAAACCGCCATTCAAGGCTATAATCCTAAAGATGTTGATAGTTATTTGGATGAATTGATGGCTGATTATCAAACTTATGAGAATAATATCCAAGAGTTAGAAACAACAATTGAAAAGCAGAAACTCGAAATTGCTGAATTAACGAAACGTGCTAACGCAAACGTTAATCATAGTACTGCCAGCGTGATTGCACCAGCAGCTAATAGCAATATGGATATTCTTAAGCGATTATCTAATTTGGAACGACGTGTTTTCGGTACACCAGCTGAAGTTGCTCAAAATCAAAGTGGAAACGAAGCACAATAAGGTGTATAATTTTCTATGATGTGTTGGTGGGTAATTGCGTGTTGCTGATGTAACATGAGGAAAGTCCATGCTCGCACTGACTGTGATGTCAGTAGTGTTCGTGCTAGCTGAAAAAATAAGGCTAGGCAGCCAGAAATGGTTGACGGCCAATGAAAGACCTAAAGGTAACTATGGTTGAGTAGTTGTGAAAGTGCCACAGAAACGAGCCAGTGTAGAAATATATTGGATGGAACGCGGTAAACCCCTCGAGCGGGCAACCCAAACTTTGGTAGGGGCGCTTGATCTAGTGAACTGAAACGATGATCGGGGAGACTTAATTGTCTGAGATAGATGATTACCACTACTTAATTAATTGCCAATTTTTAAGTAGAACAAAACATGGCTTATAGCTGACACATCCGGCAGCCGACACTTTAGGGTGTCGGCTTTATTTTTTAACAAATGAAGATTTAGACCAAATTATGGTTGTGGTGCTAATGATAAAGCTTGAAAGTATAACCTGTTGTTGTAATTTGATGAGGAGAATGAAATGGATAGACAATATAAGCTAATGGCTGTCATGGGTGCTGGATTAGAAGCGCTAGTCGCCAAAGAACTAAAGGATTTAGGCTATGCAGTGCAAACTGAAAACGGCCGCGTTTTTTTTGAAGGGACACTTGCTGACGCATATCGTGCCAATTTATGGTTACGGGTTGCTGATCGGATTAAGATTGTGTTAACAGAGTTTGATGCACGAACATTTGATGACTTATTTGAAGGTGTTAAACGTTTTCCTTGGGAAGATATTTTGCCATATGACGCTGTTTTCCCGGTTAATGGCCGTTCTAAGCAGTCAATTTTACATTCAGTACCGACAGTCCAAAGTATTACCAAAAAAGCGATTGTTGATCGTTTGTCAGGCACATATAATACGCGAGGACACTTACCTGAAACTGGGGCACGTTACGTCTTAGAAACGGCCGTTGATAAAAATCATGTGATGGTGACGCTTGATACAACTGGTGATTCGTTATTCAAACGTGGCTATCGAACCGAAAAAGGTGGCGCCCCATTAAAAGAAACGATGGCAGCCGCGATGGTTGTTTTGGCGCATTGGTTTACTGATAACCCATTTGTTGACCCAGTGACAGGCTCAGGTACTATTCCGATTGAAGCTGCATTGATTGGTCGTCATATCGCACCTGGTCTCAATCGAGATTTTGATCTCGTTCATTGGGACATGTTTGATACAACAATCGCTAAGGCGCAAAAAGAAGCCGCACAAAAGCAAATCAATTTTGATGTTGAATTAGATATTAGTGGTTTTGATATTGATGAAAATATGATTGAAATTGCTAAAGCAAATGCTGACGCCGCAGGGGTTGGAGAAGATATCACGTTTAAGCAATTAGCGGCTAAAGATTGGATAACCACGAAGAAAAATGGTGTTCTAGTCGCCAATCCTCCATATGGTGAGCGTTTAGGCGATGAAGAGACTGCACGCCGTTTGTATGCTGAAATGGGACATGTTTATCAAGGATTATCGACGTGGTCAAAATATATCTTAACGAGTGATGAGGGCTTTGAAACAGCTTATGGGCAAAAAGCCACGAAAAAACGAAAATTATACAATGGTGCATTAAAGGTCGATTTGTACCAGTATTGGGGTAGAAAGGAACGATAAAATGGTTAGCAATTTGTTAGAGGGTATGAATGCACGACAGACTGAAGCTGTCGAGACAACTGAAGGCCCACTCCTAATTATGGCAGGTGCTGGTTCTGGTAAAACACGTGTCTTGACTCATCGAGTAGCACATCTTGTGCGGGATTTACAAATTGCACCTTGGCGAATTTTAGCGATTACTTTCACGAATAAAGCAGCACGTGAAATGAAAGAACGAATTGCAACTTTGATTGGGTCAGTCGATGCTGATAAAGTTTGGATTTCTACTTTTCATGCGATGGCTGTGCGGATGCTACGGCGGGACATTGATAAGTTAGGCTATAAACGTGATTTCACAATTATTGACGCAGGTACACAAAGGACGCTGGTCAAGCGAATTTTGAAAGACCAAAACGTCGACATTGAAAAGTTTGATCCGCGGCAAGTACTTGGTGCGATTTCAAATGCGAAAAATGCCATGCAAACGCCTGTAATTTACGAACGACAAATGGCCAATGATGGTTTTTCTAAAATTGTGGCGCAAGCCTATTTTGAATATCAAAAACAATTAAGTAATGCTCAGAGTGTCGATTTTGATGATTTGATTATGTTAGCTATCCAGTTACTTGAGAAAAATGAAGAGGTCCTTCAATATTATCAAGAGAAATTTCAATATATACACGTGGATGAGTATCAAGATACAAATGATGCGCAATATCGATTGATTCAATTATTAGCCGATGGCTACAAAAATCTAGCCGTTGTCGGTGATTCTGATCAGAGTATTTATGGTTGGCGTGGCGCCAACATGCAAATTATTTTGAATTTTGAAAACGACTATCCAGGCGCGAAAAAAGTCATGTTAGAGCAAAATTATCGTTCTACTCAAATGATTTTGAATGCTGCAAATGCAGTAATCGCCAATAATGATGAACGTATCGCTAAAAATTTATGGACAGACAATGGTGCTGGTGAAAAGATTACTTATTATCGTGCATCAGGTGATCGAGAAGAAGCAGTTTATGTTATCAGTCAAATCACGCAGTTAATTCAAGAACAAAATAAGACCTATCGTGATTTTGCTATTTTGTACCGAACCAACGCACAATCACGTGGTATTGAAGAAGCATTAGTTAAGGCTAACATGCCGTATACGATGGTAGGCGGATCAAAGTTTTATGATCGAAAAGAGATTCGTGATATATTGGCTTATTTGTCATTAGTGACGAATCCTGCTGATAATGAAAGCTTTTTGAGAATTGTGAATGAACCAAAGCGTGGCATTGGTAATACGTCACTAGCTGCACTTAGAGCATTCGCTGCTGCTAATGATTGGTCATTACTAGAAGCAGCGGCGAATGCTAATTTAAGTAATGAACTGCAATCACGCGTAAAAAATAAATTGAGTGATTTTGCGACCATGATTCAGCAGTTCAGCGAACAAGAAAATTTTGATTTGTCGTTGACTGATCTGACACAATCAATCTATGACAAGACGGGTTATGTTAAGACACTAAAAGTAGCGCCGACGCCTGAAAATCAAAATCGAATAGAAAATTTGGATGAGTTTTTGACGGTTACAGAACAATTTGATAAGAATTATGAACCAACTGATGAAACAGTATCAAAATATGTTGATTTTATGAGTGAATTAGCATTAGTTTCTGATATTGATAATGTAGATGCAGATGATAACAATGTCACTTTAATGACTTTACATGCGGCCAAAGGGCTTGAATTTCCAGTTGTATTTCTTATCGGTATGGAGGAGTCGTTATTCCCATCATTCCGCTCAATTGTTGAACCAGGAAAATTAGAAGAAGAACGGCGTTTGGCATATGTTGGAATTACACGTGCTAAAGAAAAATTATATCTCACAAATGCGCAAAGTCGTATGCTATATGGTAAGACGACATCGAATATGCCATCTCGATTCATTGATGAAATTTCCTCAGAATACATCACAGTAGCGTATTCCGATCGGTTATCACAAACGCAAGCGCTCGATAAAAAACTACCGTTTGCACGACGGACACAAACAGCAACAGAGACGACATTTAATGGCCGGCAGCGAGAGCAAAAGTCAAAGATCGAACGTCCAGCACCATTTATGCAAGTCAATCGACCTGCAAATGACACTAGTAGTCAGGGAGCACTAAAAATTGGTGATCAAGTTCGTCATAAAAAGTGGGGCGTTGGTACAGTCGTTAAAGTCAATGGTGTTGGTGAAGATCAAGAATTAGATGTGGCGTTTGAGTCAATGGGTATTAAACGCTTATTAGCAGCATTTGCACCAATTACGAGGGTTTAGTAAAAAAAGGGGGTCAAAAATCATGGCTGATGAATTGACAAAATTTCAGGCTGAGGTCGCTGAATTACAAACGAAACTGAAGCGATGGGCGCAAGAATATTATGAAAATGATGCCCCATCGGTGGAAGACGCTGTCTATGATTTAGCATATAATCGCTTGGAAGCATTAGAGACACAATATCCAAGTCTAAAATTAGCTGATTCTATCACCCAACAAGTTGGGGCCAGAATTAAAAATGATCTACCTAAGGTGCCACATCCTGTGCCAATGTTGTCATTAGGAGATGTCTTTTCTGTTAATGAGTTGACTGAGTGGATGACCACTACTGCACATATTATTGGTGAACAGCTAGTGTATAATGCTGAGCTTAAAATCGATGGCCTTGCGATCAGTTTGCAATATGAAAATGGGCAACTCATTCAAGCATCCACTCGGGGTAATGGTAATACTGGCGAGGACGTTACAGCTAATGTTTTGCAGATTGAAAATATTCCGGTTCAGCTTAAAGAACCGGTAACCATTGAAGTCCGAGGCGAAATTTATATGCCCAAAGCGGCTTTTGCGCAATTAAATGGGCAACGTGAAAAAGATGGATTGGTAACCTTTGCAAATCCCAGAAATGCAGCGGCTGGTTCACTACGGCAATTAGATGCATCAATTACAAAGGCTCGGCAATTAGCCGGATTTATGTACCATGTAGTTGATGCTCAGGAAACATTGGGCGTGACACAACAAGCCATGTTGTTAACTCGATTAGCAGCCCTTGGCCTACCAGTGAATACATCAAATCAAGTGATTTCGGATATTGATGAATTAGAAGGATATATTGAAAAATATACCCAAAATCGTGATCAGTTGGCATACGGGATTGATGGGATTGTGTTGAAAGTCAATGAATTAGCATTAAGACAGACTTTAGGTTCGACTGTTAAAATTCCAAAGTGGGCCATTGCATATAAATTCCCTGCTGAAGAAAAATTGACGCTCGTTCAAGATATAATTTGGACGGTTGGACGAACAGGTGTCGTTACGCCAACAGCAATCATGGATCCGGTGCAACTTGCTGGCACCACGGTTAGTAAAGCGTCATTACACAATCCAGAATATTTATTGAATAAGGATATTCGTATTGGCGATACAGTGACGCTACACAAAGCAGGCGATATTATTCCAGAAGTTGGTCAGGTACAGCTAAATTCGCGGCCTAAAACAGCAGCAAAACCGTACCAGATTCCAACAAAATGTCCGGCTTGTGGTGAAACATTAGTTCATCTTGACGATGAGGTTGCCTTACGTTGTATTAATCCTTTTTGTCCGGCACAGATTCAAGAGAAACTGATTCATTTTGCCTCACGTCAAGCCATGAATATTGATGGCCTTGGGCCAAAAATTATTCAGCAATTATTAGATCAGCATTTGATTCATACGGTTGCTGATTTGTATAAACTAACGGCTGATGAGTTATTGACGCTTGAAAAATTTGGTGAAAAAGCGACGCAAAATCTTTTGACAGCGATTGAAGACTCTAAGCAAAATTCTTTAGAATTATTGCTGTTTGGATTAGGCATCCGAACTGTTGGTGCAAAAGCAGCTCAGCAAATTGCAGCGCATTTTGAGAACCTTGATCATATTATGCAAGCGACGCCACAAGACATCGCTGATATTCCTGGATTAGGGATGGTTATTGGTGATAATCTGACCCAATATTTCCAAGACAAGCATGTGGTGGCGCTGATTCAAGCATTAAAGCGATTGGGCGTTAACGATCAATATATCGCGCCAACGCGCGAGTTGAACGAAAATTTTGAAAATAAAAAAATTGTATTAACTGGTAAATTAACGATGTTTTCTCGAAATGAAGCTATGACATGGTTAGAACGACATGGTGCTAAAATTAGTAGTTCAGTTTCAAAGAACACAGACATATTAATTGCTGGTGAAGCAGCAGGCTCGAAGCTAGCTAAAGCTGAAGAATTGGGTGTTACAGTATGGTCTGAGACTGAATTTCGTGATACCATGAACGAAGAATAGAGATTAGGTAAACATGTCAGGGTTTAATGGTATTGGCCTAATCATTAGTATTAATGATCAGAAAATGAAGGAGTTATCATGCGCTATATTAAATGGATTGGTGCGCTTGTTGTTATTTTTATTTTGGGTAGTGCGCTTGTATTTTTTGGCAATTTTTATGCCAAAAACTCGTCTAATGTGACATCTACAAAATCAAATAAAACAACAGTCAGTAATAAAGTGACAACCAAAAAAGGCGTGACATTGACTGGTACAGCGTCAAGTGATCAATATAAGTCAGTTATCAAGGACGGTAATTATTTAGTTGGGAAAGCACGTGGTATCACGGCCAGTATGAATGATAATCAATTTAATACTGAGAGTTTTGAAAACGGCCTATTGACCATTTCAAAAGCCCATTTTTCACCTAAGTCATATGTCTTCCAAGAAGGCCAATTATTAACTGCCAGTACGGCCACAAAATGGTTAGCGCGACAGTCTAATACAAATACCGAAGGCCTCAATCCTGAAGATAATGGTAAGACAGATGATGGTCGTAATCCTATCTACTTACAAACGATTGAAGAACAAGATTTCATGACGCAAGATGGAGATAATCTCAAATTGAGTGGGATTGTCTTGGGAATTGCGATGAATACAGTTGACACCTATCAAAAAGAACAATATGGTGCCAATTTTACGCAAAAAATTGATGCAGCTACGCGAATTGCTAAGGGTAAAGAAATGGCTGCTGAAATTATCAAGCGCTATCGAAAGATGAGTGGCGTTTCAAAAGACACACCAATCGTGATTGCTGCCTACGCACAGTCACCTGATGATAGCTTAACTGGTGGTAGTTTCTATAGTTGGGCGGAATCAAAATCAGGTGAAACATTGAGTGGTTGGACCGATTTAAAATATGCCAATATTGTTTTACCAATGCAAGATAATACAACAGATGTCAAAAGTGTGGCTACGAATCTCAACAAGGATTTTGTTAATTTTCAAAATACGATTCAAGGCTTTTTCCCAAATTTATCATATGTGACGGCGCAAGCGCAATATGATGGTCAAAATTTAATGGGGTTGCATGTTGATATTACAACACAATTTTATTCACAAACAGAAATCAATAGTTTCGCCAATTATTTGGCACAAACAGCACCAAACTTTTTACCAACCAACGTACCAGTTCAAATTAGAATCAGTACTGTCAGTGGCATTCAAGCATTATTAGTTCAAAAAGCGAATAGTAAAACGTATGAAGTGATTAATTTAAGCTCGTATTAATTTATGCAATCAAAAGTAGAAGTGATTCTATTTTTGATTGTTTTTTTCTTGCAATTCTATATCGAGGTGTGTAAAGTATATAAAAATACCTAAAAGTAGGGGGAGAAAAAACAATGGGATTTCATCAGTATTTATCAGGCCTTAGCGAATTAGAAATGATTAATCGTGCGCCAGGTTATTTTAAGTATTTTCCACATTCTGTGGCAGCACATTCTTGGAAAGTCACACAAGTCGCACAATTTTTGGGTGATGTTGAAGAACAACATGGGCATGCAGTTGATTGGCGTTTGTTGTATGAAAAGGCATTAAATCACGATATTAGCGAACGTTTTATTGGCGATATTCGGACGCCAGTTAAATATGCATCTTCTGAATTACGGCATATGTTAGCTGACGTTGAAGAGTCATTAGCCGATAATTTCATTCGCATGGAAGTTCCAGTCGAGTATCGAGAAGCATATCATCGACGATTAACTGAAGGCAAAGATGATAGTTTAGAAGGCCGAATTCTTTCCGTTGCAGATAAGGTTGACTTACTTTATGAAGCTTTTGGTGAATTACAAAAGGGCAATCCTGAGCCAGTATTTATGGAAATATATAAGGAAAGTCTGGAAACAATTTACGCCTTTCGTGATATGCCGAGCTCGGCATATTTTATCCGTCAGGTGCTACCAGAAATGTTAGCAGAGGAATTTCCGGGATCAGAACGGTTGCAACGCATTTATATTGCCATTTTTAATGCTGAATAGCAAAAGGAGCTAGCGATAGCTCTTTTTTAATAAATATTTACTTTGTTTTATGTTGACAAAACTAACTAAACGTTTTAATATTTATTTTGTTTGAAAGTTATAAAACAAAATAAAAAGGGTGGTTTATTATGGAAAATCAAGAATTATTTGATCAAATTTTGCGATTAACCCGTCAACCTAGCATTTGGTTTACCGCCATGATTAATAATCTGGGGCGAGATGAGTTTAGTCGGCCTGACAATAGTCGGCGTCTATTGCGGATATTGAGTACGTCAGCGCAACCCATCAGTGCCGGTACCATCGCTGACATTTTAGCTATTCGGCCAGCGTCGGTGACGCAATTGATTAAAAAATTAGTGACTGATGAGTATGTTGAACGCATAAAGGATGCGCATGATGCCAGAATTGTACTAGTACAAATTACTGATCTTGGTCGGCAATATTTAGAAGAACGAGATGCAGAGCGTGAAGATTTTGAACGTGACTTATTCAGCGTTTTTGATGCAAAAGAACGGGAGCAATTCACTAAAAGTTTGGTCAAACTGAATGAACATGTAGGTTCTGAAAGTTTTATCAAAGCGATGACTCAGCATATGGATCCGAGGCAACGGCAATTATTTGCACATTTGCAAAAGAATAATCGGCGGATGAATGTGCATATGGCTCGAGGTATGCAACATGCAAGGCGACACATGGGACACGATGAACCATGGCATGATTTTTTTAATGATAATTTAAAATAGGTGAGGTAATCAAGTATGGCAAGACAACATGGCGTTAGCCGAACAGATCGAAATGAACCGAAGGCCAGTGCGGCTGGTTTGTGGCATATCATTAAATTAGCGCACCCTAAATTTAGTTTAATGATTCCGGGTTTTTTACTGGCCATTAGTGGTGTGATTTTAAATTTATTTGCGCCTAAGTTTTCAGGTCAATTAATTAATTCTTTCTCCAGCGGACATCAACTCAATCAACGATTAATTGTGATTGTTTTAATGCTATTTGTCGGTGGGGCAATTGTATCAGCAATTGGAAGTTTTTTAACAGGTGTTGCGGGTGAACAGCTCGTTCGGAATTTACGACGCATCGTATGGGATAAGTTAGTTGTTTTTAAGGTGAGTTATTTTGACCAAGTTAAATCTGGTGAAACCACCTCGCGTTTGACAAATGATACAAATCAGGTCAAGACATTAGTCGCCAATGCTTTACCTGGTTTCTTGACAAGCTCAATTCAAATGGTGGGTGCAGTTGTTCTGATGTTTGCAACTGATTGGCATCTCGCTCTTTGGATTGTGATTGCAGTTCCGATTACGGCCGCATTGGTGACACCAGTCATGATTTTTGCTGCAAAGGTGGGGCATGGTACCCAAGATGCCATGGCCGAATTCACTGGTTCTTCTCAAGAAACGCTTTCTGAAATGCGCTTAGTAAAATCATCAGGTGCTGAAAGTTATGTCCTTAAACATGGTCAGAGCTTAATTGATAATTTATTTAAATTTGGTAAGCGTGAGGCGATTGTTGATGGTGTCATTGGCCCAATTATGACGCTTGTGATGATGAGTTTATTTGTCCTGATTTTGGTTGTTGGTGCCTTGCGCGTATCACGTGGCGAATCAAGCATGGGAACGTTATTTAGTTTTATTATGTATCTCTTTCAGATTATGCCGGCGTTAGCTACAGTTGGTACATTTGCAACAACTTTCTCAAAGACTCAAGGGGCAACGCAACGTTTAATTACCTTGTTAGACGAACCAGTGGAAGATTTGGCAGCTGGAGAGGACATTAATATTGAAGGTCAAACATTAGTCGCAAATCAGATTGACTTTAAATATCAAGATGATCAATCGATATTATCGCAAGTTTCATTTGAGGCAAAGCCTAATACAGTGGTTGCATTCGTTGGTCCTTCTGGCGGTGGAAAATCGACCATTTTTCAATTATTAGAACGTTTTTATCACCCCACAAATGGAGAGATATTATTGGGTGAAAAATCAATTGATACAATTTCACTCAAAGCTTGGCGGCGCCAAATTGGTTTTGTTTCACAAGATTCTGCGATTATGGCAGGCACCATTCGTGATAACCTCACTTATGGTCTAACTGGTCACTATTCAGATCAGCAACTGTGGGATGTCTTAGAAATGGCCTATGCGGATGAATTCGTGCAGGCGATGAGCGACGGACTGGACACGCAAGTCGGTGAACGTGGGGTCAAAGTTTCAGGCGGTCAACGGCAACGTTTAGCTATCGCACGGGCATTCCTTCGTGATCCTAAGTTATTGATGTTAGATGAAGCTACGGCATCTTTGGATTCAGAATCTGAAGCCATGGTTCAAAAAGCATTAGAAAAACTCATGAAAAACCGGACGACTTTGGTAATTGCACACCGTTTGTCAACTATTGTTGATGCAGATCAAATTTATTTTGTGGCACATGGTCAAATTACTGGTCAAGGCACACATCAAGAATTGTTAGCAACGCATGAATTATATGCTGAATATGTCAATGAACAAATCGTGACACAATAGTGCGTTTTGTTAGTTTAAACTTAATGTAATGTAGCGTATAATGGACGATAGTCAATATCGTCCATTTTTATATTTCGAGGAAAAGGCAATGATAACAAAAAAAGAAGACCGGTCATTTGAAATTGTTTCAAAATATCAACCAACCGGCGATCAACCTAAAGCAATTGAAAAATTAGTCACAGGGTTGAAAAATGGTATCAAAGAACAAGTTTTGCTTGGAGCAACTGGTACGGGTAAAACATTTACAATTTCAGAAGTCATTGCAAAAGCCAATAAACCGGTTTTAGTGTTGTCACATAATAAGACGCTAGCTGGTCAACTTTATGGTGAGTTTAAAGAGTTTTTTCCAAATAATGCGGTAGAGTACTTTGTCTCGTATTATGATTACTATCAGCCAGAGGCTTATGTGCCTTCATCCGATACTTATATTGAAAAAGATTCATCCATTAATGACGAAATCGATAAATTACGAAATTCGGCTACTTCTTCTTTGCTATCACGCAATGACACAATTGTTGTGGCATCAGTGTCATCGATTTTTGGATTAGGAGATCCACATCAATATCGGGATCATGTCATTAATATTCGAGTCGGTGATGAATTAGAGCGAAATCATTTGATGCGTGATTTAATCGATATTCAATTCCAGAGAAATGATATTGATTTTCAACGTGGGCGTTTTAGGGTTCGAGGCGATGTTGTTGAAATCTTCCCAGCTTCATCTGATGCAAAGGCGCTTCGAATTGAATTCTTTGGAGATGAAGTAGACCGCATTCGTGAAATTGATAGTCTGACTGGTGAAATCGTTTCAGATCTTGATACAATTACTATTTTCCCAGCGACACATTTTATGACGAATGAAATAATTCGGGAACGGGCCTTGGTGACCATTCAAGCTGAGTTGGATGAACAGCTGAAGCAGTTAGAGGAAAGTGGTAAGCTTCTTGAAGCCCAACGACTTAAACAACGTACTGAATATGACATCGAAATGATTCGAGAAATGGGCTTTACAAGTGGCATTGAGAATTATTCCCGCCATATGGATGGGCGGAAGCCAGGGGAACCACCATTCACGCTGTTAGACTTTTTCCCAGATGATTTTTTAATCATTGTTGATGAATCGCATGTGACTATGCCACAAGTACGTGGTATGTATAATGGTGATCGGGCGCGGAAACAAACGTTGATTGATTTTGGTTTTAGACTGCCATCGGCGTTAGATAATCGACCATTGCGTCTCGAAGAATTTGAAAAGCATGTTCATCAAATTATTTATATGTCGGCAACCCCAGGTGATTATGAAACGGACCGGGTGCCTGAATCTGCAGTAGCGCAGCAAATCATTCGACCAACTGGCTTACTGGATCCAGAAGTAGAGGTTAGACCAGTTAATGGTCAGATTGATGATTTATTGAATGAAATTAATAAACGCGCCGCTCGGGATGAACGTGTATTCGTAACGACTTTAACTAAGAAAATGTCGGAAGATTTAACTGATTACTTAGAGGATGTTGGCGTCAAGGTCAAGTATTTACATTCAGATATTAAAACCTTGGAACGAACAGAAATCATTCGTGACTTACGTTTGGGTAAATTTGATGTGCTCGTTGGAATTAACCTTTTGCGAGAGGGAATCGATGTGCCAGAGGTATCATTGGTCGCTATTTTAGATGCCGACAAGGAAGGGTTCCTCAGAAATACGCGGTCATTGATTCAGACCATTGGACGTGCGGCACGAAATGAGAATGGGCATGTGATATTGTATGCAGACCATGTCACTGCTTCAATGCAAGCCGCAATGGACGAAACAGCGCGTCGACGAGCAACGCAAATTGCATATAACCGAGCACATGATATTACGCCACATACGATTAAGAAAGAAATTCGTGACTTGATTGCTGTGACACATGAAGTGAGTGATAAAGACAGTCAGACTTCATTTACGGAAGTAGCATTTAAAGATATGGCACGTGCTGATCAAGATGCCATGTTAGCTAATCTAGAAGAACAAATGCGCGCAGCTGCAAAACGACTTGATTTTGAAGACGCTGCTAATTTACGAGATGCTGTGATGGAACTCAAGTTACAAATCGGCAAGTAATTATCTGATGTAAACATTTATGGCACAAAAAAAGCTAGTCCAACGGGCGTTTGACCGTTGGATTAGCTTTTTATATTTAAATACAATAGACCATTAAATGTACAATTGATGTTGCATTTAGAATGAGTATGTAGCCATCACATTGGCATTATTTTTTGTGCAACGTTTGTTGTAAATGCGTCATGGTTTCAGTCATTCGTTGCAAATGTGGTTGATTTTTAGTTTGCATGATTTTTAAATTGACTGTCAAATCTTGCATTGCATTCTGTGCATCAATAGTAGTTTGTTCTAGCCGATTTTTAGCATGTCCCAAATTGTGCAATGTGTTTTTCAGATTAATCAGTGATGTTTTAAAGGTTGTGAATTGCGTTTGCTTTTGTTGGAAGTAGTTATCATTCATTTGTATTTGCCTCCAGGTGCTGTCTAATTTTTTGAGCGAGTGCCTCATATTGTTCAGTTGAATATTGATCGGCATGATTAAATTCAGTAATTTTGAAGCCGTCATTTCGATAACGTGGAATCAAGTGAAAATGAGAATGCATTACAATTTGACCAGCGCCAGAGCCATTATTAGAGACGATGTTCAACCCAACGATTTCAGGATTGCTGGCTTTAATCGCACGGGCAACACGTGGCAATTTTGACAGCACTTTTGCGGCATCTGCTTCGTTGTAATCAAAAATGTCGGTGAGGTCTGCCTTAGGGATAACTAAAGTGTGTCCGGGCGTGATTTGTGATATATCTAAGAATGCAAGTACGTCTTGATCTTCATAAATTTTAAAAGCAGGGATGTCACCGATTAAAATTTTGTCAAATATGTCTGCCATGTGTATTTCTCCTAGATTTTTAATTAACTCTAATTATAACGCAAATTTTTGGCGACTATTGTAAAATCTGAAATTGTAGTTGAAATAGTGTAAAATTGAAAGATAAACTGTATTCAGAAAGGTCGTACAAGAGATGACATTACAAGTTGAACACGTATCAGGTGGGTATGGTCAATTGAACGTTTTAAAAGACGTTACATTTTCTGTCGCAGCTGGCCAACTAACGGCACTCGTTGGGCTGAATGGCTCTGGTAAATCAACAACGATCAATCATATTATTGGGTTACTTGCACCGAAATCAGGTAACATTACCTTAAATAATTATCAATTGAAAAAAGACCCAGTTGCTTATAAGGCACAAATTGCATACATTCCTGAACAACCAGTTTTATATCCTGAATTAACATTGAGAGAGCATCTTGATGTGACGATTAATAGTTATCGGCTAAATCAACAAAGCGCCTGGGAAAATGCCCAAAAACTGTTAAAAATATTTCGACTAGATAATAAATTAGATTGGTTTCCAGTTCATTTTTCAAAAGGCATGCGACAAAAAGTCATGATTATTATGGCTTTCATTACTGATGCTAAACTTTTTATTATTGATGAGCCTTTTCTAGGATTAGATGTGGTTGCGGTTAAGGACTTATTACAATTGATTGATGAACGCAAAAATAATGGGACGGCCTTTTTGATAACGACCCATGTTATTGCAACTTTAGCTGATCATGCTGATCAATTTGTTTATTTAAAAGATGGACAGGTGGCTGCACAAGGCCCAATGAATCAATTTCAACAATCAGTGCCAGAATTAGTGAGTGAGGGCTAACAATGAATTCTTTTTTCAGAAGCCGACTTTCAAAACAGTGGCAACGATATTTCATGTTAGGTCGATATGTGTTTAATGACCATGCAATTTTAGCCATGTTAATTGCATTAGGTGGTGCGGCAATGGCGTACCAACGGCTATTAACAACGTTAGCAGTCAATGGCTGGACACAAAGCCTGTTCGCAGTTGTATTGGGATTGACACTATTAGTTAACCGTCAACCGGCTAATTTTTTGTTACCAGCTGACCCAATTTATTTACTCGCTGATGAACAAAAAATTCGCGATTTAGTTCGACAGGGCACACGCTACTCGTTGTTTATTGCAGGTATTGTTGAATTCTTTTTACTCCTGTTACTATGGCCGATGATGATGCATCTCTATGCTTTTTCTACTCTGGTTTGCCTTGCTTTTTCAGGCGGAATAGTGCTGATAAAAGTTTATTTAATGTGGCAACGTGCCGTCCATCTGATGCAATTTGGTCAAGGTCGAGATGGGGCGGAAAATTTAGTCAATTGGTCAAGTCTAGTTGAATCTGAAAATAATCGTCGAGCGACAGTTGACTCATTTTTTAACGCCTTCATTGATTTACATGGTGCGGGTAATCAAATTAAACAACGGCAATGGTTAGAAAAAATAATTCGGCCTCAACGAGGAAATCTGTTACAATTAACCTTTCTAAGACATGTCGTCTTTTTGAATGTTTGGGCGACAATCTCAAGTGTAAGTTTGCTATTAGCAATTCTGACGCAACATTGGGTTCGTTTTGGACTCTTGACGGTTTTTATTTATTTGTTGGCCATTCAATTGATTCCAATAGCCCGGCAGCATGATCAGATTGTCTTTCAAAGATTGTATCCGACGACGTCAAAAGAACGAGAACGACAATATATTCGGACAACAGCACCGTGGTTGTGGGCAATTGCCTTGCTAGACATCATTGTGATGATTTTTACTCATGGGGCGTTGTTAGAATTGATCGCGTTAGTAGTTGTGACTATCGTATTAAGTCTGCTATATCCAAAATATCAGTTAAACAGAAGGAGAAATATAAATGCGCTTAAGAAATAAAAAATGGGCGAGTAGTTGGTTAGATGAGCATGATGAATTAGTCATTACTCAAGATCGAGCAACTGGCTTACAGGGAAATTGGCAGTCCATCTTTTCTAATGAAGCACCGATTCAAGTAGAAATTGGGACTGGTAAGGGTCAATTTATTATTGGCATGGCTAAAAAATATCCCGAAATTAATTTTATTGGGATGGAAATTCAAGAATCAGCTGTGGCAGTTGCTGCGCGTAAAGCATTCGAGGATGAGCATGAACTACCTAATTTAAAATTTATTTTTGGCGATGGTGCAGGCGTAGAGACGTACTTTAGTAATGGTGAAATCAGCAAGATTTACCTTAATTTTTCTGATCCGTGGCCCAAAACACGGCATGAAACGCGTCGTTTAACATATCGGTCATTTCTATCGGGCTATCAGACGGTATTACCAAGCGGTGGTGAGTTGGCATTTAAAACCGACAATCGTGGTTTATTTGAATATTCATTGTATAGTTTTGCTAATTTCGGTGTTAAATTTGTTGCTCAAGGAATTTCACTTGATTTACATGCAGATGAAGAAAAAATGCAAGATAATGTGGCAACTGAATATGAAGAAAAATTCTCAACGGCCGGCTTCCCTATCTATCAATTTATTGGTCAATTTGAATAAAATAATAAGTTGATGTTTGCCTAATTTTTTACTATTTTTATGATAAAACTTAATTCTGGGTGCTGGCAATCATCCTTGAAATTTGAAAATAAAAGATTGAATAACTTGGACAGAATAACAACAGACTTGGTGTAATCCTTAGTCTGTTTTTTATTACTTTGTGCTGTTAAATGGCAATTAATGGTATTTTAATTGCAACATCAAGCATAATTTACTAACAAGTTGAAAAATTATGGCTTGGTGTGGTTTGATTTAATCAATTAACTTGTGAGTTGCGAAAAAGTTGTTAAAAAGTTATAGTAAATTTTAGATTCACATTATATAGTAGGAAAATACAAAATTATGAAATGAGGTTGAGTGCGTGGTGACAGAAAAAGTAAAAAAAACGCCAACCAAAAAGCGGTCGGCAACAAAGAAACAAAAAAATTTAGTCATTGTTGAATCGCCTTCAAAAGCAAAAACGATTGAAAAGTATTTAGGAACAAATTACAAGGTTGTTGCTAGTATTGGTCATATTCGAGATTTACCAAAGTCACAAATGGGTGTTGACACTGAGCATGATTACGATCCGAAATACATTAATATTCGGGGTAAAGGTGATATCATCAAAGGCTTAAAGAAAGAAGCCAAGGCAGCAAAACATGTTTATTTAGCTTCCGACCCGGATCGAGAAGGAGAGTCAATCGCTTGGCATCTGGCACATATTCTTGACCTTGATATTTCATCTGATGAAAATCGAGTTGTATTCAACGAGATTACAAAAGACAAGGTTAAGGATGCCTTTACACGGCCACGGAAAATCAATATGGATTTGGTGGATGCACAGCAAGCACGCCGTATTTTGGATCGATTGGTCGGTTATTCTATTTCGCCATTACTATGGAAGAAAATCAAAAAAGGCTTGAGTGCAGGGCGTGTTCAGTCAGTGGCATTGGGATTAATTATCGATCGTGAAAATGAAATCCAAGCATTTCAACCAGAAGAATATTGGGAAATACCAACGGAATTTAAAAAAGCGCGTAAGAAATTCAAGGCTGGTTTCTTTGGCCTAAATGGTAAAAAGGTTGCAAAAATTCCAGATAATGCCACCGTTCAGCAGATTATGCGACGGATTGATCAAAACGCCGATTTCAATGTTGATGATGTTGTAAAAAGTGAAGGGAAGAACAATCCAAGCCCCGCCTTTACGACGTCAACATTACAACAAGCGGCGAATACGCAATTAAACTTTCAAACCCGGCGAACAATGTCGACTGCCCAGCAATTGTATGAAGGAATTAATTTAGGTGGTAAAGAAGGCACCGTCGGCTTGATTACGTATATGCGAACGGATTCAACTCGAATTTCATCAATTGCCAAGAATGATGCCGCTCATTTTATTCACACTGAATATGGGAGTGAGTATGCAGCTACGAAACCAGTCCAAGGTAAATTACCTGAAGGTGCACAAGATGCCCATGAAGCGGTAAGACCAACATCTGTCTTTCGAACGCCGGCGTCAATTAAAGACAAGTTAACAAATGATCAATTTAAGTTGTATCAATTAATTTGGTCACGTTTTGTTGCATCGCAAATGACGCCAGAAATTATTGACCGTGTTCGAGTCACAATCTCTCAAAATGGGGTTATGTTCAGAGCCAATGGTGCAACGACCAAGTTTGCTGGGTATACAAAAGCTTATCCGGCAGCCAAGGCTAAAGATAATGTTTTACCAGAAATGGCAGTTGGTGATACAGTGACTTTGGCGACTATTAATCCAGAACAAAAATTTACGCAACCAAAACCTCGTTACACAGAAGCGGCTTTAGTTAAGGCTTTAGAGGAAGCTGGAGTTGGTCGGCCATCAACATATGCTGCAACAATTGAAACGATTAAAGCTCGGGGATATGTGCGTCTGGATGCAAAAAAGTTTATTCCAACAGAGATTGGGAAAATGGTTCAAGACGCGGTACGGGCTTATTTTCCAGATGTTGCCGATTTGAAATTCACTGCTAAAATTGAAGGTGAACTAGACAATGTTGAAACTGGTACAGAAAATTGGGTGAAGGTCGTTGATGAATTTTATCAACCATTCCAAGTAGAACTCGGCAAAGCCGAAATTGAAATGGAGAAAATGGTTGTAAAGGATAAATTAGCCGGAGAAAATTGTGAGATTTGTGGCGCACCAATGTTAGAGCGGTTAGGACGTTACGGTAAATTCTTTGCTTGCTCACGTTTCCCAGACTGTCGGAATACGAAAACAATTGTTAAAGAAATCGGGTTACTTTGCCCTAAATGTCATCAAGGACAAATTATTGAGCGAAAAACTAAGCGTGGTCGAACTTTCTATGGGTGCTCACGTTATCCAGATTGTGATTTCACGTCTTGGGATAAGCCAAACGAGAATACATTAGCAGACGGTACAACACCAAAGGCAGGAAATGCGGATCAAACTGCAAAGAAAACAGCCGTAGCAAAAAAAAGCACCTCTCGTAAGCGTTCGACCAAGAAAGCTGTTGCTAAGAAATGATTCAAGATAGTCTAACGTTATATTTACAATATCTAAAAGCAGAACGTCAGTATTCAGCTGACACAATCCGTGCTTATCGGTCAGATATTCAAGAATTGCACCATTTTTTGCAAACAACACGGCAAGAAAAGCAGCTTGAAGCTGTAACCGAATTAGATATCCGTATATTTTTAACGTATTTGTATGATCGTGGCGATGAAGACAGAACTATTGCACGTAAAGTGAGTGCGTTGCGCAGTTTTTATGAGTTTTTAGTTTCAAATCAAATTGTAAAAGAAAATCCATTACAAAGCGTCCAATTGCATAAAACGGGGAAGCATCTCCCACGCTATTTTTATGAACAAGAATTGAAACAGCTATTTGAAACAGCACAATCTGATCAGACGGCATTAGGCGTTCGTAATCAGTTGTTGTTAGAAATTTTATACGGTACGGGTGCGCGTGTATCGGAAACAGCTCACTTGCAGCTATCAGATATCGATACAGGGCCACGAGTCGTGCATATTACTGGTAAAGGTAATAAAATGCGCATTGTGCCGTACGGTAAATACATGGCGCAAGCACTGACAAAATATTTAGACTCCGTACGACCAATGTTTTTAACAAAGGCATCCACACCACATATTGTTTTACTGGTCAATCAAAAGGGTAATCCATTATCAGTTAGCGGTATTGAATATATCTTGAAGCAATTAGGAAAAAAAGCAGGAGTGACGCAAAATGTCACTGCACATATGTTTCGGCATACATTTGCAACTGATTTACTTAATAATGGGGCGGATTTACGTCATGTACAAGCCTTATTGGGACATAGTAGTCTTAGTACAACCCAAATTTATACGCACGTTAGTCGCGAACGGCTACAAGAAAGTTATCGGCATTATTTTCCGCGCGCTTAACATTTGTATGATGGATTTTGGCATGGCAAATTGGAAAGAAATAACGTTTGTCGAGGTATCCTGAACCTCAAAAATTGAAATTGAATTTAAGAGTTAAACTGGTTGGAAAGATTTCGGTATTGTATCGGAGTTTTCCGGCCAGTTTTGTTTAATGCGCTTATTATGGAAAAAATGGAGTTAATGTATACCAAACTGAGCAGGTTAGATATGTCATTTGGTTCATTTTTTGGTACACTATAACTATATCTGAAAGCGATTTCACGGAGGCGAGAATTGTGACAATAAGTATTGAAAATGGACACTTAAAAGCAACAATTAATGAGCATGGTGCTGAATTAATTAGCGTTATTAATCAACAAACTAAAATTGAATATATGTGGCAGGCGGATGCCAAAATTTGGGGTCGCCATGCACCTAATCTGTTTCCAATTGTTGGTCGGTTAAAAGATAACCAGTATGAATACAAGCAGCGGACGTATCATTTGAATCAACATGGTTTTGCACGTGATTCTGAATTTACCGTAGTTAATAGAACACCTAGTCAAGTGCGATTACGGTTGCAGGCTTCAGAAGCTTCATTGGCTGTTTACCCATTTGAGTTTCAGTTCGATGTGATTTTTGAGCTACTGGCAACGGATATTATCAATATTCAGTATCTAGTGACTAACACCGATGTCAAAATTTTGCCATTTTCTTTTGGTGGACATCCTGGATTCAATGTACCATTGCAATCTGGTGAGACATTTGAAGACTATCAAATAACTATCAAGCCTAATAAAATATACGAACGACAGGTGCTAAATGGGCCATTTGTTGATCCAAAACGTTTGACTTCTTTGGACACACATCAGTCACTTCCTGTTAAACGCTCGGATTATTTAAATGACGCAATTATTATCACTTTGAATGAGCAGCCAGTTCAAATTGAAATCATGCATCCAACGCACCATCACGGTATTTCTATGAACATTGATAATGCAAAATATGCTGGTATTTGGACGAAGGCTGATGTGTCGGCGCCATTTCTATGCTTGGAACCATGGTGGGGAATAGCAGACACAATTGATGCGACAGGCAATATTGAAAATAAGATGGCAATTAATAAAATTAATCCGGGCGAGACACAACGAGGTTCGTATTCAATTCGCTTCTTCTAGATTTACTGATACGGGTAGTTGATCATATTGACTGCCTTTTTATTTTGCTGTAACTCGTGACGTTGATATTGATTAGGTAGTCTGCAATCACTATGGTCATTGCATGTATAAATGGTAAAATATAAACAAGAATCATGAAGTAATAGTCAGTTGCCGCACGACAGGATATAGACGCAAATATAAATGAATTAAGCCGTGCAGAATAACAAACGCAGCCTTGATGATTAAGGAGGATATCATGCCAGAATTGCCAGAAGTTGAGACCGTTAGGCGAGGCCTCACACAATTAGTCGTGGGGCATATCATTGAAAGTGTCGAAGTTCGTTGGGAAAAGATTGTTGGGTTAGATACGGCGGCTTTTAATCAACAGATAGCTGGGCGAACAATTGAAAAAATTGATCGTCGTGGTAAGTACTTGCTGTTTCGTTTAAGTGGCGAGAAGACGTTAGTCTCACATTTGAGAATGGAAGGGGCGTACTATACTGTTCCGGCCGGCACGCAGCCGGGGAAACATGATTTAGTGACTTTTCATTTGGACCAAGCTGTTGACCTGTTTTATCGTGATACGCGAAAATTTGGACGCATGAAACTAGTGGCTAATTCAGATGTGATGCGGGTGGCCGGGTTAGCAACAATCGGTCCTGAACCAACAGCCGATACTTTATCGCTTGAATACATGCAAAAAGAATTTTTACATAAAACGGCGATTAAGCCCTTTTTGCTAGATCAAAGTCATATTGCTGGCTTAGGAAATATTTATGTTGATGAAACGCTGTGGCAGGCAAAAATTCACCCATTACAACCAGCTAATTCGCTCAATATAGAACAATTAGAAACGTTAAGAATGTGCATTATTCAAGAGTTGGCACGCGCAACGGATCATCATGGAACGACGGTTCATTCCTTTACTACCGCGTTTGGACACGCTGGAGAATTTCAAAATGAATTGCAGGTGTATGGCCGAGTTGGACAGCCGTGCTACCGCTGTGGTGCAACGTTAGTTAAAATAAAAGTGGCGCAACGCGGGACAACTTTTTGCCCAGTATGTCAAATACTTCATTAGTTAAATAGGAGTGATAAATGATTAAGCTAGGATTAACCGGCGGGATTGCGACAGGTAAGTCAACCATTGCAAATTATTTACGCCAAAAAGGAATTTTAGTCATTGATGCTGATCAAGTCGCACGAGATGTCGTTGCACAAGGTATGCCAGCATTACAGGAAATTGTGCAAAAATTTGGTGCTGACGTGTTGATGGCAGATGGTACATTGGACCGGAAGAAACTTGGTGAAATTGTCTTTAACGATGCCAATCGGTTAGCCGAACTCAATCAAATCATTCATCCAAGGGTTCATCAAATGATGCAAGAAAAGGCGAAAAAAGCAGAAATGAATGGGGCGCAATTGATTGTTTTTGAAGTACCATTGCTATTTGAGACGCATAATGCCTTAAATGCTTCGCCTGTCATTGTTGTCACGACGCCAATTGATACGCAGATTAAACGATTGATGTTACGGGATGGGTTGAGTCGGATTGATGCGCAAAAGAGATTAGATGCACAAATGCCAATGCAGGAGAAAATGGCATTGGCTGATTATGTGATTGATAATGGACAGACTGTGTCAGAGACATACCAGCGCATTGATGAAATTTTACATGAACTTGAATAAGAGAGGACGTGCCTTATGCCGTTTGACATGAAACAAAAATATCGAATAATCAGTCAAAGCCGACTTGAAAATGAGCAGGTGCAAGTATTAACAAATCTATATTTGCCACTCATTGGTATGGAAGCATTGACGCTGTATCTGACGCTGTTGGGCACACTTGGTACAGATTCAGAATTACATGAACATACCGCGTTGATTGACCAGATGAATTTATCCGCCCCCAAATTTTTACAAGCACGGAGTAAATTAGAGGGCTATGGGCTGATAAAAACTTTTGCCCAAGAACTAACGACGACAGTGCAGTGGGTGTATATGATTTTTTCACCACTGTCAGCGGCAAATTTTTTAAATGATCGGTTACTCGTGCAATTATTGCGCTCATATCTAGGGGCAGAAACATTTGATCGGTTATCTGACACCATGTTAATTAAACCACCAGAAGTGACGGGTAAAGATGTGTCAAAAGGTTTTTTTGATGTGGTCAATGAGGAAAATTTCAGCTCTGATTTTAAGATGAAGCCAATAGAGCAACAACCAACAGGTTTTGAATTGGCAAAAGACATTAATCGGCCCCAAATTGATATTGATTTATTGACGAATCTATTACAAAGTTTTGGTGTCAGTCGGACTGAACTGAAAAAGTATGAATCAGAACTAATGCTCATGCAACAATTGTATAATTTAGATGATATGATGTTGGCTCGTATTATTCAGGCACATGTGACTTCGAACCAAACGATTGATATAGCTGGCATGACACGTCAGTTAGCGGTAGATTTCCAGCAAAAGCAGATGACTAATGAAACGGCTCATTCAATTGAAGCTGTGGAGACGTCTGAACCCCAAAAAGCAAAGCCATCTACCAATAATCGACTGATTGATCAAGCAAATCAGATGAGCCCGTTAGAATTCCTAGCAGACATTCGTGAACAGATGGGCGGTATTGTAACGGCAAGCGAACAACATGCCATTGAACAGTTGATGCGATATGATAAATTACCAAAATCAGTAATCAATATGGAACTGTATGTATTAGCTGTCAAGGAGAAACGGACCAGTTTATCCAAGGCATTATTAGAGGCAACCTACACGGATTGGGCGCAAGCTAAGTTGAAATCACCAATTGATGTGATTAAATATATTCAGCAACGCGATAAAAATCAACGCCATCAAAGAACAACAGGGTCAACACGCCAACGTCAGGTACCAGTTCGGGAAACAACACCAGATTGGGCGCATCAACCAACTGTTGAAATATCTCAATCAGAACAAGTTGACTTAAATCGGATGTTAGCCAATATGGCAGCCAAGCGCAAAGAAAAAGAGGGCAAATAAGTGTCAGAGAAAAAAATACCATTCCCCAAAACTGCAAACGATGTTGGGCAAGCCATGCAAGACATTATGCAACAGCCTAAGATGCAGGCTGAATATTCAAAGATTAAATCGGAAATTCTATCAGACAACGAAATCAGCGCTTTTATTAAAGCGCATCAACCTGAATTGTCATCTGATATTTTTGAACGTGATTTAGCGACAATTTATGAATATTACTTACAACGTCAAAAAAGTAAAACGGGCCAATCAGACGTTCATCCGGGTTATACACCAGAATTGTTATTTGTTGAAGGGCAAGTTGTCGTTCAGTATCGTGCGACGGAAGCTACGATTAATCTGCATAAAAAATTACGTGCTGCAAGTCGTGTGCAATCCATTGGGATGCCCAAGCAACTGAAAAACGCACAGATGGATGATTTTAGTCAAAGTGATGCGGGTATGACAGCCGCTGTGATGGCAGTCGCACAATTTATTCAAGCTTATGTTGAAAATCCTAAAGATTTTCATCAAGGACTATATTTGCAAGGACCGTATGGTGTTGGAAAAACCTATTTGATTGGTGCAATGGCAAATCAATTGTCGTTTGATGATATCCAAGTTATGTTGATTCACTATCCAACATTTGCAGCCAATATGAAAGAGGCTATAAATGACCCTAGTAAGAAGATGGACGATGTACGTTCAGATATGAGAACTGCGGAAATATTAGTCTTAGATGATATTGGCGCTGAAACGGATGGCTCTGGATGGATTCGAGATGATGTGTTAGGTGTTGTATTGGACTATCGCATGCAAAATGGGTTAACAACGTTCTTCACCTCTAATTTTTCAATGAAACAATTAGAGGAAGAACATTTTGCGATGTCTAACAAAGGGGTGGAACCTGTTAAGGCTGCCCGTTTGATGCAGCGAATTATGTATCTATCAAAGGAAGTGCCGGTCAATGGACCAAATCGTCGACTTGAAGCTAAATAAGAATAAAATCATTCACCGTCTTATACCTTGGTTGATACTGGGTGTGGTAGTGCTAGGCGCTTATTTTGCCCTACGTTCAGATGCGTGGTTTTATCAAAAACCTGTCGGACAGGTTATTAGTGTCAAAAAAATAGCACAAAATCATACGACGGATACGTATGACAATCATGCCACTGTGACTGATCAGCAAGTATTAGTGAAAATATTAAATCGGCGCCATCAATCACAAATAACGATATCAAATACGTATGACACGAGTCAGGTATTAAATCAACAACTCAAAGTTGGCATGCAAATATTTTTAGACCATCAAAGTCATCAAGCATGGGGGTTCAAAAGTGTAAAGCGTGATGCGACATGGCTACCTTTTTTGGCTTTTATTTTTGGTGCCTTAATGATTCTCATGCGCCGTGCTGGTCGGCTGACAATTCTATCGGTTTTGCTGAATACTATCATCTTTAGTTTAACGATTTGGTTTGATGTTAATTTTGGTTCGGGTGCGATTGTGATTTTGTTTCTGGGCTTTGCGATTTTTGTAGCTATTTTAACGCTTGGTTTAGTAATGGGATTTAGAAATCGACAAACTTGGGTTATCTTTGCAACGGTAATGACAGCAACGCTTGCGGCATTGGGCCTTGCTATGCTCGTTTTTTGGATTACTGGCAAGCATGGTCTTCATTTGGAACTACTTGAATTTATCACGCAATTACCGGGACCGATGTTCTTTGCAATGACCTTAGTGGGTGTCTTGGGTGCGGTTATGGACGAATCGACCGATATGATTGCGACATTGTTTACGCTAAAAAAAGAAACGCCTAATGTGACTTCGACAACCTTGATTCAGGCTGGCCGAAATGTTGGTCAGGAAATATTTGGTGCGTTGATTAATGTGTTATTATTAATTTTTATTGCAGCACAGATTCCAATGGCCATTTTATATCTTCGGAATGGCAATAACATTGGGTACACGTATGACATGAATATGGCGTTAGGGATGACACAAACATTAATTAGTGCCATTGGAATTGTTTTAACTGTTCCAGCAGGTATTTTATGGGTGTTGATTGATAACTGGTTTGCACGACGAGTGAGGGAAAATAAATGACAGTTAATTTGCTTTTAGCTTTGATTTTATTGAGCTTGATGGTGCTAATTGGTGGGTTAAAAGGCGCAGGCGCGTTTTTGAGCCTATGGATTAACTTCGGTGTTTTGTTTGTCATGATCATTTTGATTAATTGGGGCTTCAATATTTTTGTGGTCTTAATGACTTGTAGTATTATCGTTTTAATGGTGACAATTTTAAGTACCGGCGCGGATGAGGAAACGATTTTAACGGCCGTACAAACCAGTATTATTGTGATGGTTATTTTGATGGTGATTATTATTCCGATGCAAAGTCTTAATGAGGTACAAGGGTTTGCCGTTGAAAATTCAGAAGAATTAGAAGGGCTAACACTACAGGTAGCAGTGAGTTTTGTTAAAATTGGTATGGCAGCGGCACTGCTAGCAACCTTGGGGGCAATTGCTGAAGCTGCTGTTGCAATCGCTTCTGGGTTCTTTGAATTAACCAAACATCATCCCGATATGCCAATAAAAAAACAATTACAAATGGGACAGCATTTAGGAGAACAGATTATTGGGACAGCAGTGAATACAGTTCTTTTTGGATTTATGGCCGATTTTTTAAGTTTGGGAATCATGTTTGTTAAGTTGAATTATAGTTTTGCGGATGTGATTAATAATAAACTGTTCGTCGCGACAATGCTGTCGATGCTGTACGCATTTTTAGGTATCATCTTAGTTTTACCAATTACGCTGATACTCATTCGGCTTAAATATAAAAAAACAGACAAAAATAATTAATTTATATATTTTGTGTTTTTTTGGTAGATGCGGCACGATTATGAAATTAATCGCAATTTTACGCCATTTAAATATTAAAAACATGAGATTTTGATGTCCAAATTGACTGTAATAAATGCGGATGTTAAGAAATAAAAAGTCGATAATATCGGGATATCCTTGATAAAAATTAGAATTTTATGCTAGAATGAGTAAGTTACTAAATTTGAAGATTTAAACAGAATACTAAAGTTAGGTGGGAGACTAGTATGAGTAGGATCCTTGTGATTGAAGATGAAGTAAATTTGGCACGTTTTGTTGAGCTAGAATTACAACATGAAGGTTATGAGACATTTACTGCAGATAACGGCCGTACAGGACTAGAAGCGGCACTACAGGAGGACTTTGATTTAATCCTGTTAGACTTGATGTTGCCTGAATTAAGCGGTTTGGAAGTTGCTCGCCGGTTACGTGAGGCTAAAAATACACCAATTATTATGATGACAGCTCGTGATTCTGTCATTGATCGGGTATCTGGGTTGGATTATGGCGCTGACGATTATGTCGTTAAGCCGTTTGCGATTGAAGAATTGCTGGCCCGTATTCGAGCATTACTACGGCGAATTAATATTGAAACCGAGGAACATGCGAGCCATCAAAGCGTTGTTAAATATCGTGACCTTGTCGTTGAGAAGGAAAATCGCATTGCACGTCGAGGCGATGAAATTATCAACCTGACAAAGCGGGAATACGAATTATTGTTGATTTTGATGGAAAACATTAATGTGGTTCAATCACGTGAAGATTTACTTGCCAAAGTTTGGGGATATGATGATAACGTTGAAACCAATGTTGTCGATGTTTATATTCGTTATCTGAGAAACAAGATTGACCAAAATGATTCACGAGCATCATACATTCAGACCGTTCGTGGTACTGGTTATGTAATGCGTCAGTAAATGTGAGGAATAATTCAATGGATAGACTAACCATTGTTGAAGAAACACCAAAGCAAGTTAAAGGGATGTCACTAAAGTGGAAGTGGGCTCTTGGCTCGGCTGTTGGTGTTTTTTTAATTTTTATTGCTTTTAGTTATATGATTGTGATTGCTTTTTCAAAGCAAATGTTACTAGATGAAAGAAATGAAGTGCGACAGTCATTGCAATTAGTCGAGCGGCGACTAGAGAATTTATCGGAAGATGAATTGTTGCCAGCAACGATTGATGCAGCATTACGGCCTCAGGGGCGCATTGACGAAATAGGGAATGATACAGGATTTGCATCACTGGTGCGGCCTGATTTTAATGTTAGTGTATTTAACAAAAATGATGCTCGAGTTTATCCCATTGATGGCAAACAAATTAAAGCACAGGCAGTTGGCAAACAATCAGTTCAGCAAAAAGTAATTGCTGGTAAAGTGATGCTGATTGGCCGCGTACCGTTGTATGATCATAACGGTGACACCATGGGAACGGTAGTCATAGAGAATCATTTAATCGGCTTCAACACGCTCTTCAAGCATATTTATTTAATTATCATATTAATGATGTTGCTCGGATTAATCTTTATTGCATTGTGGGGCTATTGGCTGGCAGATTATCTGTTGCGACCAGTCGAAAGTATTCGAGCTGTCGTCAACGCCATGCAGGCTGATCCGCAATCGCAAAAACGAATTGAGAGCGAGGGTCGTCGACATGATGAGTTGACCGACTTAGCGGAATTAGTTAATCAAACGTTGGATCGAATGCAACGTTTTATCTTGGCTCAACATCAATTTGTGGAAGATGTCTCACATGAGTTACGTACGCCAGTGGCAATTGTTAAAGGTCATATGGAATTGTTGAATCGTTGGGGGAAGGATGATCCTAAGGTGTTGGACGAGTCCATTGCTGCATCATTAACAGAAATGACACGCATGCAAGGTTTAGTTCAAGAAATGTTGGATTTAACTCGTGCTGATCAGGTTGAGTTATCTTTTAAAGATGGCGATACTGATGTCAAGCAAGTCGTGACAACCGTCTTTAATAATTTTAAGATGATTCATGGTGATTTCTTATTTATGCTTGATGATGATTTGAAGCAACGTACCATCGTTAATATGTCGCGAGATCATTTAGAACAAATTATGATTATTCTTTCTGATAATGCGGTTAAATATTCACAGATGCGAAAAGAGATACATTATTCAATCTCAAGAACACCTGCTCAAGTGCAAATTGCGGTACAAGATTTTGGTGAGGGAATTAGTCAAGCGGATGCTGATCATGTTTTTGATCGTTTTTACCGCGTTGATAAGGCTCGTTCCCGCAAGCAAGGTGGCAACGGCTTAGGGTTGAGTATTGCACAAAAATTAATTGAGGGATATGGTGGGAAAATCGTACTTGAATCGGCTTTAGGACATGGTTCTGTGTTTAGAATTACGCTACCAATCAAAGAAAATAAATAAGAATTCAATCAAAACGCTTACAAAATGTCAATTACTTTCAATTAGTGAGTAAAAATAATGTTAATTGTTTCACTTACGTTGTATAATGTAGTCATACGCAATGTAAGCGTTTTATTATACTTTGGAGGCCTTAATTATGAAAGTTGCAGTTATTGGATGTACACATGCTGGTATTTTTTCTTCACGTGAAATTCTGAAGAATAATCCTGATGCAGAGATTACAGTGTTTGAACGTAATGATACTGTGTCATTCTTGTCTTGTGGAATTGCTTTGTGGGTAGGTAATCACGTGTCATCTTCTGAGAAGATGTTTTACGACTCAGTTGCAGCAATGCAAGCTGATGGCATTCAAATGAAGATGCAACATGATGTGACAGCCGTCGATTTGGCAACTAAGACGTTGACAGCTGTTGATCTGAAAACAAATGAATCGAAAACTGAGACGTTTGATAAGATTGTGATCACAACTGGGTCAAAGCCTGTTATGCCACCAATTCCTGGTATTGATGGGGCAAATGTTTACAAGTGCAAAAACTGGGATGACGCTAAGGCAATTAAAGAAGCTGCCAAGTCAGCTAAAAGTGCCATTGTGATTGGTGCTGGTTATATCGGTGCCGAATTGGCTGAACAATTCTCTGTTAATAATATCAAGACGACATTGATTGATGGATTAGACCGTGTGTTAGCTAAAAACTTCGATAAAGATATTACTGATGAAGTTGAAGCACAATATCAGGCACACGGAGTGACATTGGCTTTGGGACAAATGGTTAAAAGTTTTGAAGAAACTGAAACTGGTGTTAAGGTCACAACAGACAAGGGCGTATATGAGGCTGATATCGCAGTCTTAGGGATTGGATTCTTGCCACGTACTGATTTGTTTACTGGACAAGTTGATATGATAAAAAATGGTGCGATTATTGTTGATAAGTATATGCAAACATCTGTCAAAGATGTCTATGCAGCTGGTGATTCAGCTACTGTTTTCTATAATCCAACACAAAAGGATGATTACATTCCACTTGCCACTAATGCTATCCGTCAGGGGATTTTAGTTGGAAAGAACATCAATACCCCACAAGTGGCTTATTTAGGAACACAATCAACTTCAGCTGTTGAATTGTACGGTTATGCGATGGCTGCTTCTGGATTGAATCAACAATTAGCTGAGGCACGTGGTATTACTGGAATTAAAGAAATCACGATTGAACAAGACTATCGGCCTGATTTCATGTTGACAACGACACCTGTTCGCGCCACGTTGACTTGGGATGAAAAGACGCGTCAAGTTCTTGGTGGGTCATTCTACTCAAAGCATGATATTTCACAAACAGCTAATGCTTTGTCACTTGCAATCCAAAATAAGATGACGATTGATGATTTGGCAATGTCTGACTTCTTATTCCAACCAAACTTCAGCCAACCAATTAATTTCTTGGGTGCCGTGGCAATGGCTGCTGCAGCTGAATAAGGAAAACATTGAGTGACTAATCAAAGAGGCTTTAGGCGTTGTTGAGTCATTTAAATTAAAAAAGCTTGTTAGTCTCATTCGAGATTGACAGGCTTTTTTGATTGTCTAAAATGAAATGAGGTTATATATGAGTAACCGTTTAGTTGTCATATTAACGTCGTACATATGTCAAACAAATTCTGTCAATGCGAATGAATTGGTATGACACGATTTATTGACTGTAGATCAATTTTTCTGGTGGAGCTAAGCACAGGATACTGAAATTTTAAAATGAGTCAAATTGAGACAAGATATATTTAATTTCTTCACAAAAATGAAATTGAAACGCGGTATGATTGTATATACTAATAATATAAAAATAGGGGCGAATTAATGGGTGAATTAAAAATTGAGAATTTGCATGTCGCAATTGATAATCAAGAAATCTTAAAAGGTGTGAATTTAATTTTGAAAACAGGGGAAGTTCATGCAATTATGGGACCAAATGGGACAGGAAAATCTACTTTGTCACAAGTCATTATGGGGTACCCAAATTATGAAATTACGGCTGGAACAATGAGCTTGGATGGGCAAGATATCACACAAATGACAATCGACGAACGTGCACGAGCAGGTCTTTTTTTGGCTATGCAATATCCGGTTGAAGTACCTGGGGTGACTAGTTCGGATTTTATTCGAGCCGCTATAAATGCACGGCGACCAGTTGACCAGCCAATTAGTATTATGGCGTTTATAACAGAATTAGCAAAAAAAAGTGAATTGTTGGGAATGACGTCTGACATGACTGAACGTTATTTGAATGAGGGCTTTTCTGGTGGTGAAAAGAAACGAAATGAGATACTACAAATGTTGATGATTGCACCTGAATTTGCAATTCTCGATGAAATTGATTCTGGGTTAGATATTGATGCGTTAAAAGTGGTCGCAAAGGGTGTTAATCATATGCGAAAGACAACTTTTGGTGCACTGATGATTACCCATTATCAGCGACTCCTTGATTACGTTGTACCTGATTTTGTTCATATCATGATGGATGGACGCATTGTAACAACTGGTGATGCGGATTTAGCAAAGGCATTAGAAGCAAGTGGTTATGCAGGATTACGTGATCAATTGGGTCTAGATATCATTTTGACTGATGAGGATATTTAAATGGCAGAGCAAGCATTTTTTTCAGATGAAAGTATACAGCAACAACAAGTTGCGGTGCTATCAGCTGCAAATTCAGAATTGGTCGTGTCATCAGATTCGAATCGACCAATGCGTATTAACATCAAACAAACTGACGAACAAAGCATAAAGGTCACTATTGGGCAGCGTGTTAAACGTGACCTCATCATGTATTATCAAGGTGATGGCACGCAACAATTAACAATTGATGTTACAATCGCTGCAGATAGCCAAGTTAATATGCTATTGCTTGTTTTAGGAACCGCACATGTTGGCATTAATATGACAACCCATTTAGCTGGTGAAGGTGCGCAGACGAATGCGTCAGTGATTGGTGTGGTTAAACAAAATCAATACCTTAAAATAACGAATCAAGTGATTAATGATGCGCGGCATACTATCGGTCATATTCAACAGCGAGGGATTGCGATGGACACAGCTAAAATTACATTTAATGGTATTGGTCATGTGAAAAAAGGTGCCGCAGGTTCTGATGCGCAGCAAGCATCAAGGCTGTTAATGCTTGATACATTGGCCACCGGAGAAGTTAATCCGATTCTATTAATCGATGAAGATGATGTTATGGCAGGCCATGCAGCTTCAGTAGGTCAAGTCAACCAAGACCAGGTCAATTACTTATTGAGCCGTGGTATTCCGCTTGATGACGCACAGCGACTGGTGACACGCGGCTTCATCACTCAGACAATTAATCATTTGCCACAAGGCTGGCAAAATGAGATTTACACTGAAATTGAAAGGCAGTTGAATCATGAATGAAGATGCGTTTTTTTTAGCCATTCGGGATGATTTTCCAACGTTGCATCAGATGATTAATGATGAACCATTAGTGTATCTTGACAATGCGGCAACAACACAAAAACCGAAAGCGGTCATTAATGCGTTGGTTGATTTTTATACTAATGATAATAGTAATATTCATCGCGGTATTCATACTTTATCAGAGCGGGCAACACATGCTTATGAATTAGCTCGACATCAAGTGCAACAATTAATCCATGCCCATTCAATCGATGAAGTTGTTTTTACAAAAGGGACAACTGAAGGAATAAATTGGTTAGCAAGTAACGATGGCCCATTACATATTGAACCAGGTGATGAAATAATTGTGTCGATTTTAGAACATCATGCCAATTTCTTACCATGGCAACGTTTGGCAAAAAAAAGTGGTGCTATTCTGCGAGTTGTTGACGTGGATAAAAACGGTCATTTAGATTTAGATGCGTATGAACAACTATTGTCGCCTCAGACGAAAATTGTCGCCATGACAATGATGTCAAATGTGACTGGGCAATGTCCAGATATGAAACAAATTATAACTCTTGCGCATCAATATGGTGCACTGGTAATCGGTGATGCAGCTCAAGCAATTGCTCATTTTCCAATTGATGTTGAAGCGCTAGATATTGATTTTATGGTCTTTTCAGGGCATAAGCTTTATGCGCCACTTGGCATTGGTATTCTGTACGGTAAACGAGATTTGTTGGATCAGTTTGCACCGTTTGAAGTTGGGGGCGGCATTGTCAGTGAAGTGCGATTAAATCAGACAAAATTTTTAGCATTACCTTGGCGTTTGGAGGCGGGGACACCTGATATTGCTGCGGCAATCGGATTAGGGACTGCCATTTCTTACCTGCAGCATTTGGACCTCACACGTATTATGCAATATGAGCAGCGATTGACACATTATTTGCGTCAGGAATTAGCCAAGATACCAGTAATTAGTGTCATTGGCACAACGGGAACAAGCATTGTATCATTCAATTTTAATAATATTCATCCGCATGATGCTGCAACGGCATTTGATCAGTTAGGAATTGCGGTTCGAGCAGGGAATCACTGTGCACAACCCCTGATGACGGCTTTGAATTTGAATGGTACGTTGAGGGTGAGCTTGGCCTTCTATAATTCAGTAGCAGATATTGATCGATTAATCATTGGTATTAAGGAAGTTGAGGCATACTTTAATGGCACTCACTAAATTAGATCAACTTTATCGGCAAGTGCTGTTGACACACAGTCGCTATCCGCAGAACAAAGGTGAATTAACCACATTTACATGTTCTCAGTCAGGTAGTAATCCAAGTTGTGGTGATCAGATATCAGTTCAGGTGATGGTGAAAGAGGGTGTGATTAGTCAAATTGCTTGGCAGGGTAGTGGTTGTACGATTAGTCAGGCGTCAGCATCGATTATGACAACATTAGTGATTGGAAAATCAGTACAGGATACAAAAGCATTATGTCAATCGTTTTTTGATTTAGTGACGGGAGAAGAATGGGCACAACAAAATAGCCATTTATTAGGTGATGCCCAAGTTTTTTCAAGTGTGAAGAATTTTCCAGCGCGAATTAAATGTGCCACGTTAGCCTGGCATACGCTCAGTGCTTGTTTATAAAATTAATATGGAGGTTAATTGATATGGCAGAAATTGAACGAACAGCTGAGTTGTCAGCTACTAGGCAAGCAATTCAAAAAAAAGCAGCAGATGAGTTACAATATGCGGATGACATTGAACCAGTATTTTCAACTGGGAAGGGCCTGTCTGTTGAAGTGATCAAAGCTATTTCTGCGGCAAAAAACGAGCCTGAATGGATGCTTGAGTACCGTTTAGTGGCATATGAACAATTTTTAAAAATGCCAATGCCAGCCTTTGGTCCAGATTTGTCGGCTTTAAATTTTGATGAAATATATTATTACAATAAACCTGCTAGGGATAAGTACCGAGATTGGAATGATGTACCAGAAGCAATGAAAACCACCTTTGAGCGACTGGGCGTGCCAGAGGCAGAACGCCAGTGGCTTGCGGGTTCATCCGCTCAGTATGAATCAGAAGTTGTTTATTCACGAATGAAGGCTGAATTTGAAGCTCTAGGTATTATTTTTATGGACACCGATTCTGCACTCCAGCAATATCCTGAATTAGTGCGTGAATACTTTGGTACGATTGTTAAAATAGCTGATAATAAGATGACAGCACTGAATGCTGCAGTTTGGTCAGGGGGGACGTTTATTTACGTTCCTAAGGGCGTTCATGTTAATGTGCCTATCCAGTCATATTTTAGAATTAACACAACGAATGAAGGTCAATTTGAACGAACGTTAATCATTGTTGATGAAGGCGCACATGTGGATTACGTTGAGGGGTGTTCAGCACCAATGTATTCAGGCGATGCACTCCATGCTGCAGTGGTAGAAGTGGTCGTCAAAAAAGATGCTTATTGTCGATATACAACCATTCAAAATTGGTCAGATAATGTTTATTCGTTGGAAACAAAACGAGCGTATGCGTATCGCAATGCAACGATGGAATGGATTGACGGTAATTTTGGATCGAAGGTAACGATGAAATATCCAGCAGTCTATTTGCAAGAAAGTGGTGCTCGGGGCACAATGTTATCAATTGCTGTGGCTGGTGCAGGAATTCATCTTGACTCTGGCGCACGAATGATACATAATGCGCCGAATACATCGTCATCAATTATTTCTAAATCAATTGCTCACGATGGTGGTAAGACAGATTATCGAGGTGATGTTCGTTTTGTTGAAGATGCGATTGGTGCCACTGCCCATGTTGAATGTGATACCATTCTAATGGACGCGCAATCAGCCGCTGATACAATTCCTTATAATCAGGTGAATAACGGGCAAGTGACATTGGAACACGAAGCGAAAGTGTCACGCTTATCAGCTGAGCAACTTAATTATTTCATGAGTCGTGGTATTTCTGAGCGCGATGCAACCGCGATGATTATTATGGGATTTGCAGAGCCGTTTATTAAGGAGTTACCAATGGAATATGCAGTGGAACTGAATCGGTTGATGCAATTTGAAATGGCCGGCAGTGTCGGATAGACTTTGAAAGTGAGCGAGTTCTTTTATAACTGAGAAAGTAGGCACATGAACGAGATAGAAAATAATATTTGGCATGCTTTAACTATGGTTGAAGATCCAGAATTACGTTGTGATATTGTTAATTTAGGTTTGATTTATGGAGTGAAAGTATCCGAAAATGCGGTTATGATTACGATGACTTGGACAATGATGGGGTGCCCTTTGAGTGATTTATTAGAAAAACGAATCCGGCGTGCCGTATTAAATGTACCAGGAATCAAGAGCGTTGATTTGCATGTTGTTTTTGAACCAGCGTGGTCGAAAGATCGGATGACGCCATATGCAAGGCTGCTGTTAGGGATCCATTGACTATATCCTATTTATCGGAAAAATCTTATTTTTAGGATGTTTTAGATAGAATAAATGACCAAAAATTAAATAGTTTGTTAGTTAATTATGAATTCTATATTTTTATGACAGAATCCTTTTACAATATTGATATGGGAGCAAAAGCTTCTATACCCAATCCTTTTTCTCAGCGTTGCATTCAAATTTGAATGCAACGTTTTTTTAAAGTTTTTGTTGAATCTTAAGACGTTTTTTGAATGAATTGTGAAAAAGCTAAATGTCGATTATGGATTTGTTATGATTGAAGCAATAGTTTAATGAATCTGAAAGGCAGACTAGCAGACTAATGGAAGATTTACGAGCAATTTTTGGTGGTTTAGCCATGCTTGCGATTATTTATCGTAATGTACCGGCTTTGAAGGCCTTAAAGCGAGGCGAATTTCAACCAAATTCGCCAACTTTTTTCTTGTGGGCATTAATTTCCTTGATTGAAGTGATTATCATTTTACGACATCATGGTGGTTTTGGGGCAACTTCAATGGTTTTTACGGTTGTATTTTGTACATATTTTGGGATCAAAGGATTAAAAACGAGTCGTGAAAATGGTTTAGATTGGCCCTTTATTATCCTGATGATGTCAGGAATTGCAGGGCCAGTAATTCTTACTGGTTTAGGATTAATGAGCGAGAGCGTTTTGCTCGTTATCTTAGCAGTAATTGAGGCGCTCGCAATTATTCCGACATTTAGAAAGATTAAAGTGTCACCTTATTCTGAAAGCATTGCATTTTATGTTTGGAATGATATTTCGATGTTATTAAGTTGTTTTGCGGCTAGTTCGGTTACATTTAACACAGTCTTTGTACCTGTCATCTGGGTAATAATCATGACGGGCGCTATCATATATATTTTGATTTGCCGAAAAAAAGTTCCACAGGTAGAGATGTAAACGGTATTTAAGGATATATATCAATCAATCGCGCATACGTATTTTTAAAAATAGGCGAAATTAACCATGAACGTATTAATTTAGTATAATTAAGAAAAGAAACTAAATTAATATTCTGAGTTTTGCCTAGTGAGTAGCGAAAGGAATCTAAAATGAAACCGATTTTAGAAGCGTTGAGAGATACTGATAAATCCTATCAGCAAGTACTAAAAAAAATCACAATGGCACAAAATGTGACCATAGCGGAGTGGCAATTGTTGGCAAATGTTGCCCAACAGTTTGACACGCAGGATAAACTGAGCTTGGAAACCCATTTAGACAATTCAACATTGTCCCGTCAATTGAATTCGTTAGTAAAAAAAGAATTAGTTAATCATGTTGCTGTCGGACATGATCGGCGGCAGCTCATCTACGAAGTAACTGATCAAGGCGAAGCGGTGTTATCTAACGTTCAATCAGCATATGATAACCTAGAAAAACAGGTTTTTTCTCTGTGGGCGACCGAGGAAAAGTCGATGCTACAGATTCTATTGAATCGTTTGGATAAATCGGTCACTAAATTAAAGTAGGGTGTCTACAAAAGGGGTTATCATGGCCAAACATGTGGTTGTTATTTCATTAGATGCACTTGGTTTTTCGGATGTAAAAAACCGATTACAGTTTTTGCCAAATTTGGCTGCTTTGATCAATCGTGGCACTTGGGTTCGAAAAGTTCAGGGTGTTTATCCCAGTGTGACTTATCCATCGCATACCTCAATTATTACAGGTACTTATCCTAAAAAACATGGCATTATCGATGCGACGTTGAAACAGACTGAACGTATTTCGCCAGATTGGTTTTGGTACGCTAAACAAATTAAGGTACCAACGGTCTACGATTTAGCGCGCGAGGCAGGCCTAACGACGGCTGCTTTTCTGTGGCCAGTAACTGCTGGAGCAAAAATTAATTGGCATATTGCAGAGATATTTCCGAATCGGATTTGGACGAACCAATATCTAACATCGTTTAAGGCGAGTACCCCTTTGTTTCTATTGGGTATGGAACGAAAATATGGTCATTTAAGACGTGGTATTCAGCAGCCTGAGTTGGATCAATTTGTGACCGCAGTTGCCGCTGATACACTGATTAATCATCGGCCTAATTTGACCCTTATTCATCTTGTTGACTTAGATGCCCATCGCCATCGCTATGGTGTGCGATCACAACAGGCAATCGACGCCTTAGATCGATTAGATCAACATGTTGGGACGCTAGTGGCGGCAACGAAAAAGGCAAATATTTTCGATGAAACTGATTTTATGGTCGTTGGGGATCATTACCAAATGAATGTTGATCAAATGATTCATTTGAATATGTGTTTTGAAGCCATGGGATGGTTACAAGGAACGAACAATGGTCGCGTGCGACGTAATTGGCAAGTTTTGGCGAAGCATGTTGATGGCGCAAGTTATATTTATATTAAAGATGGGACCTTATTAGATGTGGTGCGCCATACAATCAAAACTGTCCCAGGTATTCGTTTGATTATTGAACATGCGGAATTAGTTGAATTAGGTGCTGATCCACAGGCTAGCTTGATGGTTGAGGCGGCGGACGGATATTACTTCACCGATGAAACACATCGTCCAGCAATTGTGGAAGAAGTGACAAACGATATGCTATTGGCGGGTGAACCTGATCGTTATAAAGCGACGCATGGTTATTTACCAACGCATGCAGATTATGCGACAACTGCTATTTTTGCAGGTCCAGATATCAAGGCCCAGCAAAGATTAGATTTAGATGTTGATTTAACTGATGAAGGGCCGACAATGGCCGCAATGCTTGGATTAAAGTTTACAAATAGCATTGATGGGCACGTGATTTCGGAAATTTTCAAGTAAGTGTGATGATTGTGGTATGCTTATCATTGTATGTCTATTTTGGGACAATCGCATTTTTGTAATTTTTGGCAGATAGTTGTCACGTATTTCAAGTTGACTTTCTTCATTGTTTCGTTTGTTTAGAATGCTGCTGATAAAAGGTTTTATATTGCATGGAGAGAGGCAATTGTAAAAAATATTGATTTTCTGTCTATGAACTAATAATAGATAAGCGTATAATATTATTATGAATAATTAGATTATATGTCTTAAATAGACGTGTTTTAGATAGAAAGTGAATTAATTGACTATGAAAATTGCGATTGTGACGGATTCAACGGCAACAATTACAAAAGAAGAAGCAGCACAATATGGAATCAAGGTGATTCCAATTCCAATTATCTTGGATGGTAAAGTGTACAAAGAGGGGCAAGATCTTACTACGAAACAGTTTTACGATATGCTCAAGACATCGGAATCATTTCCTTCAACGTCACAGCCAGCAATTGGTGAATTACTTGAGATGTATGAATCATTGAAGGCTGATGGTTATGACCAGGTATTGTCGATTCATCTGGCATCAACAATTTCTGGATTTGTGAATAACATTAAGTCAATCGATGATAAAATTGAGGGCTTAGAGGTCATTCCGTATGATTCTAAAATTACAGTTAGATTAATGGGATGGCAGGTGTTAAAAGCTGCTAAAATGGCACAAGAGGGACATTCTGTCGCAGATATCATTGATGTGCTTGATCAATTAAGTGCATCAATTGATGAATATTTTGTGGTTGATGATTTAAATAATCTAGTACGCGGCGGACGCCTATCAAATGCTGGTGCGGTTATTGGTACAATGCTGAAAGTAAAGCCAATTTTAACCTTTGATGACGAATCAAATTACATCGTACCGTTTGAAAAAGTACGTTCAATGAAAAAAGCACAAAAACGCGTTGAAGAATTATTTAATCAGGCCCTATTGGCAGCGGATTATCCAATCATACCTTTGGTTATTCATGGCAATGATCCAGTTGCCGGTGAAAAATGGCGTCAAGAATTAGAAGAAAAATATCCTGAACTAGAATTTGAACTTTCGTATTTTAGTCCCGTTATTGGGACACACCTAGGTCAAGGTGCTTTAGCACTCGCATGGATGCGCGATCCAGAGAGTTTGTAAACAAAGGAGTAAATTGAGACGATGTCAAAAGTGAAAATTGTAACGGATTCAACCGCAGTATTAACGACTGATGAAATTGAAGCATTAGAAATTACAGTTGTGCCATTGACGGTTATGATTGATGATGTGATGTATGAAGATGGTGTCACCATTACTAGAGAAGATTTTATGGATAAAATGGCGGTTGCTAAGAATTTACCCAAAACATCAACCCCTTCAATTGGTGTGTTCACGGATGAATACGAGCGTTTATTAGATGATGATAGTGAAATTATCAGCATTCATTTGACACCTGGTCTATCAGGTACCTTTAATACAGCTCAACAGGCCGCACAATTGGTGCATAGTGAGCGTATTCACCCCGTTGATTCTAAATTCATTGATCGGGCCCAAAGCTTCCAAGTCATTCGAGCAGCTCGGATGGCACAAGCCGGGGCTAGTGTGGCTGAAATTCTAGCTGATATTGAACAAACAAGCGAAAATACTGAACTTTATTTAACGTTAAGTTCACTAGATAATCTAACTGCAGGTGGCCGAATTTCAAAAGCAACCGGGTTCATTGGTGGTTTATTGAATATTAAAATTGGCGCACATGTTGTAGATGGTGAAATTGAAGCTGAAGTCAAAGGGCGTGGTTCAAAGACAACCAAGAATTATTTAGATAAAATCTTGAACCAAATGCATGATACAGATGGTATTCAAATGATTGGTTTGTCGCATGCAGGTATTCCAGATGAAGCTGAAGCATTTGCTAAACGCTTGCGCGAAGAATTTCCTGATGCCGAATTGATGGTGCAACAGACAACACCAACGGTAGCGACACATACAGGGGTTGGGGCGTTTGGCTTTAGCTATTTAAAAGCATTTTAAATAATCAATGACTAGTGGAAACAACTAGTCTTTTTTATTACTGATGAGATGACAAGGTTTTAATATCTCGATTGGGATTTCTGATATAATTGAAACCATTAGATTAATGAAGGAGGCATTCATGAAAAAAAGAGTTGTTTTTTTGATGACCATATTACTTATGGGTTTGGTGGCACCAAATGTTGCCGCTAAAGCAAAGCAAAAAACACAAATTAACCTTGTAACAATTGGCGATTCACTAACTGAGGGTGTGGGTGATACAACTAATCAGGGCGGTTATGAAAAAAGAACGGCTAAATTATTGCAACAAACGTATCATTTGTCAGTTAAAACGACTAACTATGGTAAAGCTGGTGATCGTTCAGATCAGATTTTAAAACGTATTAAAAATAATCCAAGTGCAATTAGGGTGATAAAAAAAGCGGATGTAATCGTGATGACAGCAGGTGGCAATGATTTACAACAAGCATTGTTTCAATTAATGAAAACGAAAAAACAGACTGATGTTTTAACACAACTTTCTGATAATCAAAGTGATTATCAAAAACAACTTACGAAATTAACTGATTTTGTTCGGGAAACTAATCGGCATGCACCACTATTTCTATTCGGTAATTACAATCCACTATATGTTTACTTGGCAAATCGTAGTGATTTAAATCAGGCTGTGCAGTTGTACAATGGCATTAATCAAAAAGTAATCACTAATATGAAAGATGCTTATTACGTGTCAATTTATCAGACCTTAACATTTGGTCAGTACCAGAATAAAAAGGCACAGAAGAAGCTCGTACAAGAAGCAGATTTGGCATTCCAAGGGTCAACTAAGAATAAAGTCGTTGAAAAGACGCTGAGTTCACCTGAAAAAGAAAAAAATCAATATATTACTGAAGAAGATCATTATCATCCAAATGATAAGGGCTATGACAAAATGAGCCAAGCACTTGTTAGAAAGATGCTTGCACATAAGAAAGATTGGTTATATCAATAATGCGTCATCAATTTACAAAAGAACAAAAACAAATTAGAAATCAAGGCCTTCTTTGGGGGATTGGTGGGACTCTGATTGCAGTGGTTTTGCTTTCAATCGTATTGTTACTCTTGCCACAGAATCAAGCAGGCACCAAGGATGTTAAGCCAAATATTGCTGATGCTGCAATGGAAGTTAGAATGACTAAAACAAATTTAAATGCTTGGTTAAATCAGTATCTAAATAATGACCCTGATTTAAAAGGTAAATTTAGATTTGAGATGGCTGAAAAATCAATGATGGTTTATGGTACTGAAAGGTTATTAGGACAACACGTTGACTATGGGATGAAAATGACTCCGAGTGTGACTAAAAATGGTAATTTATTATTACATGCTGATTCTGTTGCAGTGGGCCAGTTACCGTTACCCGTTAAATATGTCATGAGTGCTTTAGGTGACCATTTAGACTTACCAAAATGGGTGACGGTCAATGCGCATGACCAGACGATTCGAATTAATTTAAATCAGATACCAAATCAATCAGGTCTGAAATTTAAGATAGAAAAAATAAACATGGAAAAAAATCAGTTTATTTTTAGAGCGGGGTTATCAAACTAATGCGACGATCGTTTTATCAATGGTTAATGACACAGCGCGATCCAGTTACTCATGATGAAGTGAAACAATTTGCAAACAACGCATTTTATGATCAAGCGTTTCCAAAGCAAAGTGATGATTTTGATAGTCTCTCACGTTATTTAGAGGAAAATGGGAATTACTTATTGTCAATGGACATATTTGACGCGGCATGGCGTCTTTATTTGGCATCAGAAGAATAGAAAGGCAGGAAAATATGGGACAAATTATTCAATGGTATCCTGGTCATATGGCTAAAGCATTTCGTTTGATGCGGGATAATATGAAATATGTCGATATTGTTTTTGAGTTGGTTGACGCAAGAATTCCGTTGTCATCACGGAATCCTGAGCTCAATGATGTATTGGGTGATAAACCACGATTGCTGGTTATGACAAAAACTGACTTGGCTGATCCAGCACGAACAAGTGCATGGATTAATTATTTTAAAAGTCAGGGACTAGCAGTTGTCGCATTGGATTCACGTGATCGAAAAACACCGCAAATTATCACCAAGGCTGCGCGTGAAGTCTTAGCAGAAAAATGGCAGCGACTTGCTGACAAAGGTGTACAAGACAAGGCCATTCGTGCGTTGGTTGCTGGCATTCCAAATGTTGGTAAATCAACATTGTTAAATCACTTGGTGATGAAAAATGTGGCAATTACAGGCGATCGGCCAGGCGTGACGAAAAAATTGCAATGGTTAAAAACGCCGACTAATTTAGAACTCTTGGATACGCCGGGTGTATTATGGCCAAAATTTGATGATCAGCGTGTTGGACAGCACCTCGCGATTACGGGTGCAATCAAAGATCAATTAATTAACGTGGATGATATTGCTTTAGTGATGCTGAAATTTATGCGTACGTATAACCCAACGGCTATTACCGAACGTTATAAATTACCAGCGGATATATGGACGCAACAATCAGATGTTGACATATTATTAACGATCACCAAAAAGCTTGGTTTTAAAGATGATTATAATCGTGGTGGTGAGCGGCTATTACTTGAATTGCGACGTGGTAAATTAGGTCCTTATACGATTGAGATGCCAGCTGACAATATCGGTATTGTGCAAGATGAACAAAAATAAAACAATTGTTGAAATCAAACAAATCTTAAATCAGAATCCAAGTCAAAAACAATTAGCTGAGTTTGCAATTGACAATCGTCAGGGAGTACAGCAGCTATTAACACGTTATTATCGACAAGTGGAACGACAAGCAATTGCACAGGGGAAATTTGATGAACGTTTGAAGTTTGAAAAACAAGCTTGGCAAGTTGGCCAGACATTGGTCGGTGTTGATGAAGTTGGTAGAGGACCATTGGCTGGACCAGTTGTCGCAGCAGCCGTCATTATTGATCCAAATTTTGATTTACTTGAGGTGCATGATTCAAAGCAACTTTCGAGACAAAAAAGAGCGTTACTCGCACCAAAAATTAAAGTACAGGCTGTGGATTTTGCATATGGGATTGTCGATGCTGAGGTAATTGACGACATCAACATCTATGAAGCGTCACGGTTAGCAATGGTTCAGGCAGTTAATCATTTATCTCAGCCTATTGATGGTTTATTAGTTGATGCAATGTCGTTACCATTTGATATACCGCAGGAAAGTTTAATTAAGGGTGATGACCGCAGTATTAGTATTGGTGCGGCCAGTATTCTAGCAAAGGTATACCGTGACGAATTAATGGCACAATATGATCTGAGCTATCCAGGTTATGATTTTGCGCAAAATGCAGGTTATGGTACACGAGAACATTTGGTTGCTTTGACAGAATTGGGAATTACACCTATTCATCGGAAAACTTTTGCACCGGTTAAAAAAATAATGTAACAAATCACGTTGTGGCGGTTCCTTATTTAGTAGGAGGAATACTTGTTATGAAACAACGTGATTTTTTATTGTGGTTAATGTTGGTTCCGGGTTTGAATATTGAATCAAGATTTTTAATCTATTTACATATTCAATCGATGCTAGAAATTCCAGAGCATGAAATGTTGAATGTGATTTTCTCAGCTGGGAAATATACGCCAAAGCGAATCCATCAAATCAAGCAGTGGTCTCAGCAAAACGACGGCATGGCGTTCACAAAATTGAAGCGGCATGCTGCTGTGGTAATTTGTGATGCCATTTATCCAGAGGCTTTACGGGAAAGTGATATACCACCAATTGTATTATTTTACAGAGGGGATATCTCATTATTGAATACCCCAATATTAGGTATTGTTGGCACAAGAAACGCGTCTAAGTATGGGGAACAGGTTGTTCGTTCATGGGTACCTGATTTAGCCAGTGCAGGTTTGACAATTATTTCAGGTTTAGCGTTAGGAATTGACGGATTAACACACGCGTGTACACTAGCACATCGTGGCAAAACCATTGCAGTGATCGGTACTGGTCTTAATCAATATTACCCCAGACAACATGTCGCACTGCAAAAAGCGATTGCGCAAAATGGTTTGATTTTAAGTGAATACTTACCTGAAATGGGCTGTCGAAAGCATCATTTCCCACAAAGAAATCGAATTATCGCCGCTTTGTCGAAAAACCTATTAGTGGTTGAAGCAAAGGCAAAATCAGGTTCCTTAATTACTGCCGCGCTGGCGTTGAAAGAAAACAAAAGTATTATGGCCGTGCCTGGTCGTATTACTGATAGTCACTCTCAAGGCTGTAATGAGTTGATTGTGGCGGGGGCCCAACCAGTCTTATCTGTTTCTGATGTCATGGTAGTTATGGCAGGCACAGTATGGTTGTAGACATGTGCTTATTAGCTAAATATCTAAGAAACAAGACAGTGTATTAATCAAGAGAAATCGAAAGAGAGAGTTTTTGTTTGACATTCTGTCAGCGATGCTAAGTTGTTGGAATTGATTAGTTAACGTCAGTATGTCCAGCATCATTTTTTGAAAGCATCTATGCCTGTATTTTTGAAGCTCAGAGATGTGAGTACTAGATTTGGGTTGATTTTTGTCAGATTTAGTCAGTGAATTATCGGTAGTCATCTTTTGAGCTTGTTGGTTACACATGTTAATAAAACATTATTTATGAAGTATAATGAAAGCATTTTATTATTTACCACGGAACATGTTAAACTGAAATGTAACATTCAAAAAAAGAATGTTTTATATTAGTTTAAAACGGAAAAGTGAGTTGTAATATGATAAAGAGTCAATATGAGATGCGTGAACATAGTTGGTGGACTAAAATTTTAGTCTGGTGTGTCTTAATATTAGTTGGAATAATTCTAGTCTCGACAATGTTATCTGGAAATCTTATATCGTATAATTATGCTTTTAATGGGACAAAATTAGCATCTGGATTGTCGGTTATTATCATCAGTGGTGTGTTATCCTTACTAATTTTTTTAGGCAACAAAATTAGTATTTTTAATCAGAGGTGGATAACTATACTTTTGGTATTAGGTATTCTATGCGTAACTATATATGTTAGTTTTCATTTAAGAATTGCGCCAGTTTTTGATGGCAAAGTGGTTACTAGTCAAGCATACGATTTGTTCAATCATTTACCTTGGCGAAATTATTTTCATCAATTTGTAAATAACATTAATATTGTAACATTGACGTATATCATCACTAGTCCATTTATGACGATGGATTTAATTCATAATTTAAATGATTTTGAAATGCTTTGTAATTTAATTGGCAATATACTGCTAATTATGACTATTATAATGACGACGTATTTATTATTGAAATTAGTTAGTCGAAAAGGTGTCAATATTTTTCTTTTAATCACATTAATGATGACTCCAATGCTATCAGTTTTCTTTAGCGAATTATATACGCAACAAATTGCAATCACTACGTTGGTTGGTTCCTTTGTCGCATTTTATCAATTGACAAGTGGGAAAAATAGATGGGTTCATGGCGGACTATTTTTATTCTTATTAGCGTTCACCATTGTGGCACGGCCGAATATGTTTATCCCATATTTTATTTTAATAGGAATAATGGTGGTGGTTTATCGTACAAAATTTTTAAAGTTAATCATTTGGTCGACATTGGCAATTGCGATGTTATTTGCATTTAATGCGGGATTAAAATTAGTGTCTGAGCATACGGGATACCAAAGTAATTCAACGTTGACGGAAAAATATCAGTTACCTATTTCGTCGTGGTTTTTTTTAGCGTATAATTACCAAGCACCTGGTAGAAATACACCACAAGCAAGAGACGTTTTGTATTACAAGCAGACTAAACAAGAAAAAAATGCCTATCTAAAGAAACAGACAATCAAGGCAATAAAAAATGCCGGATTGTATAAGACGTTACATTTATATTTTGATAAGGTAAATACGCTATATGGTTGGCGGTCGGATTTCAGTTTGGGTTACTTTAGACAACGTATTGGTCGTGAAACATCGACTAAATACAATATGTTCGTCACAGTGGCATCGTTATTAGCAAGTAGTTCTTTTTTGGTAATTCTTGTTATCAATCTAGTAATTGCGTTAAGATCGTTGAAAAACAACGTGATAAATATGCCCTGGTTGTTCTTTAATCTGTCATCGCTTGCATTAACATTGTTTTATGTTTTAATTTGGGAGGTTCAAGAAAGTTATGCGTTACCTTCCATTATGTTGTTTTCGATGACAGTTGCTTTTGTTCTGAATTCTAAGTCTGACAAAGTTGCCAGTGTAACAAACGAATACTGATGGTATTTTGTTGGGATTAAACTTATTTGTTGTTTTAGGTTGACAGAATAGTATCTTGCTTGTAAACTTACAAATATTAAGTAGGGCAATGTATTATACGTAAGAGAAGCCACGGTTGCTGTGAGTGGTGCAGGTATATTGACTGAAATATTAACAACTCAATAGCTAAAGAGGTTCACGTTTTTGGCGTGAATAAATTTGGGTGGTACCACGAAGCTGATTTTTCGTCCCAACTGTGTTCGGTTTAGAACGCAGTTGGGACTTTTTTATTTAGGATTATGGGAAATGATTATGGAAAATAAACAGATACCAAAATTAAGTTGGGCGATTGGGTTATTGGCGTTATTAATTGTTATTTTTAGTGGTGGAATTATTGGCTTAGGTTTGTCACCAATTGTGCCACTTGTCACAAGTCTCTTAGTTGTGGTCATTTTTAGTAAAATGCGCCGAATTTCTTGGCAGGCAATACAAAATGACATTTTGTCTGGCCTCAAAACGGGGCTTGCGCCACTCTTTTTATTCTTATTGATTGGGATGTTGATTGGATTGTGGATGGCAACGAATGTCATTCCAACAATGCTGTGGATTGGTTTTAAAATTTCTAATGCGGCTTGGTTTTTGCCTAGTGCACTATTAGTAACTGCTTTGGTAGGATCAATGATTGGCTCAGCTTTTACAACTCTAGCAACTGTTGGGGTGGCCTTGATGGGTGTTGGTATCGCGTTGGGCTTTAATCCAGCTGTAGTTGCTGGGGCAGTTTTGTCAGGTGCCATTTTTGGAGATAAGTCTTCACCATTGTCAGATTCAACTAACTTGGCAGCGTCCATCGCTGAGGAAGATTTGTTTGCACACATTAAAAATCTAATGTGGACAACATTACCAGCGTTATTAGGAACATTTATTATTTTCTTGTTGATGGGATTTAATCATCAAGGTGGGAGTGTGTCCAAATTAACTGGTCTAGCGAACTTGTTGCATCCAACATGGTGGGCAATTATACCTTTGGGATTATTGATGATTATGGCATGGCTAAAAATCCCGGCTATTCCAACGTTGTTAGTCAATATCGGAGTCTCGGGTATAGCATTTATGACAACGCATCATGCGGCTGATTTGAGTCAGACGTTATTAGAAGGCTTTAAGACATCATCACATAATCCAACGCTGATGGCATTGCTAAATCGTGGCGGGATGATGTCAATGATGCCAACGGTCATCATTATTATGTTAGCGCTGGCGTTAGGTGGCTTATTAACAGAACAAAAAATATTAGAAGCTGTGATGGCACCAATTGTTAAGCATATAAAAAGTGGCGCAGGTGTCGTAACTGGTACGGTCATTACAGGAATTACTGCGAACTTTATGATTGGTGAGCAATACCTCGCAACGATTCTACCAGGTCAATTATGGAAAACGGCATATGATCGCGTTGGTTTGTCAAGGTTAGCTTTGGGACGAGCGCTTGAAGATTCAGGCACCGTTATCAATTACTTAGTGCCTTGGGGTGTTGCTGGTAGTTTTGCTGCACAAACGCTCGGCGTTTCAGTTTCATCGTTTGCACCATATGTTTTCTTTGCGCTCCTTTCGCCAATATTCTCATTACTTTCGGCATGGACAGGCATTGGCTTGAAAAAGAATAAAGATTAATGGCAAAAGGCGGTTAAATGACCGCCTTTTTGCTATAATTAGAGAAGTTATTTCTAGATGAGGTGTTTAAATGTATGAATATCTAAAAGGTGTTATCACAACCATTGCACCAAAGTTTATTGTACTTGATGTATCAGGCATTGGTTATCGGGTGGTTGTTTCAAATCCATATTCATTTGTCATTGGTCAAACGGAGCAGGTTTTTATTGAACAGATTGTTAGGCAAGATGACATCACATTATATGGATTTAAGAAGTCCGATGAGAAAGTATTATTCCAAAAATTATTAGATGTATCAGGAATTGGGCCAAAGAGTGCATTGGCAATTCTCGTCAATGCTGATCATTCAGGACTGATTAAAGCGATTATTAATGGCGATGTGGCTTATTTAGTTAAGTTTCCGGGCATTGGTAAAAAGACGGCCCAACAAATTGTATTGGATTTACAAAATAATATAGCAAAGCTGCCATTTGACCTGACAGGAATTGATGAACCGATTGTTGCACCTAAGGAAGATAATTTAGCATTATCGGATGCGTTAGAAGCATTACAAGCATTAGGCTATGGGCAACGTGAAGTTGAAAAAATTGAGAAAAAACTGATTGGACAGCCTGATTTGACGACAGCAGAATATGTTTCGGCAGGGTTAAAGTTACTAGTTTAAGGACGGGAGTAAATGATGAATGATGATGTCTTAAATCATGACATACTTGATAGTGATGAAATTCAACTTGAACAGTCATTACGTCCGACACAGTTAGACCAATATATTGGGCAAACACAGTTGAAAGCGCGATTATCAGTTTATATTCAAGCTGCCAAACAACGAGAAGAACCACTTGATCATGTTTTACTTTATGGACCACCAGGCTTGGGAAAAACGACTCTGGCAGCAGTTATCGCTAATGAGATGGTGGTCAATTTCCGAACGACAACTGGCCCAGTGATTGAAAAGCAAGGGGACCTGCTTGCGATTTTAAATGAGCTAGCGCCAGGAGATGTCTTATTCATTGATGAAATTCATCGTTTGCCACGCAATGTGGAAGAAATGCTATATTCGGCGATGGAGGATTATTATGTCGACATTATTGTTGGTGATGGTGAGTCATCGCGACCTGTTCGTTTTCCTTTGCCACCTTTTACATTAATTGGTGCCACTACGCGTGGGGGTATGTTATCTCAACCATTGCGTGATCGTTTTGGCATAGTTGAACATATGAATTATTATACTGAGCAAGAATTAGCTGATATTATTAAGCGTTCAGCTAAAATTTTTGCGATGACAATAACAGATACTGGCGCGATTGAACTCGCGCGTCGATCACATGGCACACCACGGATTGCAAATCGTCTATTACGTCGAGTGAGAGACTTCGCAATGGTACAGAATAAAGACGTAGTTGATATTGATTTAGTTAACTACGCTTTGAATTTACTGAAAATTGATAGTGCAGGTTTGGATCAAGTTGATCAAAAAATATTATTAACGATGATTAATTACTACCACGGTGGTCCAGTTGGAGTGAAAACCATGGCAGCAAATATTGGTGAAGAAATTGATACAATTGAATCAATGTATGAGCCTTATCTGTTACAAATTGGATTTTTACAACGAACGCCGCGTGGCCGCGTTGTGACCCCAGCCGCATATCAACATTTACAAATACCTATCGATAAGGAAGAAGGGGAAAAATGACTACACCACACTATACGTTGGAAGATTTTGATTATGACTTACCACATGAGTTGATTGCACAGACACCACTTGAGAAACGCGATACATCACGTTTGTTAACGTTAAATGCAACGACTGGCGAGATGACTGATCGTCATTTCTTCAATATTATTGATTATTTAGAACCTGGTGATGCAGTTGTTATGAATAATTCAAGAGTTTTGCCAGCACGGTTACATGGTATTCGTCCAGAGACAGGCGGTCATGTTGAGGTACTCATGTTGAGACAAGATCATGGGGATGTTTGGGAAACATTGGTCAAGCCATCACGAAAGTATCCGGTCGGTGCCGAAATTTCATTTGGGAATGGTGAATTAATGGCGACTGTGGTTGGTGAGCTAGAACATGGTGGTCGCATGATTGAGTTCCATTATGATGGTATTTTTCTTGAAATATTAGAAGCTTTAGGTGAAATGCCATTGCCACCGTATATCAAAGAAAAATTGGAAGATCAAGAACGATATCAAACGGTCTATTCAAAGGTTAATGGTTCGGCTGCTGCACCAACAGCTGGTTTACATTGGACACCGGAGTTATTGAAGGCGGTTTCTGATAAGGGTGTCAAGCTAGTTGAATTAACCCTGCATGTTGGTTTGGGAACTTTTCGTCCAGTTGAAGAAGACGATATTGATGCACATAAAATGCATTCAGAGTTCTATCAATTGACGTCTGAGGCAGCTGCGACATTGAATGAAGTCCATGCCAATGGTGGAAAAATTGTTGCAACTGGAACGACATCAATCCGTACGCTAGAAACAATCGGCTCAAAATTTAATGGCAAATTAGAAGCGGACTCAGGTTGGACAGATATTTTTATTAAACCGGGTTATCAATGGACGACTGTTGATGCATTCATTACCAATTTCCACTTACCAAAATCAACGCTTGTGATGTTAGTTGCAGCCTTTACTGGTCGTGAGACAATCCTAAATGCGTATCAACATGCGATTGAAGAAAAATATCGTTTCTTTTCATTTGGAGATGCGATGTATGTCCATCATTAAGGAGAAAATATGCGGCAAATTAGTGAATTTGATCAATTCTTAATTGATCAGTACCCTTTAAAAGAAGAATATTTGCATGACCCTAAACGACCGGTTATTTATGAACTTTTACATGTTGAAAAGCATACAGGTGCTCGTTTGGGTCGGATTTATACGCGTCATGGCGTTGTACATACGCCAATGTTTATGCCAGTTGGGACGCAGGCATCTGTCAAAAACGTATCGCCACGTGATTTAGATGAAATTAACGCACAGTTCATTTTGTCTAACACATATCATTTATGGGTACGTCCAGGAGATGATTTAATTGCTAAGGCGGGTGGCTTACACAAGTTTATGCAATGGGATGGTCCAATATTAACCGATTCGGGTGGGTTTCAAGTTTGGTCACTCTCAAATAATAATAAAATATCAGAAGAGGGTGTTGATTTTAGGAATCACGTTGATGGCTCACCAATGTTTTTGTCACCAGAGGTTGCGATGCGTATTCAGAACAATTTGGGCTCTGATGTTATGATGCAACTTGATGAAGCAATTCCATATTTTGAGTCTTATGATTACGTGAAAAACTCGGTTGAACGAACAACACGATGGGCGGCGCGTGCAAAAATAGCACACCAACGGCCTGAAGAACAAGCACTATTTGGTATTGTCCAAGGTGCAGGGTTTAAGGCATTACGTCAGTTGTCTGCGGAAGGATTGGTTGATCTGGATTTGCCGGGATATGCTGTCGGTGGCTTATCAGTTGGCGAAACAAAGGAGGAGATGAATCGTGTCTTAGATTTCACAATGCCTTGGTTACCAAAAGATAAGCCTCGGTATCTAATGGGGGTTGCTGCACCAGATTCGTTGATTGACTCAGCTATTCGTGGTATCGATATGTTTGATTCCGTGTTACCAACCCGGATTGGTCGGAATGGTACACTAATGACAAAACAGGGTAGAATCGTTATTACAAATGGTAAATATAAAGATGATTTTAGTTTGATTGATGAAGAAACTGAAGATTTTGGTTCACAACACTTTACCAAAGCATACCTACATCACTTATTTAAAGCCAATGAGTTGTACGGTCAAAATATTGCATCTGTTCACAATCTTCGTTATCTGTTAAAGTTAATGGAGGATATGCGTCGGGCAATTTATGATGATAACTTGTTGGACTTCCGCCAAGACGTGCTTGAAAATTACGGGTATAATAAACCCAATGCACGATTATTTTAATATTAAAGGGGTTCTAAACCATGAATGGACAAACTATTTTAATTTTCATCGCTTTCATCGCATTGATGTACTTTATGATGATTCGACCACAACAAAAAGCAGCAAAGGCACGTCAAGAGTTGCTAAATTCAGTTCAAAAAGGGTCTGAAATTGTGACCATTGGTGGATTACATGGTGTGATTGATCAATTAGATGAGAAGACGTTCACACTTGATGCAGATGGCGTTTTCTTAACATTTGACCGTTCAGCTATTCGGACTGTTGTGACTAAACAAAACGTGACAACACCAGCTGAAAATGTAGATGCGCCAGTGAATGATGAGCAAGAAACATCAGCTGCTGATAAGGATGCTGAGTAATTAAAATGAGGCTGAGAAAATCTCGGCCTCTTTTATTTTGAGTAGGACGTGGTACAAAATGGCAGATTTATTAAAAATTTCACTTCAATTGAATACGAATCGGCAGATAATTCATGTTGATATGGATGCTTTTTATGCACAAATTGAAATGCGTGATCACCCAGATTATGAAGGTCAGGCGATTATTCTAGCCAGTGATCCTCGCAGAAATGGTGGTAGGGGTGTTGTGGCAACAGCCAACTACCAGGCGCGTGAATTGGGAGTTCATTCAGCTATGAGCGCAGCCGAGGCACTAAAGCTTGCACCCAATGCACGTTTTATTCGACCAAATTTTGAAATTTACCGAGCTGTGTCAAAGCAAGTCCATGCGATTTTTCATCGATATACTGACATGGTAGAACCGATCGCCTTTGATGAAGCGTATCTTGATGTGACACACAGCAAGCTGTTTTTTCCTTCAAGCATCGCATTAGCACATCATTTACAACAGTCAATTTACAATGAATTACACCTGACATGCTCAGTCGGTATTTCCTTTAATAAATTTTTGGCGAAGTTAGGATCTGAACACAATAAGCCTGCGGGCTTGACGATGATCTTACCTGATGATATTCGACAATTCTTAGATCCCTTACCTGTGAAAGATATTAGAGGCATTGGGGCCAAGACAGCGCCTAAAATGTATGAGTTAGGCATTCAAACTGGATATGATTTATTTCAGATGGATCAAAGTGCATTGATGGATCATTTTGGAAAAATGGGGTATGAATTTTATCGTCGGATTCGGGGTGTAGACGACTCAGAAGTAGCATGGCAGCGTGAAAGAAAATCGATTGGTAACGAACGAACGTATGCACCGTTTTTAAATTCTGAAGAGAGTGTCTTTGACCGGTTACAGGAGTTATCAAGTATGTTAGTGCATAGTTTAGAAAAACAACAGATGCATGGCAAGACGATTGTCTTAAAGGTGCGAGATGAGTCATTTACAACTGAAACAAGGCGTGAAACATTACCGGAGTTCATTCAAAATGATGCAACGACGTATTTTGAATTGGCTGAATCACTTTGGGAGGCTCTAGGTGGTTATGAACAGCCCATTAGATTATTAGGATTGACCATGACTTCGCTGGCACCCATGACATTTGATAATTTAACATTAGACCTTTATGGCACTGATTAGTGAACTTATTGTGTGCTATAATTTACCTAATGATGTGCAGCAAATGGGCACCGAAATAAAAGAGAATTGAGATAGAATATGACGGCTCAAACGAGCATTCTTGCGGAAATTAAAAAACATAATAAAATCATCATTCATCGACACCAAAGACCTGATCCTGATGCATTTGGATCGCAATTTGGACTTGCTGAGTTAATTAAGACATCTTTTCCAGAAAAAGATGTTCGACTTGTTGGTAAGATGAAACTAAGTGCTGAATGGATGGGTGCTATGAACGAAGTCCCTGATGAAGACTATCAGAATGCACTTGTTATTGTAACCGATACGGCAAATTCACCTCGAATTGATGATCAACGTTGGCATCAGGGCGATTCAGTGATAAAAATCGATCATCATCCAAATGAAGAACCATACGGTGACTTTAATTGGGTGATTGAAGGTGCATCATCGACGTCAGCTATGATTTTTTCATTTTATCAAACCTTTAAAAACGAATTAAAATTATCGGATTCTGGCGCTGCATTCCTTTATAACGGTATCGTCGGAGATACTGGCCGTTTCCTTTATGCGACTAATAGTCAAACCATGGCCATTGTATCTGAATTAATGACGTTTAATTTTGATTGGTCTCAAATCAATCAACAAATGGATACCATTTCGATTGAAGCTGCTCGCATGTCAGGCTATGTTTTTGAAAATATGACACTATCAGAAAGTGGATTGAACTATATTATTTTAAAGCATGATACCGTTGAAAAATTTAACCTGGGTGATTTTGGAACGGCTTTTGTCGTACCACTTTTGGGTAAAATTAACACGGCAAAGGCTTGGATTGTGTTTGAAGAACAAGAAGAAGGTTTCTTCCGAGTACGGCTGCGTTCGCGTCAAACAGTCATCAATCAAGTAGCGGCACGGCATGGTGGTGGCGGTCATCCATTTGCTTCAGGTGCACTTGCTCAAGATGAAAATGAAATACAAACTATAATCGCGGAAGTGGATGCGATATTAAAGAAAGAATAAGGTTAACTAATGGCGAAATTTACTGATTACAATTTGCGACCAGAAATTTATCAAGCACTTAAGGCAATTCATTTTAATCAACCAACTCCAGTGCAAGAAAGAATGATTCCTGTGATCTTACAAGGTCGTTCCGTGGTTGGACAGTCTCAAACAGGTTCTGGAAAAACGCATGCGTTTCTAATTCCAATCTTTGAGAAAATTAATGTTGAAAGTTCAACTGTTCAAACGATCATTACTACACCATCGCGAGAATTAGCGATGCAAATTCAACTGGCTGCGAAGCAAATTGCGCAACAATTTCCAGAAGATCATCAACCAAAGATTGGCTATTATGTTGGTGGAACTGATAAAAGTCGTCAAGCTTCTCAATTGGAACATGGCCAACCACAACTCGTGATTGGAACGCCTGGTCGAATTTTAGACTTATATAAAAACGGTGCTTTAAACATTCATACTGCCCATAGTTTGGTTATTGATGAAGCGGATATGACGCTTGACGGTGGCTTTTTGCCTGATGTTGATGCCATTGCTGGTGCGTTACCGGCCGACTTACAAATGATGGTGTTTTCAGCCACGATTCCGCAAAAATTACAGCCGTTTTTAAAGAAATATTTGAATAATCCAATTGTGGAAGAGATTCCCAGTCAGACGGTAATTGCTAATACCATTGAGAATCTTTTAGTAGGTACAAAAGGTAAAAGTAAAGACGAAGTCGTGTATAATTTATTAACCATGGGAAATCCGTATATGGCCTTGGTATTTACTAACACCAAGGAACGTGCGAAGGAATTGGCAGGTTACTTGCGAAAACAAGGGCTTAAGGTTGCTGAAATTCACGGAAATATTCAACCTCGTGAACGAAAGCGTACAATGGCGGCAATTCAACGTCTAGACTATCAATACGTGGTTGCAACTGATTTAGCAGCACGTGGTATTGATATTCCGGGTGTTGACCTAGTGATTAATGATGGTATTCCTTCAGAGCTAGAATTCTTTGTGCATCGTGTCGGACGGACGGGTCGGAATGGACAGCCAGGGACAGCCATTACAATTTACAATCCTGACGAAGAAGACCGAGTAGCAGCTGTTGAAAAAATGGGGATTGAATTTCAACCTCGAAACTATAGTCAAGGTGAGTTAAAAGAAGGTATTGATCGTCGTCGTCGTGTTCAGCGAAATCGTTCAACAGTTAAACTCGATCCAACAATGATTGGAATGGTTAAGAAAAAAAAGAAGCATGTTAAGCCTGGGTATAAACGTCAAATTAAAAAGGCGATTGCTAAAGATGCACGTTTTAAAAAGCGCGTAGCAGATCGTGAAGAATTACGGGCAAATCGAAAGGCAAAGAAGCAAGCTGCTGATAAGGTACGTGGAAAATAATAAATATTTGGGGAGGTAAGGTTGCGTGAACTTTACACGAATTAAAAATTACGCTGTGCTTATCGGCGGATTTATATTAGGTGCATTTTTAATTGCGATTGCAATGAATTTCTTTTTCATTCCCAATAAGATTTTCTCTGCTGGATTTAATGGAATTGCCCAGCTACTTAGTTTATTCTTTGGTGTATTTCATATTAACGTTGAAGTTGGAACAATGATTTTGCTGTTTAATATTCCGATTGCTTTGGTGGGTTGGTTTTGGGCAGGTCGTCGTTTCGTTATTATTAGTTTTCTAAATAATTTATTAGCTTCCGTTATTCAAATTGTTTTGCCTAAAGTGAGTGTTGTTAATCATGAGCCCATTCTTGCAGCATTATTTGGTGGTGTTTTAGTGGGTGTCTCGATGGGGATCACTTTCAAGCTTGGCTTTTCGACTGGTGGTATGGATGTGGTTGCTGCAATTGTTCAAAAAAGAACAGGTAAGTCAATCGGCTTTGTGAGCATGTTTATCAATGGTGTGATTGTCATTATTGCTGGATTCTTTATTGGTTGGCAAAATGCGATGTATACTATCATTGGTATTTACGCCACATCACTAGCTGTGGATAGCATTTATACAAAACATCAAAAATTGACCGCACTAATCGTGACTAAGAAACCAGATCAAGTGATAGAAAATTTGCAAGCTAATGTGGTCCGTGGCATCACCATTTTGGATTCTGTTGGGGCATACACGAAGAGACCTTCAAAAACACTCATGATGGTACTTTCTCGTTATGAACTTAATGATACGCAACGATTAGCCAAAGAGGCTGACCCGGATGCATTCATTAATATTTTAAATACGATTAATGTATCAAATAACTTTGTTAATGAGGATTTGCAACATCAAATTAGAATGGAAAAGTTAGCAGCACAAAGCCATTTATCTGATAATTTGCATAATTAATGATAGGTAATAGTTAAAATTTAAGTTTATTTATAAGGAGAATTAAAATGCCATTTATTCATGTTGAATTAGTAGAAGGGCGCTCAAATGCGCAATTGAAGGCAATGATGACGGAAATCACTGATGCAGTAGAAAAGAACACAGGTGCACCACGTGATGCTATTAAAGTGATTGTTAATGAGATGAAAAAGGATCGCTATATGGATGGTGGTATTTTAAAGTCTGACGCCAAATAATTTTAGGACTAGAAGACTGAGTTTTACTCAGCCTTTTTTTATGACATGAAAAGAGAAGCAAATGGAAAACCAATACGTGATGGTCATTGATCAGGGGACAACAAGTACGCGAGTTGTTTTGTATGACCATGAAGGAATGATAGTTGAAATATCTCAGTTAGCTTGTCCCACAATTAGAAGACATACAGGTTGGGTGGAACATGATGCTAATCAAATTTGGCAGGATACAAAATGGTTGATGCAAGATGTGTTAACGCGAGCTGAGATTCAAGCTAATGCTATTAAAGCAATCGGTATCACTAATCAGCGTGAAACAACAGTTATTTGGGATAAAGAAACCGGGCAACCTGTTTCTTTTGCAATTGGTTGGCAGTCGACCCAGTCTGAAAAAATCACTCAAAAAATAAAGCAACGAAATATCACTGAATTATTGCATACAAAAACAGGGCTTTGGTTGGATTCTTACTTCTCTGCAACAAAAGTTTTATGGGCGTTTGACGAGATAGAAGATTTAAGATTAAAGGCAGCCAATGGACAGGTACTATTTGGTACCATGGATACATGGCTTTTATGGCAGTTAACAAAGGGACAAGTTCATGGAACAGATGTATCAAATGCATCACGGACGATGATGTTCAATATTCATACGTTACAATGGGACGATGATGTCCTTGAACAACTTAAAATTCCACGACAAATATTACCTGACGTTTATAATTCTGCAGATGATTTTGGTTGCACTGAATTGAATGGGGTAAAAATTCCGATTACCGCAATTGCTGGGGATCAACAAGCAGCGTTGTTTGGGCACCAAGCATTTGAGGTTGGGGCTGTGAAAAGCACCTACGGAACTGGCGCATTTATGATGATGAATACAGGGAAGACAGCGCAAGAGTCAAAGCATGGTCTTTTAACAACAATTGCATATGGAATTCATGGTGAAGTGACTTATGCATTAGAGGGATCTATTTTTAGTGCAGGTTCGGCGATTCAATGGTTGAAAGATGAAATGCAATTGATTGATAATGCGCAGGCGTCATCTGATATGGCCTATCGATCAAGAGCTGCAGCACACCAACAAATTTATCTAGTACCAGCTTTTACCGGGTTGGGTGCACCACATTGGCAAGAATCGGCCCGGGGCGCTGCATTTGGTATTACTCGGATGACAAATGATGCTGATGTTGTACGGGCAACGGTTGAATCATTAGCATTTCAAACACGCGACATTCTAGAAGCAATGCAAAAAGATACTGGTATTGCTCTATCACAACTTGTGATAGACGGTGGTGTGTCAGCTAATGATTATTTACACGAATTTTTAGCAGACTTACTTCAAATGAAGGTATCAAGGCCAATTAATTTAGAGATGACGTCCCTTGGGATTGCATTTTTAGCAGGATTGCAAAGCGGGTATTGGCCTGCACAAAATGAACTACCGATTAATCAAGCAATGATTCACATCAAACAACATGCTGATTCTGAACATATGATGCAAAAAAACTATCTTGGATGGCAAAAAGCAGTAAAAACCGTAAGTGTGTTCCCCTAGATATAACTAAAAACGTTACGTTGGAGTTAATGGTTTATTACGTTTTCGTGACAACAAGAAACTTTTAAATATGCATTGATCTTGAATGAACAAATGGCTAACAAATGTAACGGGTGTAATCGGCAACTAATCACTACTAATTGAAAAATTAAAAGAAAACGTCACATGTTAATTATTGATGGGATATATTTATGATTGTGAAATCAAACTATATTAATTTAGAGCGAACGTACGTTCGCTCTAAACGGCACCATTTTGTTGTATGATTAGGATATTAAAAGTTAAGAAAAGTTTAAGCATGCTTAAATACACGAAAGAGGAACAAGATATGGCAGATAAGAAAAAAATTGCATTGGGTGTAGTTGGCGCATTAGGTGTTGCTGCAACAACTCAAATTCCAGCTGTTCAAGCAGCAATGGAGAATTTGACACAGTCAACCGATAATCAAGCGATCAACCAAGCAACGTCAACATCAGCGGTGAAGGAAACCACTTCAAAAGATAAGGGAATTAAAACGACTGAATCTGTTGTTCTGTCAACAGCTGCTAAGGCTGTGACAGCTGCTGTACAGATCGCTACATCAGAAGGAACGATTGTTGCAGCACCAGCTTCAGCTGTTAGCGACAGCGATTCTAGCGCACAAAGTGTTGCTTCATCTGAGGCCACACCATTAACGCCTGCAGAATCAGCAGCAGTCGAATCAGCACAACCTGCAGCATTGAAAGCTGGGGAAACAAAGTATACTGTAGCAGATGGGGACACATTAGGAAGTATTGCCGCCAGTTTTGGGTTATCTGTTGAAGATGTAATTGCTGTTAATCCTGACATTGACGCCACAGCGTTGCAAATTGGGCAAGTTATTATGTTACCTGGTGCTAATTCATCATCAGCGCCAGCTCAATCATCATCAGCGCCAGCTCAATCATCGTCAGCACCAGCTGCGTCATCATCAGCACCGGCTGCGTCATCATCAGCACCAGCTGCGTCATCATCAGCACCGGCTGCGTCATCATCAGCACCAGCTCAATCATCATCAGCACCGTCAACGACAACACCGGCTGACGGATTATCTTCAGCTCAAAAAGCGACATTTGATGCATTAAATGTTTTACGTGCTTCTAAGGGCTTGAAGGCTGTGACTTGGGATGCAGGATTAGCTGCTACTGCGCAACAACGAGCAAATCTTGTTAACTCGACTGGTTCAATTCCAAATGATCACTGGAGTTGGGCTGCCGGTCCTGAAGTCATTGCCATTCAATGGGCTGCCGGTGCGCCAGTTATTAATGCCTGGAATATCGACGATGCATCTGTTGGTATGATTACAGATAATCTTGGACATCGACGTTGGCTTCTAAGTCCAGACACAACAAAAGTTGGCTTTGCCGTCAGTGGTGATGTTATTGTTGGTATTTCCAACGGTACTAATTTTTCAAATATCTAATGATAAAAGTCTCGAAATATTTCGAGACTTTTTTGTACCTATTTATGATGATTAGCGTTGAAATTAATGCTTATTTGATTTATGATTAAATAATAAACTGTCAAAAAGATTGAAAAGAGGTTTTTGAAATGTCAGGACATAGTAAATGGCATAATATTCAAGGACGTAAAAACGCCCAAGATGCTAAACGTGGAAAGATCTTCCAGAAGTTATCACGTGATTTGTATACTGCTGCTAAAGCTGGTGGTGTTGATCCAGATGGTAACCCAGGCTTACGTTTGGTAATGGAAAAAGCTAAAGCGGCTAATATGCCAAAGGACAACGTTCAACGTGCCTTGGATAAAGCCTCTGGTGCAGGTGGTGCAAACTATCAAGAATTGACGTATGAGGGATACGGACCGGCTGGGATTGCTGTATTAGTTGAAGCGTTAACTGATAATACCAATCGAACGGCTTCAAATATCCGGTCAGCATTTAAACATGCTGGTGGTGAATTGGGAACGTCAGGTTCTGTGTCTTTCCAATTTGAACGTAAAGGCTACTTGGAAATTTCTCGTGGTGAAGATGCGCCAGCAGTGGATGAAGATCAATTGTTTGAGGATATGCTTGAAGCTGGTGCTGATGATATGAAGACATATGAAGATCAATTTGAAATTTATACTGATCCGAAGTCGTTCCCAGCGGTTCGTGATGCTCTCGCTGAAAAAGGTTATGTCTTTGCTTCAGACGAAGTCACAATGGTTGCTGATAATCCAATGGAAGTACCTGCAGATAAGGCTGAGTCTTTGGTAAAGCTTGTTGATGAATTAGAAGCTGACGATGATGTGTCGGCAGTTTATACAACAGCTGAATAAAATAATTGAAATAGAGAATCCTAAACAACAAAATCGGGTAGTTTAACTTGATATTTGTTGCGAGGGATTTTTTTGTGACATTTTACTGATTAACCTCTCTTTATTAGTATGCTAAAGGGGAGATGAATATGTCGATTGAGAAAGTTTTTTTGAATATTATTGCACAGGCAATTGAATATAAAGCAAGTGATTTGTATATTATTCCTCGTCGTTTAGAATATCTGATTAATTGTTTTGTCACAGATAAAATAGAAACGTTAATGGTGCTTGATTTTCCACAAGGGGAGCAGTTGATACGACATATAAAATTTCAAAGTCAGATGAATATCACTGAAACAAGACGACCACAAGCAAGTCGCATGGTATGTCAAATTGGTGAAGCTAAGTATAGCTGTCGGGTGTCGTGTGTCGGAGATTTTAAGGGGCATGAATCGGTGGTTGTACGTTTAATTTATCAAACACATCAAATCGCAATTAATTGGGTAAATATGAATGGTCTTCAACAACTAAAAGCTCACATTCAAACCAGAAAATCCGGATTGATCTTGTTAAGCGGTAAAGTGGGAGCAGGTAAAACGACCACTTTGTATCATGCTGTCCAAGCGACAAGCGAGGGTAAATTTGTCATGACAATCGAAGATCCTGTTGAAATTGACGCGCCTGATTTCCTTCAACTACAAGTGAATATGGGGGCTAATATGACATATGGTCAATTAATGAAATTAGCGTTACGGCATCATCCGGAAATATTGATTATTGGCGAAATACGCGATAGAGAAACGGCGAAAGCAGTTGTTGAGGCAGCGCTTAGTGGACATTTGATTTTAAGCACAGTTCATGCCGATTCGGCAACAGGTGTCTGGCATCGAATGATTGAGCTGGGTGTTGAGAACGAAAATTTACGGTATGTATTAATCGGTATTGGCTATCAGAAATTACTAAGTTCGGTGATACCTAGTCAAGCAATTGGTGACTTAGTATATCATGATGCGAGTGAAGTGATTCGAATGATTGAGAAGTGATGACAATGTTTAAAAAACAATCACATAAATGGTCTAATAAACGGCAATTATTATTTTTTGAAACGCTAAATGATTTATTGCGTTCTGGCTATACCTTACCAGTGGCTTTATGTAGCGTTAGCGAATTATTACCTAGTTATGACGCTGATATTCGGCAGATTATAGCGCTTATGAGATTAGGAAACACATTTGATATTGCGTTGTCAAATTACGTGAGTAAACAAATAAATTTACAACTGAATTTTGTAAATTTACATGGTAATTTACAAGCATTAATAAATGAAATTAGCACACATGAATTTGAACAGCAGACGAAACAACAAAAGCTTAAATCATTGTTAATTTACCCCTGTTGTCTTATTATTTTGGTTTTGATGATTGCGGGGGGATTCAGCGTGCTGTTTGCATTGAATTCAAAACATTGGTTATTTGGTCAATCGTCTCAAGCGATGGAATATTCATGTCTTATCTTTTGTGGCTTGTTGACGTTGGTAACCTATTTGGTAGTAGTAAAAATAAGATGTCAATCGCTGTTAAATCGATGGCTTTTTTTATTGAAAATGCCGATACTTAAAACCTATATTAAGTTAGTTCTTGATTATCATTTAACATTTAATTTAGGTATATTGCTGCAATCAGGTATATCAATTGCGCAAATCGTGCAAAACATTGGACAATCGAAGAATGATACCTTGCTAACATTAATTGGGGAAAGCGCACATCAACAATTAAAACAAGGTGCTACTGTCATTCAATGTGTTGATTCAATGCCACTGTTACCACATGAAGCAAAAACAATTTTGTCGTCTGGTAAATCTCAAATTCAGATAGGACAGGATTTTTTGCGGTTGGCAAAAATTAAGAGAATGCAACTTAATAAATTAATAGAACGTTGTTTGGCATGCTTGCAACCGTTTTGTTTTATCTTGATAGGTGCTTGCATTCTTGTTTTATATCTTATCTACATCTTACCTATGTATGTACAAATGGGGGAAATAAGCAATTGGTAAAAAAGTATCAAAAAGCGGGTTTTACGTTAATTGAAGTCGTAACAGCACTTTTTATTGTTGGGTTACTGATGTTATTGATGCTGCCAAATATTAATCGAATCAAAGCTATTGCAAATCAATATCAAGCATCTGCCATGCAGCAAACGATTCGGGGACAAATTAATTTGTTCGAGCTTGCGCATCCTGATGATTTACCGGTGACAAAAGAAAAATTAATTGCTAGAGAATATTTAACCCAAGAGCAAGGCAAGCGTATGCTTGCCTTGAAATTAGAAATTGATGACAACGGTGATGTGAATACTCGTGAAAAAAAATAAGATATTGAAGAGAGCTGGCTTCACGCTGATCGAAACTATGGTTGTCTTGATTCTGGTCTCAGTTATGAGTGGTAGTATACTATTATTTTCAGTCAATCAATCAGGTCAAAATTGGTATCGTTTTTCCCAAGATTTGCGATTGGAAGTTGATCGCTTACGTTGGTGTGGTCGGCCACAGAAAATTTATTGTCGGCACAACAGTATAGAAGCCTATTTACGATCTACAGATGGTTTGACACGGATTCAATTGCCTACAGGTTGGGTATCAATTCGTGGTCAAATTAGTATCACTCATCAAGGATGGGTCAGTCCCGGGACAATGGTGTTTAGACATAGTAAAACAAATGAATACAAGAAAATCATTTTTTCGTTTGGATGGGGTGAATTTAGAATTGACTAGGCGACATGGTTATATATTATTAGATTGTATTGTTGCATTTGCTTGTATCTGTGGCAGTGTTGCTGTGTATTATGAAATAAATGAAATATATTTTACACGTCAAAATCATCAAAATTTTGAGCGACGCCGTCTCCAAGAAAAACTCTGTGAAGCACGTTCAAAATGGATTATGCTGCATGTTGAAAAATAAAAAAGCATTTACTTTGGTAGAATGCATGGCTGCATTATTGGTGATGGGTATCATCGGACATACAGTGATTATCCTAATGCGAAGTGTAAATCAGTTGACAACCAGAATTATGACACAATTATCGACTGGAAGAGTTGATCGATTTGTCGATGATTTAAATGGCTTTATGTTTGATTTTGCATATGTTGATCAATCACAGAAACAATCGTTTGGTGAGGCTAAATTGTATTCTCTTGCAAAACGTCAGTATTATTATTTGGTAAATCGACCTAATGGCTTATCTCTAGTTAGTTCGGAAGGCGGGCATTTGCCAGTATTGAACGGAATACATGTAACAAAGTGGACATATAATCAACAGACGCTAAAACATGATGTGATATTTAAATACCAAAGGCCAATTTTTAATCGATTAGAAATGGGAAGGAATAAGCAATCTGATTTGTTATGCCAAGAAATACCACGGACATTTTCTTTACCAGTGGTGGCGGAAGACTAAAAAGAAAAGGAAAGGGTGTCTGAGTGCATCATTTTGTTTATTAATCGCCACACTACTTATACTAATTAGTATCTACGTTGGTTGGGAGCAAAAACAATATTATGCCAGTCAACAACGATTGCGCGTTATGCAAAGTAATCTGAAAATTTATCAACAGTTGATACATGAGCATGAAATGGGACGTTGCTGGTATTGCTATAAACTAAAAAAATGACTACACTTATCTCTATGAGTTATCAAAGGAGAAATATTGTGTTTGAACAAATTGAAAATACAGTGAATTCACTGAAGTCATTACAAAAAACAATTGAAACGCGTTTGGATTTATCAGCTATTGATACATTGATCGTTATTTTTAGTCAAATGCTAGGGCAAGATGATGAAACATTGCAACTTTTAGACGCACAGGAACGACAAACCCTTGTTAAAGAAATTACACATTCTGGATTTGAACAATTGAATGGGCAAGATAAAAGGCAAGTCTTGCAATTTTTAATCGTTGGTACAATGTTACGTGATGAATTACAAGCTAATTATCAAATTACACCTGATTCAATTGGCATGTGGGTTGGCTTCTTTATCCAAGAATTGGTCCAAAAATCAAAGCAACAGCATCTATTAGATATTGGTATCGGTTCGGGTAATTTAGTGGCTACAATTCAACAGGTGCTCGAAAATGAGACAACACAAATTGTCGGTGTTGATAATGACGACACGTTAATTACATTAGCCAGTGGTATGTCAGCATTGTTAGATCAAAAGTGGCAACTTAAATATGAAGATGTGGTTACCGCGACTGATGTTCATGACTTTGATATCGTCGTTGGTGATTTGCCTGTTGGATTTTATCCGCAATCGGTATCGTCGGATGACTTTCAAGTTGCTGTGGCGTCGGGCACATTAACATACAGCCACCATTTGATGATTGAAAAAGCTATCAAAAGTTTAAAGCCTGGTGGTTGGACATTTCTATTAGTACCTACCAATTTATTTGAGTCTGATCAGGCCTCAGAGCTATTGAAATGGTTACAAACAGATAATGTTTGGTTTCAAGCTTTCATTCAGTTTGCAGATAAACTCTTTGCAAATACAAGCAGTCAAAAAGCCTTGTTGGTACTGCAGAAACCAGGAGCGTTAGGACAACAGGCTCATCCTGCGTTACTAGCAAAAGTACCTGAATTGACTGATCGTTCAGGTAATGCTCGATTCATCACTGAATTTAAGTCATGGGCACAAACTAATCAACAATCACAATAAAACTTGAGTTATCATAGTTTAATCGTGGTAAAATAGAAAGAATATCAGGCAATCTTTGTGATTGCCTTAAATTGTGCAGTAAATTAAAGGAGAATATGAAATATGGCTAAGACAATGGCAATTAATGCTGGCTCTTCATCATTGAAGTTCCAATTGATTGAAATGCCTGAAGAAAAGGTGATTGCAAAAGGACAAATTGAACGGATAGGGTTAGGGGACTCTATTTTCACACTTAAGTTTAACGGTGAAAAGTTTGAAAATATTCTTGATATTGCAGATCATGAAGCCGGAATTTCATACATGTTAACACAATTTGAAGCACACGGTGTGATTGCAGATTTGAATGAAATTAGTGGTGTTGGTCATCGTGTGGTTGCTGGTGGTGAATGGTACAATCATTCTGTGATTGTCGATGATGACGTGATGGCAAAGTTAGAAAAGTTAATTGATTATGCACCACTTCATGAACCGGCTAATATTGCTGGCATCAAGGTGTTCCAAAAATTGTTGCCTAATGCACTTGCAGTTGCCGTGTTTGACACAGCATTCCATCAAACAATGTCACAAGAAAATTATCTATATCCATTACCTTATGAGTACTATACGAAATATGGTGCGCGTAAATATGGGGCGCATGGGACATCACATCGATACATTTCGGCGCGTGCGGCTGAAATGGTTGGTAAACCACTAGAAGACTTGAAAATGATTACTTTGCATTTGGGTGCTGGTTCATCAATCACCGCGATTAAAGATGGTAAATCATTTGACACATCAATGGGATTCACACCATTGGCAGGTGTGATGATGGCTACGCGAACTGGGGATGTTGATCCATCTTTGGTCTATTACATTCAAGAACGTGAAGGCCTAACAAATGAGCAAATGTTAGATATATTGAACAAAAAGTCTGGTATGTTAGGTGTTTCAACGATTTCTGCAGATTTAAGAGACTTAAAGGCTGTTGCAGAGACGAATACCCATGCTAAATTAGCCATTGACATGTGGGAAAATCGTATTCTTCGATATATTGGTCAGTACATTGTTGAAATGGGTGGCGTTGATGCGATTGTTTTCGCAGGTGGTATTGGTGAAAACTCATTTGAACAACGTGCACACATCATCGAGAAGTTGAACTTCATGGGAATCAAGATTGATGAATCTAAGAACCAGGTCTTCGGTGAAGAAACTGATTTGTCAGCGGCTGACTCTTCAGCAAAGGTTTTGATCGTGCCAACCAATGAAGAACTGATGATTGCTCGAGATGTTGAAGCATTGAAAACGCAACATTAATTAAATTAAGAGCGGCAGGATTACCAGCCGTTCTTTTTTGTTGATTTGTATCTGTTATAATATAACAAGTGAAAAATTCGAATTAACAAAATATTTATTAAAAGTGGAGGTGATTTGATGCAAGTTGCAGAAATAGTCGTTGATGTGCCAACTATGCAAACAAATCGACCATGGACCTATTTGATTCCCAAGTCGTTAATAAATATCTTGGTACCAGGTATGCGTGTTGTCGTGCCATTTGGAAACAGTAATCGACAAATTCAAGGCTTTGTTGTTACTGTGCATGAATCAACAGAAACGGCGCAATTAAAACCAGTCATTAGTGTGATTGAATTAAATCCAGTGTTAACACCCGAACTCATCCAACTTGGTAATGAATTAGCCAATCGAAATTTTGTATTCATGGTAAGTATGTATCAAGCCATGTTACCAAATGTTATGCGAGCAAAATACTCAAAACAACTTCGACTTAATCAACCAGATGCTTTGAAACAACCTGAAGTGCAAGCTATGTTTGCTGATCGAGATTTGGTTGATTTTAATGCAGGTGATGTTGATATGGCATTACTACCGGCATTAAAGGCTTATCAACAACAAGGTGTTTTAGATGTTGTTTATCAAGTTGACAATCGTGCCAAGGTCAAACTTGTGCGTATGATAACGCCCCTTCTGTCAACAAATGAGTATGATCAGTTACGACATGCGTTGCGGGCAACAGCAAAAAAACAAGCCCGATTGTTGACCTATTTGATGAAATTAGGTTCGAATCCTCAGTCTACGACACAGTTTGAAAAACAAGCGGGTGTGACTGCCAATGATATTAAAGTCGCAGCTCAAAAAGGTTGGGTAGAGATTGAGGAAGTTGAAGCGTATCGAATACCAAAGCTTGTTGAACCAATTAAACAGACGACCCCTTTGACGCTGAATTCTGAGCAGCAGGATGCATATGATCAAATCGTGGCGGCGGTCAATGGGCAGACTAACCACGTCTTTTTATTGGAAGGTGTGACGGGATCAGGTAAGACTGAAATATATCTACAAGTGATTGCACAAGTATTATCACAAAATCGAACGGCTCTGATGTTAGTTCCTGAAATCACTTTGACACCACAAATGGTGCACAGAGTTAAAGGGAGGTTTGGTTCAATGGTGGCCGTCATGCACTCTGGCTTATCAGATGGTGAACGATATGATGAGTGGCGACGAGTCAAACGGCATGAGGCTCAGGTTGTGATTGGTGCGCGTTCAGCAGTTTTTGCACCGCTTGATAATATTGGAATTATTATTGTTGATGAGGAACATGAATCGTCATATAAACAAGAAGAAAATCCGCGGTATCATGCTAGAGATGTAGCGATTTTGCGGGCAAAATACCACAATGCAGTCGTGGTACTAGGTTCAGCAACGCCCTCATTGGAAAGCCGCGCGCGCGCGCAGCGTAATCGATACACTTTGCTACGTTTGACACATCGGGCATTGGCTAACCCGTTACCGACGTCAGAAGTGGTCGACATGCGTGACGTGATTAAGCAGGGTGGTGACGATATCTTTTCAGATCAATTACTCAAAAAAATTGGGGATCGAATTGATAGAAATGAACAAAGTGTCTTAATGTTAAATCGTCGCGGATATGCCAATTTTTTGATGTGTCGGCAGTGTGGATTTGTTCCGATGTGTCCAAATTGTGATCTGGCCATGACGGTGCATCAAGATACGAAACGATTAGAATGCCACATTTGTGGTGCGAATCAGCCAATACCAAATGAATGTCCAATGTGTGGGTCAGATCGCATTCGGCCATATGGTACGGGCACTCAAAAAGTTGAAGAACAGCTACAAATTCGTTTTCCTAATGCTAGAATTATTCGAATGGATGTTGATACGACACGAAAAAAAGGCGCCACAGATCGCTTGCTAACACAGTTTGGCCAAAAAAAAGCCGATATATTAGTCGGAACGCAGATGATAGCGAAAGGTTTAGATTTTCCAGATGTTACGTTAGTTGGTATTTTAAACGCGGATACAACACTTAATTTGCCTGATTTTAGGGCGAGTGAACGGACTTTTCAATTAATCACCCAGGTTTCAGGACGCGCAGGTCGAGCCGATAAAAAAGGCGAAGTCGTCATTCAAACCTATAATCCGCAGCACTACGCGATTGCGCTTGCGAAACAACAGGATTATGAACGCTTCTTTAGTAAAGAAATGCAAATTCGCCATACTTGGCGCTATGCACCATATTATTATTCGGTTCAGATTAAAATATCGCATCAATTTGAGAACCAAGTTGCTAAAGCCGCATATCAATTGGTTGAGTGGTTACGAAATAAAATAGCAGACGACACGATTATTTTTGGACCAGCGCCGACTACTGTTCGTAGAATGAAGAACAGATATTATTATCAAATACTAATAAAATTTAAACATGATACAGGTTTAGAAAAAGCATTAACAGAACTGATGGCGGATGCTCAAAATTTGTCAAAGGATGGTATTCAATTGGCGATTGATCGGGAACCTGTAAGTTTAATATGAGGGAATATAATGAAGACAAAAATAATTTTTATGGGGACACCGCAATTTTCAGTTGGTATCCTACAAGCACTAGTTGCACACAACGACTATGAAGTAATTGCTGTGTTAACGCAACCAGATCGGCCAGTGGGTCGGAAAAGAGTATTAAAGCCATCACCAGTGAAAGAAGCAGCGTTGGCTGCTAATATACCGGTATTTCAACCAGCTAAATTAAGTGGTTCTGATGAGTTGTTACAAATGATCGCCCTTGAGCCTGATATTATTATTACGGCGGCTTATGGTCAGTTTTTACCAGCTAAACTATTAAATGCTGCAAAAATTGGCGCAATTAACGTTCACGCATCGCTACTACCAAAATATCGTGGTGGCGCACCCATTCAATATGCATTATTAAATGGGGATGCCAAGACTGGTGTATCAATTATGTATATGGTTAAGGAGATGGATGCTGGTGACGTGTTGGCACAGTCTGAACTACCGATCGAGCCTGAAGATAATACTGGGACATTATTTGAAAAGTTATCGGTGTTAGGTCGGGATTTACTGCTTAAAACGCTGCCCAGTTTGATCGACGGTACTAATGAAGCAGTGCCACAGGATATAACACAGGTAACTTTTTCGCCAACTATTCAACCAAATGAAGAAATAATCGATTTTTCAAAATCAGCTAATCAAATTATCAATCAAGTTCGTGCGCTATATCCAGCACCAATTGCACATACTATGATCAAGAATGTACGGACAAAAATTCAAAAAGCACATTTGATTGATGAAACCACGACACTTCCTGCAGGCAGTGTCGTAAAAAAAGATAAAAGGCAATTGTGGTTGGCAACTGGTGATGGACACATTATTGCGATAGATGAAATTCAACCGGCCGGAAAAGCAAAAATGCCGATATCTGCCTATTTAAATGGCCATGCTAATTTTACTGAAGGTGAGCAAGTGATAACAAATGAGTAAAGGGAATAATACAAAAATTGCAACTTGGGAGATGACTAACGCACGTGCAATGGCTATTCGCGCGTTAGAGAAAGTGCGTCAAGGTGCGTACTCAAATCTTCAATTGAATCAAGTGATTCAAACCGCAAAACTAGATGAACGGGACGTCCATTTATTAACAACGCTTGTTTATGGCGTGATTCAACATCGTTTAACTTTAGAATACTGGTTGGCCCCATTTGTTCGGGGAAAAATTGATCCTTGGGTCAAAGAATTGTTGATGAGTGCAGTCTTTCAAATGGAATATTTGGATAAAGTGCCAACACATGCAATTTTTGATGAAGCAATTCAAATCGCAAAACGCCGTGGACATGATGGTGTTCGAAAATTTGTAACCGGTGTATTGCACGCAATTGAACGTCAAGGATTAGCTGATTTGAATGAAATTGAGGACCCAATTGAACGTTTATCAATTCAGGCGTCACTCCCAATTTGGTTGATTAATCAATTGCAGTTAGAGCTTGGAATGGAAAAGACAGTTTCAATCACTGAGAAAATTAATCAAGCCCCTGCACAATCGGCTCGAGTCAATTTGGCGCTTACAACACCAGAGTTGGCTACTGAGCAATTAAAAAAAGAGGGTTTTGAAGTAACACCATCTCAGGTCTCGCCTGATGCATTACGGTTAAATCATGCTCACGTTGCATCTTCTCAAGCGTTTATTAATGGGTTAGTGACATTACAGGATGAATCGGCAATGTTGATGGTACCTAATTTAGGTTTGACACCTAATTCGGTGGTTCTCGATGCGGCAGCTGCGCCTGGAGGAAAAACAACTCAAATTGCAACGTATTTATCAGCTGAGCTTGGTGGACGGGTTGATGCACTTGATATTCATGATCATAAAGTACAATTAATTATGCAAAATGCTGAGCGCCTGAAAGTGGCTGATCGCGTATTTGCTCAAAAATTAGACGCCAGACAAGTATCAACTAAATTTGTGGATAATGTATTTGATGCTATCCTCGTTGATGCACCTTGTTCAGGATTTGGTTTACTCAGACGTAAGCCTGAAATTAGATATGAAAAAACCTATGCGGATAGCCAGAAATTGCATCAAATCCAAGTTGACATCTTAAATGCAGTGGCACCAACGTTGAAGGTAGGCGGAATGCTAGTTTATGGCACGTGTACAATTCTCAAATCTGAAAATGAAGATGTCATTGATGAATTCTTGGCACAACATCCTGATTTTGAAATTTGCGAAACTAAGACTGCCTTTGATTTGAAAGGTATCGATGCACGGGGAATGTTACACATATTTCCAGACGATTACGATTCTGATGGCTTTTTTATTGCAACTTTAAGAAAAAATCAGTAATATGTACTATATATTGCGGTTAGAGAGGAATAGTTATGAAACTTGCTTTTGCAACCGATCGTGGCACTGAGCGAACTGAAAATCAAGATTATGTTGATGTTTTTGTTAACCAAGAAGGGCTTCAATTAGCGATTGTAGCTGATGGTGTCGGGGGGCAAAATGCAGGGGATGTTGCTGCGACAATGGCTGTATCACATATTGGAAATGATTGGGTAAACACTGATATCGTCACCATCGATGACGTAAAGTCTTGGCTATTTGAGCAAACAGCACAAGAAAATCGAACTATTTTACAAACGGCTAATCGCTACCGAACATTACGAGGTATGGCAACAACGCTAGTTTTAGCAGTCATTCTACCTAATTCATTAGTTATTGCAAATTTAGGTGACTCAAGAGCTTATCTTTTACGGCGCGACAGTATTCTACAGTTGACGCAAGATCATAACTTGGCTAGTGAATTACTTCGTCGTGGTGCAATTACCACTGAAGAGGCAAAAAATCATCCTGGACGGCATATGATTACACGTCAATTAGGGGCTAATCGAGAGGTTAAACCAGATGTGCGAAATATGAGCATTGAAGAGGGTGATTTATTGTTATTAACAACCGATGGTTTGGGCAAATCAGTGTCAGACCATGAGATTGTTCAAATTATTCAGGAATCAGATAACATATCGGTCGCAGTTGCTAAATTAATTGCAGTTGCAAACAATCATGGTACACCTGATAATTTGACTGTTCTATTAGGTGTTCAAGAAGGGAATGGAAATAAATAATGCAACCAAACGAGTTGATAGCTGGTCGATATCAAATTATTGAGCCCCTCGGCGAAGGCGGAATGGCTAACGTTTATCGAGCACATGATCAGATTTTGGATCGAGATGTCTCCGTCAAATTATTACGACTAGATTTAAGAGATGATGACAGCGTCCGTCAGCGTTTTGTTAATGAAATTGCTGCTTCGACTGAATTAGTTCATCCAAATATTATTCAGGTTTACGACTTCGGTGAAACAAATCAATTGCAGTATTTAGTGACTGAGTATGTTGCAGGTGAAGATTTGAAACAATATATTTCAAGTCATCATCCATTAACTATCACGCGAACTTTGGAAATTATGTCAGATATTCTGGCTGGTGTGGCTATGGCACATAGTCATAATATTATTCATCGAGATTTGAAGCCGCAAAATATTTTAATTGATCATGATGGTCGGGCAAAAATCACTGATTTTGGTATTGCGACAGCACAATCAAGTTTAGGATTAACTAAGGCAGATGTTGCGATTGGTTCCATCCATTACATGTCGCCAGAACAAGTTAAGGGTGGGATGGCAACAACTAGGAGCGATATTTATGCTTTAGGAATTATGCTGTATGAAATGTTGGTTGGCACAGTGCCTTTTGATGCACCGGAAGCAGTCAGTGTTGCATTAATGCATTCGACTGAAGCGATGCCATTTGTCCGTGATACAGATCCAAGAATTCCGCAAGCATTAGAAAATGTCATTCTGAAAGCAACACAAAAGAATGCACTCAATCGTTATAGCTCAGTAGAAGAAATGCGCGATGATTTATCAACGGTTATGTCACCTGAACGTTTGAGCGAACCACGATTCAGTACAGATGAACAGCCCGAAGTTGCAGGTGGGGCAACCAAGATTGTACCCGAAACTGTTGTTGGGGCAGCTGCGGCTAGCTTAATGAACGAAACTGAGCAACATCAAAGTGTGAAGACTGCAAAATCTGATCAACCTGTGAAACGCGATAAATATGGTCATATCATTAAGTATGATAAAAAAGGCCGGCCAATTAAGATGAAAAAAAACGGTAAACCTAAGTCTAAACTGCGGTTCTTATGGTGGTTAATTGGGGGCGTTGCAGCTGTATTAGCGCTATTCTTGCTTATTGGTGCATTTACACCCGATAAGGTGACGATTTCTAATTTCTCTAGTGGTGATGTCAGCGCTGCTAAATTAGCGTTAAAGCAAGATGGGTTGAAAGTCGGTACGGTGTATTATCAGTCAAGCGAAACCGTCAAAAAAGACTATGTAATCAAGACAAATCCTAAGGCCGGGCAAAAAGTAACTACTGGTAGTAAGGTTGATATATATGTGTCAACTGGCTTAAAAAAGGTTCGGTTTGGTGATTATGCAGGTGAAAAATATTCACGGGTTGCGTCTAAACTTCGAACAAAGGGTTACCGAGTGAAAGAAGTTAAACAGTATAGTGATGATGTGCCTGAAGGGTATATCATTTCTCAAAGTCTTGATGCTGAAGAAAATGTTGCGCCAAGTAAAACGGAGGTAACATTTACGGTTTCACAGGGACAAAAAATGGTTGTGATTGAGGACTTTAGCAATAAAACACGTGATTATGTGAATACCTGGGCTAAGAATAATGGGGTTATTGTGTCGTTTAACGAAACGGCTTCTGATTCAGTTGCGGAGAACCATGTAATCAGTCAGTCAGTCAAGTCTGGAACGAAAATAACTGATAAAGACGTGGTGACGATTACGATTTCTACGGGATCTGATTCAGTTGAAGTACCCGATTTTAGTGGTAAAACACTAGATAATGTTAATGATTGGGCACAAAAGAATGGGGTTAATATACAAGCTAAATCTGACGTGACATCCTTAGCGGATGCTGGGAAGATTACAAGTCAGAGTGTTGTTGGTGGTGATCGAATGCCAAAGGGTAACACGTTAACGGTTACTGTGTCTGCTAAAACAAAAACGAGTAATTAGGAGAATTGATGACAACTTTTCATGGACAAATTCATTTATCCTTGGCTGGATTTTTCGATGTTTTGACTGATGATGGTCAAATGAAGCGAACACGTGCACGTGGTAATTTTCGTAAGCGAGGAATGACGCCATTGGTAGGTGATTTCGTCGAGTTTTCTGCTGAAACGGGTCAAGAGGGGTATATTTTAGCTATTGACCGGCGACGGAATAGTCTTGTGCGGCCACCAATCGCAAATATTGACCAAGCCATATTGGTGACGGCAGTTAAAATGCCTGATTTTTCTGACAATCTTTTAGATCGACAGTTAGTTACGCTAGAATCTGATGGTATCGAGCCAATTATTTATTTTACAAAAACTGATTTATTAACCTCGGACGAATTCCAAGAATTAGAACGAGTTGCAATTGGTTACCGAAATTCAGGATATGAAGTTATTCTGCCCGAAAAAGCCTTTGCGGAAAATAGTCTAGCACAACTACAAACCATGCTAGATCATAAATTTAGCGTGGTAATGGGGCAAACGGGTGCAGGTAAATCCACTTTACTGAATCATTTGGTGCCTGAATTAGAGCTCAAAACCGATGAAGTATCACAAGCCTTAAGTCGTGGTAAACATACTACACGACAAGTGAGCATGATGGCCGTTGGTGCAGGTTGGGTGGCGGATACGCCTGGTTTTTCAACGTTTGAAGTCTTTAATATGCCAGCACGTGAATTATCCCATTATTTCCGTGATATTAGTGCTTTTGCGCAACATTGTCGTTTCCGTGGCTGTGTGCATTTAAATGAACCAGATTGTGCAGTGAAACAGGCAGTGGTACAGGGTGAAATCATGCAAAGTCGTTATGACAATTACAAATTATTTTATGATTTGATTGAAGGGCGTCGTCCGGTATATAATAAACACGATAAGAAACATTAAGGTTTCAAATTGTGAGAACACCTTTAGGATTCTCTCCTAAGGGTGTTTTGTTTTAAAAAGGAAATGGGGAAAGATATATGTCAATTAAAGTTGCACCATCAATTTTGGCGGCTGATTATTTGAATTTGGAACGTGATGTGGCGCTTGTCGAGGCAGCAGGTGCGGAATATTTACACATTGATGTGATGGACGGTATGTTTGTACCATCTATTTCGTATGGCCCAAATTGGGTTAAAGCGTTAAAAAAGACTTCAAAGATGGTCATGGATGTTCATTTGATGGTTGAACAACCTGAACGTTATATTGATGTGTTTGCAGAAGCTGGTGCTGATATCATTGGTGTGCACTATGAAGCAACGCAACATTTGCACCGAGCATTACAAATGATTAATAATCATGGGGTGAAAGCCGAAGTTGTTATTAACCCTGCAACCCCAGTTTCAGTGATTGAACCTGTATTACACATGGTTGGCCAAGTTTTGGTAATGACTGTTAATCCTGGCTTTGGTGGGCAAAAGTTCTTACCTGAAACTGTGGATAAGATTGCGCAATTAGCTGCTTATAAGACTGAACATGGTCTTGATTTCGATATTGAAATTGATGGTGGTGCAAATGATGAAACGACTGTGTTAGCTTATCAGGCAGGGGCGACAGTTGCCGTTGCTGGTTCGTATGTCTTTGATCAAGTTGACCCTGCAGCCAAAGTTGCACGTTTGAAGGCAGTAACGAAGTAAGCGCTATTTAGCATTGTGTAGAAGGGAAGTAACTGATTTGGAAGCATTAATTGATAAAGTGCCAATTATGCGTCTTTTGGTTGGTGGTCCGAAAAGCGAATGGCCAGATGAGTTGAAAAACGGTCAATTAAAAGGGCCATGGGCAGCTGCCGACCGAGGTGCACTTCGATTATTGAAGATGAACATCACGCCAGTGCTAGCTTTAGGTGATTTTGATTCAATTCAAACGAATGAACGGCAAGCGGTTTTAAATCAATTAACCAATTTCATTGCTAAGACTGATCAAATTCAAACTGATACACAAGCCCTTTTGACCGCGGTAGAAAGTCAGTATGCACCGGATATAATTGAAATTTACGGGGCAACTGGTGGTCGAATTGACCACTTATTATCAAACCTGTTTATATTTACACAGGCGCATTTTAAGAAAATAGCCTCAAAAGTGAAAATTATCGACCGATCAAATGTCATTACGTTTTATTTACCTGGAAACCATGTCATTCATAAGTTATCTGACATGAAATATTTAGGCTTTATGGTACTTGAACCAACGAAAGAATTGGTGTTAGTTGATGAAAAATATCCATTACATTGGAGCGGTAATCCAATGTCTTGGTCGTCGAATGAGTTCATGGGGGACACTAATCATTTTTCTTTTGAATCTGGTATGATTGCGGTTATTCAGTCGAAAGATGCTGAAAATGGTGACCTGTCACAGCAAAAAAATGATGTAAAGTAAAAATACTTTACACAAAGTACTTGCATATTGTGGCTGGCTTTGTTAATATTATTCAAGTAAATAAAAGCACTGAAATAGAGAGCTTAAGATGGGAGGGTCACACCATGGCAGTTGATGCAGTCAACGGAAAGCGTACGCGCTTTGGAAACCAACGTTCACACGCCCTTAACTCAAGCCGTCGTAGCTGGAAGCCAAACTTGCAAAAGGTTACCGTTAAAATTAACGGAGCAGCACCTAAGAAAGTTTACTTATCAGCCCGTACTTTAAAGGCTGGGTTGAAGAACGGTTCAATTGAACGAGTTTAAAACGCAAATAAGATTGTAGCTGCCAATTTTGGTGGCTTTTTCTTTTTAAGAATCTAATTATTCTGTTAATAAGGGAATAATTTTGAGTTATAGCATATTTAGTGCAACTTAAATCTGTGGTAAAATAGATATTATGAATTTCTTAGGGGGTCATTGACATGGCAGTAAAAATTCAAACTGAACAAGGTATTGTTCAAATCGAGAATGACGTCATTGCAAAAATTGTTGGTGGCGCAGCAACTGATAATTATGGTGTTGTTGGTATGGCAAGTCAAAATCCACTACGTGATGGGATAAACCAAGCGTTAAGTGGCGACAACTTTGCCAAAGGTGTTGTTGTTCGTCAACAAGATAATGCAGTTACAGTTGATGTGCATATTATTGTTGGATATGGCATGAAAATTTCAGAAATTTCAAAAAGTGTACAAGCACGTGTGAAAAATGATCTTAATAGTATGTTGGGCATCGTTGCAGAAGAAGTTAATGTGATTGTTCAGGGTGTACGTGTTCTGGGCGAATAAAAGATAATACCCGATTATCTCGGAGGAAAAAACTGTGGAAGTTGTTACAGAAATTACCAATATTGAATTTGGTAAAATGATTAACGCGGCAGCAAATGCGTTAAAGGATAATGCTGATAAAATTAATAAGTTGAATGTGTTCCCAGTGCCAGATGGTGATACTGGAACAAATATGACACTATCAATGGCATCTGGCGCTGAATATGAACGCGATGAAATGGACACTAAATTAGGTGTTTTAGCACAAGCAACATCAAAAGGATTATTGATGGGAGCCCGTGGTAATTCTGGGGTTATCTTGTCCCAAATTTTCCGTGGCTTTGCGCATGCGGTGAAAGATCAAGAGACATTATCAGCACGTAGCTTTGCGGACGGCTTGATGGGCGGTGCAGAAACTGCTTATAAGGCTGTGATGAAACCAACAGAGGGGACCATATTGACTGTCATCCGAGAGGCTGCATCTGCGGCTAATCAGGTAGCAAAGAAATCTGATGATGTTGTAATTGTCGCCCAAGCTGCTTATGAAGCTGCTGAAAAAGCGTTAGCAACAACGCCAGATTTGCTACCTGTTTTGAAGGAAGTAGGCGTTGTGGATTCTGGGGGGCAAGGATTGGTCATTGTTCTTGAAGCTTTCTTTGCAGTTCTTTCAGGCCAAGAAGTTAATCATCAAGCAGTAGATAATGCTGGTCTTGAAGCGATGATTAAAGAAATGCACAATACTGGCGTTCAAGGAGAACTTAATCCCGCTAGCATCGAATATGGTTATTGTACTGAAATGATGGTGGACCTTGGCATTGGTACGACTTTTGAAAATGAATTTGATTATGAAACTTTCTATAACTATTTGGCCGAATTAGGTGATTCATTGTTAGTCATTAACGATGATGAGGTTGTAAAAGTCCATGTGCATACTGAACACCCTGGACAAGTCTTTGAATGGGGCTTGAAGTATGGTTCATTGCGGAAAACCAAAGTTGACAATATGCGTAATCAACAAGCAGAGGCAGCAGAAGCAGCTAACCAGGCCCGTCGTGAAGAAAGTAAGCAGATTAATGCTGAACCAATTGAAATGGCTGTTATTGCCGTTGCTTCAGGTAATGGTGTTTCTGAATTATTTAAATCATCAGGTGCTAATCTTGTGATTGACGGTAGCCAAGCCCCATCCACTGCAGATATTGTTGCGGCTATCGAAAAAAGTGGTGCTAGCAATGTTATCATTTTGCCTAATGATTCTAATATTTTCATGGCGGCGGATCAGGCAAAGCAGATTGCAGACGTACCAGTTGAGATAATTAAAAGCCGTACAATTCAACAAGGCTTAACGGCCTTGTTAGTTGGCTTTAATCCAGATGCTGATCTGGCCGAGAATACTGAGACCATGACCGAAGCAATGACAGAGGTTAAGTCGGGCTCAGTGACGGTTTCAGTACGTGACACCACGTTAAATGGACTTGAGATTCATTCTGGTGATGCGATTGGTATTTTTGATAGCAACATTGTGGTTGCTGAACCTCAGGCTAATATTGATCAAGCTGCTGTTTCGTTAATGCATAAAATGCTAGACGATGAATCAGAGATTATCACCATTATTTATGGTGCAGAGTCAAGTCAGGCGCAAGCTGAAAAGTTAGCAGAAGCAATCAATGAAATTGATGATGAACTTGAAGTTGAGATTCATGATGGCGGACAGCCATTGTATCCATTGTTTATTTCAGTTGAGTAGTAAGATCAGTGAATTAAAAAATGTTATTAATAATTAGACAGGGGTGTACTTGAAATGAAAGGTATTATTTTAGCAGGCGGATCTGGAACGCGACTATATCCAATTACTAAAGCGACGAGTAAACAATTGGTACCAATTTATGATAAGCCAATGATTTATTATCCTATGTCGGTTTTGATGTTGGCAGGAATACGTGATATTTTATTGATTTCTACGCCTGAATTTATTTCGCAATTCGAGGATTTATTTGGAGATGGTCATAATTTGGGGTTAAACATTGAATATATGATTCAAGAACAACCTAATGGATTGGCCGAGGCATTCATTCTTGGTGAAACATTTATCGGTCAGGATTCTGTGGCGTTAGTTCTTGGAGATAATATTTTTTATGGTGCTGGGCTGTCTCAAATGTTGATGGATGCATCTTCAAAATCCGACGGTGCGACTGTTTTCGGTTATCAAGTACATGATCCTGAACGTTTCGGAGTAATCGAGTTTAATGCGGAACAAAAAGCTGTCTCAATTGAAGAGAAGCCAAAGAAACCAAAAAGCAACTTTGCAGTAACTGGTTTGTATTTTTATGATAATGATGTTGTTGAGATTGCAAAAAAAGTGAAGCCTTCTGATAGGGGAGAACTTGAAATTTCAACAATAAATCAAGAGTATTTGGATCGAGGGAAACTCGATGTTAAATTAATGGGCCGAGGTTATGCATGGCTGGATACTGGCACACATGATTCGCTACTTGAAGCATCAAATTTCATTGCAACTATTCAAAAACAACAAAATCTAAAGGTTGCTTCCCTAGAAGAAATTGCCTATCGCATGAATTATATTTCTGCGGATCAGCTACTTGAATTAGCACAACCTTTAAAGAAAAATGATTATGGACAATATCTATTGCGGGTCGTTAATGAAGAAATGATGGGTAAATAGGTAGCTTGGAGAACTAAGTTGAAATTAGAAGAATTAATGAAAAAATTTTTGCGGGATGAGCGGGTGCGCTTTTTAGCAGTTGGCGGATTCAATACAGTTTTTGGATTCGTCCTTTTTGCGTTATTTGAAAGACTGCTAAAAAATCTATCTGGTGGATATATGTATGCACTAGTTATCGCGCAAGTTATTTCACTTTTTGTTGCATATTGGATGCATCGTACTTTGACATTTAAAGTTAAGGGACATTTTTGGCGTGATCTTTTCCGATTTACTATGGTAAATGCAGTTGGTTATGGTATTAACTTAGTTGCTTTGCCTTTATTTGTAAATTTACTACACATGGAACCGTTAATTGCACAATTTATTATTTTACTTGTGACAACGGTTATAAGTTATGTCGGACACAAAATGTTTTCGTTTAGGAGGAACCAGAATGGTTGATGTATCGGTTGTCATTCCAGCGTACAAATCTAGTAATTTTATAGAAGAGACAGTGCAATCGGTTTTGACTCAAAAGGGTGTTGATTTTGAGGTGATTGTCTCGTTACAAGGTCCAGAAGACGGATCACGTGAAATTTTAAATAACTTGCAACAAAAGTACGATGTTTTAAAAGTACTTGATGCACCTGAAGGGGCGGCTAAAGAAAACTTTACTTTTGTTTCCAATCAAGCAATGGGTAAATATATTAAATTATTACCTTCTGATGATGTTTTGTTACCTGGAATATTAAAACGACAATTTGACTTACTGGAATCGCACTCTGGTTCAGTAGTTACAGCCTCGCTACGAGAAATTATTGATGAAAACAATCAAGTGATTAAAAAATCATGGGGCTTAATGGGACTATCTCATCCTATGCCTGGTGCGGTTGTGATGCGGAAAGTTATCGCTTCGGGCATTAATGTTCTGGGTGAGCCTGGTGGCGTAACTATGTTGAAATCAGCTTTTGATCAAGCAGGGGGATGGGATTTCACTAGGCCATATACAATGGACCTAGAAACATATTTACATGTTTTAGCATTCGGTGATTTTGTTCCAGATCGTCAGGTTGGTGTCAAGTTTAGAATAAGCTCGGGTCAATGGACAGCTGCCTTGCAAGATGTTCAAGCTAAAAATGTGAAGGATATGAATGCTGATATGGCAAGAAGATGGCCTGAAATAGTTACTAAAAGTGTTGTGATTCGTGGGAACATTATGGCTGATTTAATGCAATTTGCACGAGGCATGGTGTTTAAATTGAGGAGAATTGAGTAATGAATATGAGAAAAGAACGGCAATCAGGTTGGATTTATAATTTGATTTTTATCGTCTCGGTCTTTTTAATAGCATTGATTCCTTTGATTTTTTTTAAAGATTTTTATTTCTTAGACGACAGTCAACGCGCAGCAGCGGGACAATGGTACGAGGTTGGTAGAGAAATTTCCAATGGTCATTTGCCAGTTTTAAATATAGCTGCACAAGGATCTGGTAACTATTTAGCTGAAGGTCAATGGGGGACGTTTAGCCCATTGCAATGGCTTATCGGGTTGGCGGTTTATCATTCAAATAATTTTGCATTTACGATTAGTTTTCTAAAGGTCATAACGTTAATTGTTTTTGCAATGGGGGTTCGACAACTTGCTACGTCATTTGGTGCAAAACGTGAATGGGCTTTTTTGGCTGGTATCACGGCGCCTTTTGTTGGGTTTACACTTTTTGCGGGTGGAGGATCGTGGGTAACCGATTTACTTGTGTCTGCTATGTTACCTTGGTTCTGGCTTGCATTACGACAGTTCTTAATTCGACGAAAATATATTGTAATGACGTTCATCGTGGGATACTCGATTATCACGATAGGCTATGTATTTGGCACATTAATGATGGTTGCTGTAATGTTTGGTATCATTATCCAATCATTAGTTTTAAAAGATTGGCAGACGTTAAGAAGAAATATATTAATCGGTATCCCACTTGGATTGATTGCAGTTGCAGTTTATTTACCAGGCATTTTGGTTTCGCATGTTACTATGCGTAGTGCTACGGATATTGTTAATGATAACTTTTTGTCACCTAATTTAGGAGAATTGGTGACCGCTTATTCGCCTGTTCATTATCCAGAATTAAGCACATGGTGGGCTACTGGGAATGTTACTTATATGCCTTTGACTTATATAAGTTGGATTCTTCTTTTTGTGTCTTTTGTTAATTTAAGTCGATTATCTCAATTTATTAAGACACATAAGGCAGATTTATTACAATTAGGCTTTCCAACGATAATTAGTTTTATATTTTTGTTTGGACCAAGTGCCATTGGACCACTACGCTTTCCAATTAGACATTTTGCATATTTTGGACAGTTTACAATTATTATTGTGGCTGTCGTTATATCTCAAATGGGGATTGTCTTTTCACGTAGGCGAGTTGTTGCATTCTCTATATTTTCTTTATTAGGGGGATACCTTCAATATGCAAGCACACCGGAAAGAGTAAAAACCATTTTATTCACAAATATTGGTATCTTTATTGGTGTGTTATTGATGACGTGGATTATCGATGGGCATGCACAAAAAATCTCTCGATATGCAACTAGCGCTTTCATAACTATAGCTATTTTGCTCACAGCTTCTGTGACTTTAATTCAGCAACGAGTAGTGGGACGAGCCGCTGATGTTAATTCAGAAAATTCTGTCGTAACCTACCATTATCCTAAGTTTAATATGCCAACAACTAAGGAAAAGGTTGATGAGCAAGCTAAGTATTTCGTAGGAAACTCACTAGTTCTTGGTAATTCGCAAAAAACAATTGTCGGAAACAATTGGTACATTGCTCAAAAACCATCTATTAATGTTTATTCCCCAGTAGGTTTTCAATCATTTGCTGAGGATGTTCGTAGTGGTGACCCGACTTTTGTTCCGAATAGCACTTATAAAAAGTTGTTTTCATATGATAAGAAAACACATGAGAAAATAGTTGATTTGCTGTCAATTAGAACGGTTGGTATATCGAAATCAACAACTGATCATATTTATTCAGATATTGTTAATAAAAAAATAATTCCTGAGGGCTGGCATATTAATCATGTTGATGATGAATTAGTTGTTATTACGAGAAATCATTCAGTAGAAAAGGCGGGCTCAGTTGTTTGGACGAGTCAAAATCATGTCACCTATAAAGAACAAAATAATGGAAACTTTACTTTACGTGTGCCTGCTAGTAATAAGGCGACGCAAGTTGTGTTATCAAGAATGAATTGGCCTGGGTATGAAATTAGCAAAGGCCATGCAAATGTAGGAAGTGCATTGCGGAAATATCTGTTAACTATAAATGTTAATGCATCTAATAAAGAGCAAACAATTGAGGTGAAATATCATGCACCTGGATTTAGTATTGCATGTATCCTAATTGCTGTATCATTTGGAATGATAATTTTATTAGCATTAGTTAAAAGTTTCTCCTGGAAATTAAATAAAAGATACTTAGTTGAGAAATGAGGAAGTGATTATGAACTGGCAAAAGATTTCAATTATTTTACCGGCCTACAATGAAGAACCAGTAATTGAAAAGACGACAATGATATTAAATGATTTAATTGAAGAAATGGTAAAAGATGGATTGATTTCCGTTGATAGTCATATACTGTATGTCAATGATGGTAGTCAGGATCAAACATGGGCTCTCATTCAACAATTGCATGAGAAGTTTAATCGTGTACAGGGCATCCGATTTAGTCGCAACTTTGGTCATCAAAATGCTTTAATTGCTGGAATGGAATATGTTACAGGAACAGATATTGATTACGCAATTACGATTGATGCTGATTTACAAGATGATCCACATGCTATCGTTGAAATGGTAAAACAAGCACAAGATGGTAAAAACATTGTTTATGGTGTTCGAGGGGATCGAACAACTGATACGGCATTTAAACGATGGACAGCTGAATCATTCTATAAGATTATGAATTGGTTTGGTGTACAAACAATTCCTAATCACGCCGATTTTAGATTGATTGATCAAAAAGTGTTAGCAATTTTTAGTGAATATACGGAACGGGAAATGTTTTTACGCGGTATATTTCCGTTAATAGGAATGAATGAAGGACAAGTATTTTATTCACGAGCTGAGCGTGAAGCCGGTGAGACCAAGTATCCACTAAGTAAAATGTTGCAATTTGCGGTGAGTGGTATTACATCGTTCTCTGTCGCACCGATTACTTTTGTTCGTAATACCGGCATTGTTATGTTTATTATTAGTTGTTTAGCAACACTTTATGTCTTTATTGGGGCATTATTAGGACATACATCTTTGGGATGGCCAACAATTATGTTATCAGTATGGGCATTAGGCGGACTGCAATTGGTTGCTATTGGTATTATTGGTGAGTACATTGGAAAGATTTTCATGGAAGTGAAACATCGGCCTAGATATATTGTTTCAGAAGTAATTGAATAAAATTTGCATTGAAGAGGATCATGTTATGAATTCAAAATATAAAAACATCTTAGTTACTGGTGGTGCCGGATTTATTGGCGCTAATTTTGTTCGATACGTTGTAGCAGAACATGAAGATGTTTTTGTCACTGTATTAGATAAGTTAACTTATGCCGGAAATGAAGCTAATTTAGTTGGCTTACCAGCTGATCGTGTCAAACTAGTTGTCGGAGATATTGCTGATGCTGTTTTAGTTGATGAACTTGTTAAAAATTCAGACGCAATTATTCACTATGCAGCTGAAAGTCACAATGATAACTCATTAAAGAACCCAGCACCATTTATTCAAACAAATTTGATTGGCACATTTACCTTACTTGAAGCAGCAAGAAAGTATAATGTTCGTTTCCACCATGTGTCGACAGATGAAGTATATGGCGACTTGCCATTAAGAGAAAATTTACCCGGACATGGTGAAGGTGAGGGTGAGAAATTCACACCGGTAACGCGATATAATCCATCAAGCCCATACTCGTCTACTAAAGCAGGATCAGATTTATTAGTGAGAGCATGGGTCCGTTCTTTTGGATTACAAGCTACTATTTCTAATACTTCTAATAATTACGGTCCATATCAACATATCGAAAAGTTTATTCCACGGCAGATTACAAATATATTAAGTGGCATCAAACCAAAGTTATATGGCGCGGGGAAAAATGTACGTGATTGGATTCACACATATGACCATGCGACAGGTGTTTGGGCTATTTTAGAGAATGGAAAAATTGGGGACACATATTTATTGGGTGCCAATGGGGAACAGGATAATCTGACAGTGCTGCACATGATATTAGCTGATATGGGGCATTCAGAGGACGATTTTGATTTTGTGCAGGATCGTGCTGGTCATGATCTGCGTTACGCGATTGATGCAACAAAGACCCGTGAAGAATTGGGATGGGAACCAAAATATACTGATTTTTCAAAGGGCTTGAAGGATACAATTGAATGGTATACTGAAAATGAGTCTTGGTGGAAAGCAGAAAAGGATGAAGTTGAAGCAAAGTATGCTAAGAACAATCAATAATGGTTGGAATCCGGCATAGCTTCTGTTCAAAAAAGAGGTCTTAGAATGAAAATTTTAGTTACCGGTGCGAATGGCTTCTTGGGTCGCGGCATTGTTTCTCAACTATTAAATTTAGGCAATGAGGTTGTTGCAACTGATCGCTCAACACAATTAGTGACAGATTTAGCACAGAGAGTCGATGCAGATTTGTTTTCTGTCGACGATCCATACAATTTCTTTGGGCAACCAGATGCTGTATTACATCTGGCGTATCGTAATGGATTTGTGCTAAATGCGGAAACACATTTAGAGGACTTGGCCTTGCATGCTAACTTCATCAAGTTACTTGTTGAAGGTGGTATTAAAAAGGTTGCCATTATGGGTACAATGCATGAAATTGGGTTTCATGAAGGAAGCGTTGATGAAACAACACCAACCAATCCAATGAATTTTTATGGAATTGCAAAAAATGCATTACGTGACTATACAAAAATTGTGACGAACCAAGCTGGCGTTCAAATGCAGTGGTTACGGGCGTATTATATTGTTGAAAACACAGCGTATGGTAATTCGATCTTTTCCAAATTATATCAGGCTGATGAAAATGGTGATTCTGAATTTCCATTTACATCAGGCAAAACACAGTATGATTTCTTAGACTATGCTGATTTTGCTAATTATGTTGCACATGTGGTTAGTCAAAATGATATTGATGGCATTATTAATATTTCCTCAGGAGAACCAGTTTCTTTGTCAAGTCGAGTCGAACGTTTTATTAAAGAAAATAATCTGACAATTAAATTGGCTTATGGTAAGTTTCCAGATCGTCCTTTTGATCCAAAGGCAATTTGGGGAAATAATCAAAAACTTAACATGATTATGAATGAGGAAAATTGAATATGACAAAATATAATGTAATAGATACAAAACTTCAGGATGTTAAAATACTGGAACAGCCATATTTTGGTGATAGTCGTGGTTTTCTAACTGAAGATTATTCGGTTAAAGATTTATTATCTGCAGGAATTGATATCAATGTTGTATTGGAATTTCATTCGTACACTGCCAATGCTGGTACTCTACGTGGATTGCATATTCAGGATGGTATACATTCTCAGGCTAAGCTGGTCCGTGTTATTACCGGCGTTGTTTACGATGTATTAGTAGATGTTCGAAAAGGGTCACCAACATTTGGACATTGGCAAAGTTTTATTCTTTCTGAGAGTAATGGCCGTCAATTATATGTACCTCGGGGATTTGCTCATGGTTGGTTGGCATTGTCTGATAATGTTAACTTTACTTATAAGGTTGATAATTACTATGCGCCTGAATCTGAAACACCAATTGCATTTGATGACCCAATGTTTAACATCGAATGGCCAATTGCACCAGAGAAAATGATTCTTTCGGATAAAGACCGTCACAATCCAAACTATGTAGATGCCGGTATTACGGCAATTTATGGTGAAATTTAAAGGTAAAAGGATGGAACATTAAGCTCCATCCTTATTTTGAAGATATGGAGACTTTGATGACAGAAAAATTAACACAAGACATTCTAAGGTCTTGGCAATGTGAAGAAGGCAATGTTAATTCGTATCAAGATATTCTTAATTGGATTACAGACCGGAATAAAAAAACAACTGTTGAGGTAAATCCAATTACTTTGGATCAATCGAATAGTTGGTATCATGATCAAAAGAACGGCTATATTACGAATGTTAATCATGGTTTTTTTCAAATTTCTGGTATTCAACTATTTGAAGATCAAGAATTAGTAAAAGAGCAACCAATCATCTTACAAACTGAAATTGGCTTTTTGGGAATGATTATTAAAAAAGTTGATGGGGTTCTTAATTTTTTGATGCAAGCTAAAATTGAGCCTGGTAATATTAATGCTGTGCAATTGTCGCCAACTATTCAAGCAACAAAAAGCAATTTCACTGCAAAACATGGTGGGAAAAAGCCGGCATATCTGGATTATTTTTTAAATTCTGAGAATTATCAAGTTCTTTATGATCAAATTCAGTCAGAACAAAGTGGACGTTTTTATAAGAAACGTAACCGAAATATGATTGTTTTTGTTGAAGATGAGATTGAATTGTTACCAAATTTTAAATGGATGACATTAGGACAAATTAAAAAAATGTTAGACGAGCCTAATCTTATCAATATGGATACACGTACGGTTATTTCTGGCATTCCTTTTCAAACGCGTCATTATTCTGATAAAGATTTGGAACTTTTATCGGAAACATTTACAGATATAAGTATGTTCAACTCTATATTTATTAGTGAACCTAGTGATTATTTACCTCAGATTACAAAAAAAATAAATGATTATAAAATGTTTACAAACTGCTGGACCCGAATAGTGCCTATATCAGAGATGAAGTCTTGGCGACTTAATCAGAACGGGATAAAAAGTTATACTAGTGATAATTTCTCCGTGGGTTATTTTGAGGTTGCAATTGAAGGTCGTGAAATTACAAGTTGGACGCAACCTTTGATTGTTGCTGAAGGTATTGCAGAATTAGGACTTATTTTGCGAAATCATCACGGTACAAAAGAAATTTTGATTAAGTTAACGCCTGAAATTGGGACAATGGATGCTATTGAATTAGGACCGACAATTCAATGGGAATCACTTGAACGTGGTGAAGCGCACAACAATGTTGAAAAATTATATTTGGATAACCTAGAACATAACGATCGCATCTTGCGACACGTTATGCTTTCTGAAGAGGGCGGCCGTTTTTACCACGAACAAAACTTAAATGTAATTATGGAAATTGGAAATGATGATTTGCAATCATTACCAGAAAACTATATTTGGGTTAGTTACAGTGCCTTGAACTATTTAATCCAAAGTAATAATGTATTAAATATACAATTACGTAATTTACTTTCAATGTTAATGATTTAAGAAGGGATGAAGTTATGGAGTATATGACATTGGGTTGTTCTGAATTGAATGTTTCCAAAGTTGGGTTAGGTGCGATGCGCATGGGAAATCGTAACGCTAGTGAAAACTTGGAAACTGTCAATTTTGCGTTAGATCAAGGTATTAATTTTTTTGATTCTGCTGATGTATATGGTAAAGGACAGTCTTCCATAAATTTGGGCCAGGCGTTAAAAGCAAGTGGAATTAGTAGGAATCAAGTAATTATCCAATCAAAAGGTGGTATCGTAAGAACACCAAGTGGTAATCGAGTGGACTTTTCAACACGTCAGATAATTAATTCAGTGGAAGAAGAATTAAGACGGTTACAAGTAGAATACTTGGATGTATTTTTGCTCCATAGACCCGATGCATTAGTTGAACCATTTGAGGTGGCTGAAGCATTTAATATCCTAGTTGAGCAAGGTAAAGTTCGTTATTTTGGGGTATCAAATCAAAATTCTGGACAAATTGATTTACTTAAAACAGCTATTAGTCAACCATTGGTAACAAATCAACTGCAATTTGGTTTGATGCATTCAGGCATTGTCGATGAAGGTATGCGAGTTAATATGACAGGAGACATGGCGGCAAGTCATGATGGTGGCATCTTAAACTATAGTCGGATTCACAAAATGACAATTCAAACGTGGTCTCCATTACAGATTGGCTATTTTGGTGGCGTGTTCATCGATAATCCTGAATATGTAACTTTAAACAAAAAACTTGAAGAGATTGCGGACAGGCACAACACGAATAAAAGCGCCGTGGCTATCGCTTGGACTTTACGTCATCCGAGTCAAATGCAAGTTATTTCTGGATCAATGAGTAATACGCACATTCAAGAGATGTCTGAAGGCAGTGAAATTAAATTATCGCGACAAGAGTGGTATGATTTATATCAATCGGCTGGCAATCAAGTGTTATGAGTTTGATGCCTGTGACAGTAAAATGAGCATTCCGAGTTTTAGCTGTATGCTTACATGGATGTGTGCTGTTACACGAATAATTCATCCAGTATAATCAAAAAGGAAAAAACATGGTTCTAAATGCTTTTAGATGGGTATTTTAGGGCTTTTTTTGTTGCAAAACTAAATTAAAATGTGTTATATTTTTAACGAATTTATAGTTATTATTATTTATGAATATGGAGTAAAAATGAAAGCATCAAAAAAAATTTTGTGCAAACTAATTTTGATTATTGTCGCAGTCGGTGGGGCGTATAAGATTGGCACAATTCGTGATAATAGGCAAGACCAAGCTAGCAGTTCACACCAGGTTGAATTAAATTCAAGTAAAAAGGCTAAGTCGAATGTCACTAGCAAAGATACCGACAAGAATTTGCCAGATAAATCATCATCGTCGTTTCTTTCTGGTGGTGAAGCTAGTGAAGCCTCATCAGAACTAGAAACTTTAATGAAATCAACATCAGGTATTAGCATCACAAAAGAAAATGTTCAGGAAGCTAGAAATCAAATTCGTGCACAAGGAATTAACGATGGTGATTTTTCAGACCTTGATATAGCTAAAGTAATTGATAAGGCTAATCAATCCAGTTTGGATTATAAGTCGGCCATTAAGTCAATATATCCTCATTATTTTGATTGAGGAGTCTAGTTATTGTTAAGTGTAAGTAGGAGATTAGTATTATGAAACTATGGCAGTATGTCATACTTTTTACAGGTTGTATCGTCGGCTTTGAAACGACACAACAAGAAAACGTTAGCGCGAACAGTGTTAATGATTATATCTATTCGAAGAATTTTCAGGCGAAAAATAGTTCCAATTATATTCAACAATGGTTGAACAATCCGAATTGGGAAGGTGTTGATATGAATTATCGACATGGCAGTCCAGAAGGTGTTTTGGTTCATGAAACAGCAAATAGCAGTGATAAAAATAACCCTAACGCAATTTGGAATGAAATTAATTATATGTTAGGTCATGCTGAATCGGCATTTGTTCATTCATTTGTAGATGATTCAAGTGCGATTGAAATTGCGAATCCATCATTTAAGTCATGGGGAGCAGGTGCAGAAGGAAATAGACGTTTTATTCAAACTGAGCAAGTTCAGGTTGAAGGAAAAGAGGCTTTTGCTCAAGAATTATTCAATTTGGCTGTTCTTCAGTCCCGATACTTAGCGACTTATAATTTGAGACCTAGTCTCGGAAATACAGTGTGGAGCCATGCGATGGTTTCACAACAGCTTGGCGGTACAAATCATACAGATCCAGATGGATATTGGGCGGACATGGCAGCTAGGTTCTATGGTACAACGTATACAATGAATGATTATGAGTCCTTATTGGAGAACGTATATAATAAAATTACCCCGCATGTGACTTATGCTAGACCGGTTGATTATGTGGCGACAATTTCTGTTGAGAATTCAAGTGGCGCTGGGATTGATAAAAATCAGCCCTATCTCATTCCAGGTTCGGAACATTTTGGTTGGGCTAAAGATTATAATCATCAATTAGTTCATATTACGCAGGAAATGACAACGTCAAATACTGAAGTTGTGTGGGTGTCGTTTAAGTTGAATGGCATAACCGTATATATGCAAAAAGATTTGGTTAAACCAGGGGCTTTCATTTTAGAAACCAAACCAGTGAATTATACGGCTCATATTGACGGCATTAATAGCGGCTCTGGTATCGATGAATTCCAACCTTATCAAGTTGCAGGCTCACAACACTTTGGCTATGCGCGTGACTATGCGGGTCAAGAAATCAAGGTTGTCAATGAGATAAAAACGTCACATCAAAATGTGACGTGGGTTGAATTTGAATTGAATGGTCACCGTGTCTATATGGATAAGGCAAGTATTAGTCAAAACGATTATATCGTGTCATATAAACCAGTGAATTATACAACCAAAATAATTGGTGATAATGCTACTGCTGGAATTGATACAGTTAAGCCTTGGCGAATTGATGGGTCACAACGTTTTGGGTACGTTGGACAGTATAAAAATCAAGAGATTACAGTGACCGCTGAAATTAGAACGGCATATAATGACGTCACGTGGGTTGAATTCAAGTTGAATGGGCAGACAGTGTATACAGACATAGCCAATTTGAAACGCTATGCAACGATTACACAGTCAGTTGATGTCAATTATACGGCTACGATTCAAGCTAAAAATAGTAATCAAGGTATTGACACCGTACAACCATATAATGTTGCAGGTTCACAACACTTTGGTTGGGCACGTGATTATGATGGGAAACTAATTACAGTTACAAAAGAAATTACGACAACAGATAATGTTACTTGGGTACAATTTAATTTGAATGGTACAACTGTATTTATGGATAAAAGAGTTTTGATAGTTTAAAACTATGTGACATTCAATAAGAAAGAGTAATGAACGGATTAGTTTAGTTCAATTCGATTCTGCATTTAATGTATAGTTAATTTTTAATGTGATAATGATAAGCTAGCTGTAGGAAATGAAAGAAAGGAGTTGTAATGAAAAGTAAACATAATATATCACCACTGAAATACTTGTTGATATTATTTCTCTTACCTGTGATACTTGGGTTATTTAAGCCAACCGTTCAAGCCGATACGATTAGCAATTTTAAGAATTGGGTAGCACCAGGTGTTCGATCATCAGCGACAAGGTATAATACTTGGGGATCAGTCATGATGGCACAAGCTGCGCTTGAATCTGGTTGGGGACAATCGGCTTTATCAACACAGGCAAATAACTTTTTTGGTATCAAAGGAACTTATAATGGGCAGTATGTGACTATGCGGACTGCCGAGTATGATGCAAACGGAAATATTTATTACGTCAATGCACAGTTTCGAAAATACCCTTCACCTGAGCAATCAATGGATGACAATGGTAGTTTAATTAGAAATGGATTAAGTTGGAATCACGCTTATTACTCACAATCGTGGAAAGAAAATGCAAAAACTTATCAAGATGCTGCAAGAGCATTAGTAGGTAAGTATGCGACTGATCCGAATTATGGTAGTAAACTAATTGACTTAATTTCACAGAATGGTTTTGATAAATTAGTTGATGGTAATTATATTACGTATGCACGTGATGTGAATTACGATGCAAAAATTATCGATAATAATAGTGGTGCAGGAATTGATAAAAATCAGCCCTATCTCATTCCAGGTTCGGAACATTTTGGTTGGGTACGTGATTATAAAGGTCAAATTATTCATATTAAACGTGAATTAACAACATCCAACACTAACGTCGTTTGGGTAGAATTCTCGTTAGATGGGCAAATATTGTACATGCAAAAAGATTATGCTATGCAAGGTATGTTCGTTTTAGAAACCAAACCAGTGAATTATACGGCTCATATTGACGGCATTAATAGCGGCTCTGGTATCGATGAATTCCAACCTTATCAAGTTGCAGGCTCACAACACTTTGGCTATGCGCGTGACTATGCGGGTCAAGAAATCAAGGTTGTCAATGAGATAAAAACGTCACATCAAAATGTGACGTGGGTTGAATTTGAATTGAATGGTCACCGTGTCTATATGGATAAGGCAAGTATTAGTCAAAACGATTATATCGTGTCATATAAACCAGTGAATTATACAACCAAAATAATTGGTGATAATGCTACTGCTGGAATTGATACAGTTAAGCCTTGGCGAATTGATGGGTCACAACGTTTTGGGTACGTTGGACAGTATAAAAATCAAGAGATTACAGTGACCGCTGAAATTAGAACGGCATATAATGACGTCACGTGGGTTGAATTCAAGTTGAATGGGCAGACAGTGTATACAGACATAGCCAATTTGAAACGCTATGCAACGATTACACAGTCAGTTGATGTCAATTATACGGCTACGATTCAAGCTAAAAATAGTAATCAAGGTATTGACACCGTACAACCATATAATGTTGCAGGTTCACAACACTTTGGTTGGGCACGTGATTATGATGGGAAACTAATTACAGTTACAAAAGAAATTACGACAACAGATAATGTTACTTGGGTACAATTTAATTTGAATGGCATAACCGTATATATGCAAAAAGATTTGGTTAAACCAGGGGCTTTCATTTTAGAAACCAAACCAGTGAATTATACGGCTCATATTGACGGCATTAATAGCGGCTCTGGTATCGATGAATTCCAACCTTATCAAGTTGCAGGCTCACAACACTTTGGCTATGCGCGTGACTATGCGGGTCAAGAAATCAAGGTTGTCAATGAGATAAAAACGTCACATCAAAATGTGACGTGGGTTGAATTTGAATTGAATAGTCACCGTGTCTATATGGATAAGGCAAGTATTAGTCAAAACGATTATATCGTGTCATATAAACCAGTGAATTATACAACCAAAATAATTGGTGATAATGCTACTGCTGGAATTGATACAGTTAAGCCTTGGCGAATTGATGGGTCACAACGTTTTGGGTACGTTGGACAGTATAAAAATCAAGAGATTACAGTGACCGCTGAAATTAGAACGGCATATAATGACGTCACGTGGGTTGAATTCAAGTTGAATGGGCAGACAGTGTATACAGACATAGCCAATTTGAAACGCTATGCAACGATTACACAGTCAGTTGATGTCAATTATACGGCTACGATTCAAGCTAAAAATAGTAATCAAGGTATTGACACCGTACAACCATATAATGTTGCAGGTTCACAACACTTTGGTTGGGCACGTGATTATGATGGGAAGCTAATTACAGTTACAAAAGAAATTACGACAACAGATAATGTTACTTGGGTACAATTTAATTTGAATGGTACAACTGTGTTTATGGATAAAACGCTGTTGCTTCAACAACAAAATCAAGAAGTAACGGTTATTAATCGCAAGGTTGTTAACTACAATGCAACAATAATTGTAGATCAATCAAGCGGACAGGGAATTAATGCTAACCAACCTTATTTGGTACCTGGTTCAACTTTTTATGGCTGGGCAAATCAGTATTCTGGTCAAAAGATACAAGTGATTGCAGAGTTGGTGACTTCGAATGCACCTGATATTGTTTGGATTGAATTTAAATTAAATAATACGATTGTATTTATTGACAAAAGTTGTGTTATTGTTGGCTAAAAAAGCACCTAGAAAGTTAAATTTCTAGGTGCTTTTTTTTGATTGAAAACAAGCAAAAAAATGCTATGGTATACTATTGAAAGAGATTAAATTAATTACGATGAAAAGTGATAGGAGATAATAAAATGTCTTGGGAAGATAATTATCAAGTTTGGGCAAATAAGACTGACTTACCTAAAAACTTACAAACAAATTTAGAACAAATGGCAAATGATGATGCAGCCAAGGAAGATGCTTTTTATGCACCATTAAGTTTTGGTACTGCCGGCATGCGTGGCTTGTTGGGTGCAGGTATTAATCGCATGAACATTTATACGGTTCGCCAAGCAACAGAAGGCTTAGCACGTTTAATTGATTCTTTAAATGATGAATCAATTAAGGCTCGTGGCGTAGCGATTTCATATGATTCACGGCACTTTTCTGCAGAATTTGCTTCTGAAGCTGGACGAGTGTTGGGTGCGCATGGTATTAAAGCGTATGTTTTTGAAGCATTACGGCCGACACCAGAGTTATCATTTGCTGTTCGGTATTTGCACGCTTATGCTGGTATCATGATTACTGCATCACATAATCCCAAAGCCTATAATGGGTATAAGATTTATGGGGAAGATGGTGGACAAATGCCACCGAAGGAATCAGATATTATTACTGAATCAATTCGTCAAGCCAATATGTTTGACGTGCCAGTTGGTGAGTTGGAACAACTAAAATCAGCAGGGTTATATCAAGTAATCGGTCAGGTAGTTGATGATGCATATTTGGCAGAATTAAAAACTGTTTCTGTTGACCAGAAATTAATCAATACCGTTGGAAAGGATATGAAATTGATTTATTCTCCTTTGCACGGTACGGGTGCGTTAATTGCTGGGCAAGCCTTGCGTAACGCTGGGTTTGAAAATGTTATGATGGTACCAGAGCAAATGGCGCCAAATGGCGATTTTCCAACGGTTGAATTACCAAATCCTGAAGCCCCAGAAGCACTGGCAATGGGTATTGAATTAGCTAAGAAAGAAAAAGCAGATGTCGTGATTGCGGTTGATCCAGATGCTGATCGTATGGGAACCGCAGTGCGACAGCCGTCTGGCGATTATGTGTTATTGACTGGTAATCAAATTGGTGCGGTTCTGATGCACTATTTGTTGACTGCCAAGCGGGCGACGGGTACTTTGCCAGAAAATGGTGTATTAGTTAAATCAATCGTTTCTTCAGAATTTGCGGCAAATATTGCTGAAAGCTTTGGCGTTGAGACAATCAATGTTTTGACGGGCTTTAAGTATATTGCTGAACAAATTCAAAATTATGAACAAACTGCCGCACACACATTCTTGTTTGGTTTTGAAGAGTCATACGGTTACTTAGTAAAACCATTTGTTCGCGATAAGGACTCAATTCAAGCAACCGTCCTTATGGCGGAAGTGGCAGCATACTATAAGTCATTAGGAAAGACTGTTTACGATGGTGTCCAAGAGCTATTCCAACAATATGGATATTTTGTTGAAAATACGAAGTCATTAACTTTTGCTGGTGTTGATGGAAAAGACAAAATTGCAGCCTTGATTGCAAAGTTCCGTGCACAAACACCGGCACAATTTGGCGGGATCGAAGTTGTTCGTGTGGAAGACTTTGCCAATGCGACTGATAAAGATGTTGCAACAGGTCAAGTTACACAAATTACATTACCAAAGGCTGAGGTGCTGAAGTATTGGCTATCTGATGGGTCTTGGGTTGCCGTACGACCTTCAGGAACAGAGCCTAAGATTAAATTCTACGTTGGTACGAAGGGTGAAACAGAACAAGTCGCAAATGATAAATTAGCTGCAATTCAGGCGACAATTTCAGAATATATTGATTAGTCGGATTGCTTTGTAAAGGACGACATTTTAGATAGGGAGACAGACAATGACATTATTAATTTTAGTTGCTGTAGTTGTGGTGCTAGTGATAGCTTATATCAGTATTTACAATGGTTTAATTAAAAGCCGTATGAATACAAAAGAAGCATGGTCTCAAATTGATGTGCAATTGAAGCGGCGGAATGATTTGATTCCGAATTTGATTGAAACCGTTAAGGGTTATGCAAAATTTGAACAAGGTACTCTAGAGAAAGTGATTAGCTTACGAAATCAATTAGTTTCAGCCCCTAGTGATGACCAGAATGCAACAATGCAGATTTCTGATCAATTATCTTCAAGCTTAAAATCAATTTTTGCAGTTGCAGAGTCATATCCTGATTTAAAAGCCAACCAACAATACGCAAAGTTAATGGAAGAGTTAGCTAATACCGAAAATAAGATTGCATATTCGCGTCAATTGTTTAACACAACAACGGCCACTTACAATGCAAAACTACAGATGTTCCCAACCTCTATTGTGGCTAATCTAGGACATTTTCAACCTGCAACGTTCCTAGAAACACCAGAAGAAGAAAAAAAGACACCAGTTGTATCTTTTGATGAAAACGGGTTATAAGGAGTGTTAAGGCATGCTGTTTGATCAGATTGCTAAAAATAAGCGTAAAACAATTGGCTTGTTTGTTGGTTTTTTCTTGTTTATGGCAGTGGTAGGCGCAGCGCTTGGTTATTTTATGTGGCGTTCAGTTGAAACAGGGCTTGTCATTGCATTAGTTGTTGGTATTGTTTATGCCGGTTATATGTATGGTCAATCTACTGACGTTGTCATGAGTATGAATCATGCACATGAACTAACTGGGCCTGATGAAAACCCAGAATTATGGCATATTGTTGAAGACATGGCGCTTGTGGCTCAAGTGCCGATGCCACGTGTTTTCATTATTGATGATGCATCACCGAATGCATTTGCGACAGGTAATGATCCACAACATGCAGCTGTTGCTGCTACAACAGGTATTTTAGATCGATTAAATCGAAGTGAACTTGAAGGTGTTATGGCACATGAGATGACACACGTCCGTAACTACGACATTAGATTGCAGACAATTGCTGTAGCGTTAACCTCAGCCATTGCATTACTGGCAAATTTTGGTACCAATTTTATGTTTTGGGGTGGTGGACGTCGTAGTGATAATGATCGCGAAAGTAATAATGTTGTTGGTATCATCTTATCGTTACTAGTGCTGGTTCTAGCGCCAATTATGGCAAGTATTGTGCAGCTTGCCATCTCAAGAAATCGAGAATATTTGGCTGATGCTGGTGCTGTTGAATTAACAAGAAATCCGGAAGGGCTTATATCAGCTCTTCAAAAAATTTCTAATAGTGAACCAATGTCAGAACAGAATGTTGCACCTTCCAGTGCTGGTTTATACATTAGTAATCCATTGAAATTAAATGGCATGAATGAATTATTTGCGACTCATCCGCCAATGGATAAACGAATCGCTGCTTTACGACAACTATAGTCCATTTAGCGCATATTACGTCTTTGTAATGTGCGTTTTTTGATGTTGGAAATTAAAATTTTGTTCACCTATAGATAAAGTCATATCAATCTATTGATGTCTATTCATCTTAAAAGTATGGTACATTAATATTATTAAATCTGTTGATAATGTTCAAAGTGATGCATAAATTGAACACTTGAAACTAATAAGTTGAATTGAGATAGATGAGGCATTGATTGCCAAATACAAGTAGTTAATTCTTAAACGATGAACATTGACATTGAGATTAAATTTCTTGCGTATAAATAAGTTATTGGTAAAGGAAATGAAATGAGATTTTTTAATAGGCACGTGGATTGGTTCGCCTTTTTGACAGAACACTATTTTGCTTTTGGACAACGTGGGCATAATCCGTACACGCGTTCGCTACATTTGAATGAAGATGGACGAATTCATTTTGGGGTTAATGAAGATAGCCGCAATGAATATTATTGGCGGTTGAATGACCGTGAGTTATTATTCTTAAACGATGAACAAGAAGTGACTACGAGTTATACATTACCTAATAGTTTACAGGAACCGATGATTGGGAATTTTATTTTAGATGATGTCATTGAACACGAGTTGCGGCCAGTCAGTTTGGTAACGGCAACAGATGAGTTAACAGCTAAACAAACAGCCTTTGTAAAATCACGTTTTTTTGAATTAAAACAATCAGTGACTGATGCTTCTAGACGCAGTATGAGTGTCACACATCATCGCTTGATTCGCGTTGGGTTCATTTTAAACGCGGTTGAAACCTTGGATGCGTCAATTCCATTAATTCGTGCTTTGCAAAATGATGAACGCTTTGAGGTGAAAGTTGTTACGTTGAATCGCATTTTTAGGGGACAAGAACAAGCTGAAACACGTCAATTATTAGAAACTAAGTTGACCCATTTAGAAATCCCTTTTGTGAGAACAGAGGGATCCAATTCATACGATGTTGCAGCCCGATTAAAAGACTGGGCACCTGAATTTATTTTTAGGCAATCAGAGTGGGATCAAGATTTCCCGAGTGAATTCTCAATTCGTCAATTATATTGGACACGCGTAGGACATATTTCGTATGTGATTACTGAAAATTTAGTAAAAACCCCAAATATCGATTTACCATTTTTCATGCTAGATTATTATGAAAAAATATGGCGATACTTTGTGGCAAATGAGCTAACAAATGAAAGTAAAAAATTATTAGCACAAACATTTATTTCAGAAGATGTTTTCGCGCCAATTGGGTCAATCAAAGCAATTCAGATTAGAGACATTGCGCCTCATTGGCCAGTAGAAACACAAGCTAAGAAGGTCATTTGGATGCCGCATCATTCGATTGGGAATGAGTGGTTTGCTTTTGGCACATTTGATATGAATTATGAAATGATTTATGAATGGGCTAAGGCCCATCCAGAAATCTCGATTGTGTTAAATCCACATCCAAGTTTACCGGCAGTGATCGAAGCGGGAACGGGAGATATAACTTTCGAAGAATTCGAGGCTTTCTTGGAAAAGTGGGAAGCATTGCCAAATACGACTTACTTTATTCATCAGGAAAGTTATTCTGCTGTCGCAGCGGGTGATGTCATTTTGACAGATGGCATCTCAGTGCTTTATGAGGCACAAATTTTAAGGAAACCAATTGTTTACTTGGAGAATCAGGCGCATGTTGAATTGACAGAATTTGGAGAACAACTGATTCGTGGCGTACATCGACAGCCTATTTTTGAAGAGGCTTTGAAACAAGTTATGACGTTGCTCGACACACCGGATCCGTTATTACCATACCAAGTTGAAAATACAGCACCGTGGTTAGCTAATGAACATCCAGAAAATGCAATTATTGACGCAATGATTGACGAATTACGTTAATCTGATTGCCAGTTAGGGTTAGAAAACGTGTGATTTTTTTGACTGTTATCAAACCTGATATTTAGTTGGAAATTTCCAAAAGATAATTGAATATTGTAAAATGTTGGACTGCTATTTATGGTAAAATTAACCATAAATAGCAGTTTTTTTGTTATGCACTTATAAATCAAGGACGAGCAAGATGACCGATCAAGAAGAGTATCAAAAAATTATTTTAAAAATTAACGCTATGCCCCTGTGACACCTTCATTAGCGCGCGTAGGGATGATTCGTGAAATTTTATCGTGGCTTGGAAATCCAGATACTAAATTACGGATTATTCATATTGCTGGTACGAATGGTAAAGGTTCGACGGGCGCGATGTTAGCAAATGTATTGAATGAGAATGGCTATCGAGTGGGCCATTTTTCGGCACCTGCTGTCAATGATGATCGTGATGTGATTACCATGGATGGGGCAGTTATAGCGATGAGTGACGTTGTGAGCATTGTCAAAGACATCATTACACAAGTAAAAAAACATGGTGGTAACTTTTCAACCTTGGGCAAGTTTGAATGGTGGGTTTTGATAGCGCTAGTTTATTTTGGCAAGCGTGAAAGTGATTTTGTTGTTTTAGAGGCTGGCCGTGGTGGTCATATCGACGCAACAAACGCCATTTTAAATCCATACATGGTTGTTTTCACAAAAATATCATTAGATAATATTGGGATTACAGGGAAAACTTTGGTTCAAGTTGCAAAAGATAAAGCTGAGATTATTAAGCCGGGTGCTCTCGTAGTGAGTTATCCTGGACAAGATTTAGATGTGTTGAAGATATTAAAGAACAAAACAATTAGTGCAGGAGCAACTTGGAATCCACTTCAAACACCAACCATCACGGTTTTATCGAGTGAACCGCAAGGTTTACATTTAAATATTAATGATCTTCAAGATTTATATCTATCACTCACAGGAAATTATCAAGCGAATAATTTAAATACAGTCGTTCAAGTCATTGACCTGTTACGCTCAAAGGGCTTTCGACTGGCAAAAGATCGAACAGCAACGGCCTTAGCTCACGTGTCAATTCCAGGTCGCATGGAGTATAATGCAGACCGCAACATTTTGTATGATGGTGCTCATAATCCAGAGGGAATGCGTGCTTTAGCAAACGCGATTCGTGCTTGGCACTTACCCTTTAAACCCACTTTTGTGCTTGGATTAATGGATGATAAGAACGCGCATGAGATGATTGATGAAGTAACTGCTGTTGCGGCGACTATTATTGCTGTCACACCAGACCAAAAAGGGGCTATGACTGCTGATGAATTGGCTGCATACGTCGTCATGAATGCGAATGTTGACGTTGAAATTGCCGATGATCCAAGTGCTGCGGTGCAACTTGCTCGTCGGAATCGAGAATCATCTAAATCATTAATTGTTGTGACGGGATCGTTTTTCACACTACATGCAATTTTCAATGAAGACGAGGTGTAAAAAGCACATGGAATTATCATCTGAACAAATAACACATTTATTAGAATCTGAAGCGCTACTAAAAGCTGCGCCAAACTCAGAATTTAAGATTGAACATCTTGCCTATAATAGTAATGATGTCACAACTGGTACGTTGCTCTTTATTAAAGGAAATTTTAAGAGCGAATATCTGCAAAGTGCGATTGAAAAGGGTGTGCGAGCAATTGTCGCACCATCGACATTTGAACAATCATTCGAAGCGTTGCCAACTTGGGTTGTTGATGACGTTGCGATGGCAATGAGTGTTGTAAGTATGGCTTTTTATGAGTATCCACAGAATCAATTGGCATTGATTGGAATTACGGGTACTAAAGGTAAAACTTCGGCGGCTTATATGGCTTATGAAATTTTATCAGCCTCGACGGACAACAAAGTTGCCCTATCCTCTACGCTAAGCATTATTACTGGTAATGCACCAGAGTATCATTATCGAGCACATTTAACGACACCTGAATCACTTGACTTATATCGCTATATGCGAGAAGCAGTTAATAATGGCATGACACATATGGTGATGGAAGTTTCATCTCAAGCATATAAAATGCAACGCGTTTATGGTTTGAGATATAATGTTGGTATTTTTTTGAATATTTCGCCCGATCACGTTGGCGAAAATGAACATCCAACTTTCGAAGATTATCTCCAACACAAAATGATGCTAATTGACCATTCTGAACAAATTATTTTAAATGTCGAAACCCAACATTTTCATGAGTTAATTGAACGTGCGGCACTTGATTTGCCACGTGATGGTATATGGTTGTATGGATCAGATGATGAGCGTCAAGAATTAAAACCTGATATTGCTTTTGAGACATTAACGTCTAATCTTCAAGGCTCAACATTTCGTTTGAGAGAAGTGGACCCACAAGCTAAGCGCTTAAATCTTGTCGCAGACTATCAACTAGACATGCCAGGTGATTTTAATGAAAGTAATGCGACTGCGGTCGCCATTGCGACGCGTTTAGTGGGCGCTGATGTGGAGGCGATTCAAACTGGATTAGCAACGGTTAGGGTCCCTGGACGTATGCAAATGCTAACAAGTCACGCACATGGTACGATTTATGTCGATTATGCGCATAATTATGCGTCTATTACAGCACTATTACAATTCGTACGACAAAACGAATCTGTTGATCGATTAATGTTGGTTGTCGGGGCACCGGGTAACAAAGGCGTTTCACGACGTCCAGGAATTGGAAAGGCAGCCAATGAAGGTGCGGATATTGTTTATTTGACATCTGATGACCCACAATATGAAGATCCCAATACGATTGCTGATGAAATTCAAGCTTATATTACACGCTCTGATGTTAAAGTGATGCGAGAGATGGATCGTCAAAAAGCAATTGCAGCAGCAATTACTGCTGCAGGTCCAAGAGATGTGGTTGTATTAGCAGCAAAGGGATTGGATGAATATCAAAAAGTAAATGGGGTGGATACACCTTATAAAAATGACTGGCAGGCTGCGTGCGATATCATTGATAAACTAGAAAAATAGGCATTTTTTTGGTATAATTGGCAGGTTGACTTGCTAGTTTTGCAAGACTTAATTATTTTATAAATATAAATAAAAGGGGGAAATACGTGATGGCAAAGAAAGAACCTGCAGTGAATACATCTGAATTTGACTTAGGAGATTACGTTGAAGCACCGGCTTTTGCAAATTTTGAACATAAATTTAAAGGGATTGTTGAAAAAATTTACGAACATGCCCTATTGGTTATGATCACCGAAAACGATCCAGAGGATGACGCAACGGTAGTTGAATATAACCGTCGTGCGATTACACGTATGTCTGAGACAAAGATTCTTGTAAAGACTGATAATCCAGCACCACGTGATTTACCTAAAGATGAAGATGAAGAAGAATTACCTGAATCAATCCGATCAGAAGTTCAAGTTGATGAGCCTGAAGAGGAGGAAGAATAATGAATTATAAAGCGCAAGTTGCTGATGCGCTGCATCAAGCCTTACCTGAAGTAGATCTTGACGCAATTAGTGCAAAAATTGAAGTTCCAAAAGACACGGCAATGGGTGATTTTGCTTTCCCAACATTTATTTTGGCAAAGCAATTGCATCAAGCACCACAAGTGATTGCTGAAAACTTGGTTGATCAAATTGATGTTAAGCCGTTTAAACAAGTTGTGGCTAATGGCCCATATGTCAACTTTTTCTTAGATCAAGCTAATTTTGGGGCGACTGTCCTCAAGACAGTGCTGGAGACTGAAAATTACGGACATAATACGGATGGTGAAGCCGGGCACGTGACAATTGATATGTCATCGCCAAATATTGCCAAGCCAATGTCTATGGGACATTTACGCTCAACAGTTATTGGAAACTCGTTGGCTGAGATTGCAAATGCTAATGGGTATCAGCCAATTAAAATTAATCATTTGGGTGACTGGGGAACTCAATTTGGTAAGTTGATGGTTGCCTATAAGTTATGGGGATCAGCTGAAGAGGTTAGTCAGGATCCGATTAATACTTTGGTAAAGTATTATGTTCGCTTCCATGCAGAAGCCAAGGAGCATCCTGAGATGGATGACGAAGGTCGTGCATGGTTTAAACGCCTTGAAGATGGTGATGAAGAGGCACATGAATTGTGGCAATGGTTCCGTGATGAATCATTAAAAGAATTTATGGATTTGTACGATACATTAGATATCCAATTTGATTCATTTAATGGGGAAGCATTTTATAATGACAAAATGGATGGTGTCATCGAAACACTTGAATCAAGGAATAAATTGGTGACGTCGCAAGGTGCGCAAGTCGTCAATTTGGATGACTATGGTTTGAATGTTGCTATGATTAAGCGAACTGATGGGGCAACGTTGTATATGACACGTGACCTAGCAGCCGCAGTTTTCCGTAAGAAAAACTACAACTTTGTGAAATCACTTTATGTTGTTGGTGGTGAGCAAAGAGAACATTTCCAACAGTTAAAAGCTGTTTTAAAGGAGATGGGGTACGAATGGGCAGATGACATTGAGCATATCCCATTTGGTATGATTACGGTAGATGGCAAAAAGTTATCAACGCGTTCAGGGCGCATTATCTTGCTTAAAGATGTGTTAAATGATTCAGTTCAATTAGCCTTACAACAAATTGATGAAAAGAATCCATCATTAGCCGATAAAGAAAAAATTGCGCATGAAGTTGGTACTGGCGCAGTCGTTTTCCATGATTTGATGAATGAACGAACTTTGAATTTCGACTTTAAGCTTGAAGAAGTCGTCCGATTTGAAGGGGATACTGGACCATATGTTCAGTATGCTAATGCACGAGCACATTCAATTTTACGGAAAGCTGGTCAATTAGAAATTGACTTTAACCAATTAACAATTTCGGATGAACATGTTTGGGAAACTGAAAAGCTATTAGCCGATTTTGAAGCGGTTATTCGTCGTGCATGGCGGGATCGTGAACCATCAGTGATTGCTAAGTATGTATTAAATCTGGCACGTACATTTAATAAATATTATGCGAATTCGAAGATATTAAACGATGATAACGAAAGAAACGCACGATTAGCCTTAGTTTTAGCTGTTTCACAAGTTTTGACGGAATCACTCCGATTACTTGGCGTAAAAGCACCAGTAGAAATGTAGTTTATAGTTGTATTGAAAGAAGGGGTTCATCCGAATCCCTTCTTTTTTGCATCGTTATGACGTTACATGAATTTTACGGAATTTGACAGTTGAATGACAAAAGTGATAGAGTAGGTATGACAACACTGACCAATGAGTCAGAAAGATTTGACTGATTGGTCACTTTTCATAGGAAGGGGACTTATGAGTTATTTAAAATATTCGCACATTACAAAACGTTATCAAAATGGTGCGATTGGCGTGAATGATGTGTCATTTGAAGCTGACGCTGGTGAATTTATCGTTCTCATCGGTACTTCTGGATCAGGTAAGACGACCTTATTACGAATGATTAATCGGTTAGTCACACCGACCAAAGGTGAATTGATTTTGGATGGCCAAAATATTAAAAAAATGGATGCCATTGCGCTTCGTCGAAAAATTGGGTATGTTGTTCAAAGTATTGGGCTAATGCCACATATGACAATTAGGCAGAATATGATGTTAGTGCCAAGTTTATTAAAGTGGTCAAAGGAACGTCAAGAAGAAAAGGCGACTGAATTAATTAAACTTGTTGATTTAGATGAGTCGATTCTTGATCGATTTCCGGCCCAGCTTTCGGGTGGTCAGCAACAACGGATTGGTGTCGCTAGAGCCCTGGCAGCTGAGCAAGATATTATTTTGATGGATGAACCTTTCGGTGCTTTGGACCCAATCACGCGTGAACATGTCCAACAATTAGTTAAAAAGTTACAGATGAAGTTAAAGAAGACGATTATCTTTGTGACGCACGATATGGACGAAGCACTAAAATTAGCAACGCATATCGGGGTAATGGACCACGGTCAATTAATTCAGTATGCGACACCAAACGAGATTTTACAGCACCCTGCCAGTGAATTTGTTGCGAAGTTGATTGGAGAAGAGCGCTTATTGGCCGCACAACAACAGACGATGACCGTTACCGAATTGATGAAAACGCAACCGGCCACGGTACTACCAAGTGCTTCGATTCGTCAAGCAATTGAGATTATGCAACAGCGATCTGTTGATACGTTATTAGTCGTTGATGAGACACATCACTTGTTAGGCGTTATGAGCTTGGCAATGTTAGATCAATCATTTGGACATGCAACAAGAGTTGCGGATATATATTCAGAAGACATTGAATCAGTATACAGTGATGATTTACTTAGAAGTATTGTCGGACGATTATTGCAAAACGAACTGAACTATATTCCAGTGGTTAATCAAGAACATGTTTTATTAGGGCTAGTGACCCGAAGAAATTTAGTTGAGTTAATGTACAATACGGTTTGGGGGACGCCAATCAATGAAAATGAGGTGAAGTCATGACTTTTTTGAATGAACACTTCATACCAGTCATTAATAAGATTGGTCAGCAATTATGGTTAGTAATCATCGCAACGTGCTTGGGGATTTTAATTGCTTTGCCCCTTGGTATTTTGGTCAGTCGCAATAAACGAGTTGCTAGAATTGTCATGCCGGTTGTGATTACATTACAAACAATCCCTTCACTTGCGTTATTAGCATTGCTTGTACCATTTATGGGGATTGGTGCTAAAACGGCCATCTTTGCATTAGCGTTGTATGCATTGCTACCGATTTTACAGAATACGGTTGTTGGGATTCAACAGGTACCGGCCAGTCTCAACGATGTAGCCTTAGCCTTAGGCTTAACACCACTCCAACGTTTGATAAAAGTATCGCTACCATTAGCATTGCCATTGATTATGCAGGGGATTCGGCTATCAACTGTCTACGTTATTTCTTGGTCAACTTTGGCAGCTTACATTGGTGCAGGTGGATTAGGTGATTATATATTTGCCGGCCTAAATTTGTATGATCCCAAGTTAATTTTGTTGGGCACATTGCCACTAATGCTTCTAGCAATTTTTGCAGATTCTTTGCTAAAACTAGCAACTCGAATTTTGGTGAAACGTTTCCACGTTGATGAGGTGATTGCATGAAAACAAAAAAGAAATGGGTGATTTTGGGGCTGTTTGCAATTGGAATTGGTGTTTTACTGGCCAGTCAGAATTTATTTTCCAATCAACGTCAGTCCAAAAATGAAGTTATTAAAATTGGAACCATGAATACCACTGAGTCTCAAATTGTTGGTAATATTATCAGTGAATTAATGACACATCGTTCGACACAAAAAACAATGATGGTTAACAATCTGGGGTCATCATCAGTTGCACATCAAGCGATGCTACGTGGTGATATTGATATCTCAGCTACTCGGTATACAGGTACCGAAATTGCGGCAACGCTGAATCAACCGGCAATTTTTAATCAACAGGAAGCACAGAAAGTTGTAAAGAAAGCATTTACTGAGCGCTTTAATCAGACCTGGTTTGATACATATGGCTTTTCAAACACATATGTTCTGTTGGTCACACCAAAAGTTGCAGAAAAATATCATTTGAAAACAATCAGTGACTTGGCGAAAGTTAGCTCAAAATTAACGATGGCCGTTGATTCATCTTGGTTTGAGAAGTCAGGGGATGGTTATGATGCATTTGTAAAGAAATACCAGACGAATTTTAAGCGTATTTTACCGATGCAGATTGGTCTAGTATACCCATCAGTTTCTAAAGGCAATGTTGACGTTGCTATGGGATACTCAACTGATAGCCGTATTATGAGCAGTCATCTTGTGATGTTAAAAGATGATTTACATTTTTTCCCAGCATATGATACTAGTATGGTTGTGTCAAATGAGCTGCTTAAACGTCAGCCACAACTGAAAGCTACTTTAAATAAGCTAATTGGACAAATCAACTTGGAAGAAATGCAAAAATTAAATTATCAAGTTGATCATCAAGGATTAGCACCTGAGAAAGTGGCACATGATTATTTAATGGAAAATAATTACTTTCAAGGGGGTAAATAAATGACAACTGGATTGATTGGACAAGTTTTTCACTATTATGTCGTCAATGGCATGTCAATTTTAGAAGCTATGGGACGGCAACTATTGATGACCTTTGATGGCGTTATGTTAGCTGTTATCATTGGATTACCACTTGGCATATTAGCGCAGCGTTTTAAGAAAATTGGGGCAGGGATTATTACAATCACTAATTTATTACAGATTATGCCTGGCTTGGCGCTGATGTCACTGTTGATGATTGTTTTTGGATTAGGTAGCCGAACTGTTATTATCACGATTTTTTTGTATTCACTGCTACCCATCATCGGCAATACTTTGTCTGGGCTATTGGCAGTTCCTAAAAGCTTGGAAGATGTTGGTAAAGGTTTGGGGATGACGCGTTGGCAAATCCTATTAAAAATCAATTTACCAATGGCACTTCCCGCCATTATGACTGGTATTCGGAATGCATTAATTGTTTCGATTAGTATCGCAACTTTAGGTGCATTCATTGGTGGTGGCGGATTGGGGGATTTAATTATTCGCGGGTTAAATGCAAGTGATGGTGGCGTCATTATTATTGCTGGTGTTTTACCAACAATTATTATTGCTGTGCTCGGTGATTTTTTGATACAGAAATTAACACAGTACTTACAAGTATAAACGGACTAGACGTTGAGGCTAACGTGTCTAGTCTTTTTTTATCTCAATTCCCAGATTAATTATGTATGATGCCATCGACGGTAAAACTTAAATAGCTGATGATTTAATTAATATTATCAAATTCAATGTTAATTGATTGAGAATAAGTATGCATTATCGAGTCACTCGAGAAATGATTTATTTCTTGACGTGGGAAATAGTTAGGGGTAGAGTAAAATCTATTATTTCAAATATTTTTTGTCGTTAACGTGTTTCGCCACAGACTTAAGATGGAAAGCAATGGGTTTGAGGGCGACGTGAGATCAGAAGACTTTTCTGCGTCGTTTTCTCTTTAATTGCGTCTTAATGTGGTTGTTACCCGTTAAGACGCATTTTTTTAAGGGAGTGGTTGGGGTGTTAGAAAATTTTTTAAGCTGTCAGAAAATGGTACAACGGTTCGAACAGAAGTCATTGCGGGATTAACAACCTTTGTGGCAATGGCGTATATTGTTTTCCTTAATCCAGCAGTTTTGTCATTAACTGGTATGCCTAGTCAAGGTGTGTTCTTGGCAACGATTTTTACAGCAGTTGTTGGTACATTAATTACAGGCCTTTTTGCGAATTTGCCATATGCTTTAGCACCATCAATCGGGATGCAAGCAATGTTTACCTATACCATTGTTTTTGGTTTAGGATTTACATGGCAACAGGCATTGGGAATGGTATTTTTGGTTGGTGTTGTTGATATTATTATCACGCTGACTAAATTGCGTTCGGCCATTGTCAAAGGTATTCCAGAACAATTAAAACATGCCATTGCTGCTGGTATTGGGTTGTTTATTGCATATATTGGTTTAAAAAATGCTGGCTTTTTAAATTTTATTGTGGATCCTGCAAATATTACTAAGCTAAATGGCGCACCTTTCCATGTGGGACAAGGGGCAAAGACAATTAGTTCAATTCTTGCAAATGGCGGTACAACCCCAGAAATTGCAAATTTTAATCAACCAGCACTGTTATTAGCATTAATTGGATTGATTATTTTGGTTGTGCTAGTTGTATTAAATGTGCCAGGTGCCTTTTTGATCTCAGTTGGCGTAACAACTTTGATTGGGATACCAATGGGTGTTACCAACACACATATGGATGTCATGGCATCATTTCAAAAAACATTTCATGAATTTGGACAAGTATTTGGTGCTGGATTAGGCCGTGATGGCCTGTGGTCAATGTTCACGACGCCTAAACACATTTTAGTAGTTATCTTGACGGTGTTCTCAATGGGTTTGTCTGGCTTATTTGATGCAATCGGTACCTTTATTGGAACTGGTATGACTACAGGGATTTTCTCAGAAAAAGATCAACGCGAATTTTATGAAGGGCGTGGGTTTAAATCTAAGATGGACCGTGGATTAGTTGCGGATACCTTTGCGACAATGATGGCGGGTGTTTTTGGGACATCAAATACCACAACGTTTATCGAATCGGCTTCAGGTATTAAAGCAGGCGGTCGAACCGGTTTAACGTCAGTTGTTATTGCAGCAGGCTTTTTATTAGCTATTTTTGCGGCACCACTCGTTGGTGTCATTCCAACGGCAGCAACCGCACCGATTCTCATTATTGTTGGTATTATGATGATGAATGAATTCAAAATGATTGATTGGAATGATATTGAAATTGCCATTCCAGCTTTCTTCACATCTGCATTTATGGCATTTTCATACTCAATTTCATACGGAATTGCAGCAGGATTTATCTTCTTTATTGTTGTTAAGGTTGTCCGGAGAAAGTGGCGACAAATTAGCCCTATTTTATGGGTTGTATCGCTACTATTCTTATTGAATTTTATTTCATTGGCTGTGAATAATTAAATAATTTAATGCCGTGAAACAGGCATTTTCCTGATTAACGTATATATGTACGATGAATTAATGAACTGATTAGTAAAAATTTACGGTATAGCCCGAATTTTTCTAATCGGTTTTTTATATTAATGCTGACGCTTAAATGGTTCTGGGTAAGGCGTATATTCAGTTTAAGTGCGAATGGCAAAGGGTGATCTGTTAGTAATCATTGCTAACAGAATCTTGGTGGTCTGCCCGAATGAGTGGACGGTTTAGTTTTCATGTTTCGCATGGTTGATAGTGTTGATAGTATAGTATTTGCCATAGTTATCATACGCTTGATACAGATTTACCCGGTAGTGTGGTTAAAAATGTTCAATGCAATGATAGGCATCAAGAAAGGACTGTTGGTATCGTTTGCGGATAACTCAAAATGGTAGTTATTTATGTGGCATCGAATTGATTATTCAGAGCCAGTTTAATCTAGGCTTGTTTTTCTTGTATAATAACAAATAGAGAACGAAGCGAGGAGGATAACTTATGCAGACGCTAAATGATCAAATTAGTGTCTTGAGTGGCGTTGGTGAAAAAAGAGAACAGGCTTTAAATGCGTTGGGTATTTTTACTATTTATGATTTACTCACTTATTATCCAGTCCGCTACAGCGATTTGGCCGTCAAGACGCCAGCAATAACTGCCGACGGTGAAAAGGTGACTTTCAAAGGTGTCGTTTCATCGGAACCAGTGGTTTCACGGTTTGGTTATCGGAAAATGCGAGTCAATTTCAGAGTGTTAGTTGAACATGATAACATTATGGTGACTTTTTTTAATCAACCATGGATTCAAGACCGTGTTCACTTAGGTGAAGAGATTGCTGTGTATGGTACTTATCAGAAAGCACGCCAGTCATTATCTGGTATAAAAGTATTGACACACGGTCGTGAAGATGAACTTGAAGCGACATATCCATCATCAAAACAGGTACAACAAAAAACAATCAAAGCATTGATTGAACAAGCATTAGGTAAGTATCAGCATCAAATTGTTGACTTAATTCCCGAAAATATTCGGCGTCGCTATCAATTACTGAATAAACACGATATGATTTTTGGCATGCATGTGCCAAAAGATGGACAGGAAGCACAAACTGCGCGCCGCAGTGCGTCATTTGAAGAATTTTTCTTATTTCAATTACGCTTGCAAGTCCTAAAAATGATGGACAAAAAGAATCAAGGCCGTGCAATTCAGTTTGATAATCAACGCTTAAAACAATTTATCACCACGCTACCTTTTGAGTTAACTACTGCGCAAAAAAAGGTGGTCAATGAAATTGTATTAGATATGAAACGGCCAATTCATATGAATCGCTTATTACAAGGTGATGTTGGTTCTGGTAAAACCGTAGTCGCAGCTTTAGCAATGTATGCCACGATCACGGCAGGGATGCAAGCAACATTGATGGCACCAACTGAGATATTAGCACAACAACATGCAAAAACATTAGGCCAATTTTTTCAACCGCAAGAAGTCCGGGTGGAAATTCTAACTGGTGCAACGAAAGCTTCAATTCGGCGACAAATTCTAGAAGATGTTCGTGATGGGGCTGTCGATATTTTAATTGGGACGCACGCACTGATTCAACCAGACATCGCGTTTCATAATTTAGGCTTAGCAGTGATTGATGAACAACATCGTTTTGGTGTTAAACAGCGCGCTTTATTGCGAAAAATCGGGATGAATCCTGATATTTTAGCTATGACCGCAACACCAATACCAAGAACCTTAGCTATTACTGCATATGGTGAAATGGACGTGTCAATTATTGATCAATTACCTGCAGGTCGGAAACCAATTCAAACACAGTGGTTACGGGGCAATGAGTTTGAAGAAGCGATTCGATTTATACGAACCCAATTAACACATGGAGCCCAAGCATACGTCGTGACACCATTGATTGAAGAATCAGAGACGTTAGATGTACAAAATGCGCTTGCAGTTTATGAAGAATTATTACAACATTTTGCACCTGATTACCAGGTGGGATTATTACATGGTCGTCTAGCTAATGCAGAAAAAGATGATGTGATGGCGAGATTTAAGGCAAATGAATTTCAAGTCTTGGTAGCTACGACCGTTATTGAAGTAGGTGTCGACGTCCCGAATGCAACTGTGATGTTGATTTTAGACGCAGATCGATTTGGGTTAGCGCAATTACATCAGTTACGAGGGCGTGTTGGCCGAGGTGAGCGACAATCATATACGTTCTTGATTGCCGACCCCAAAACACAACAAGGCATTGAACGGATGACAGCCATGGTCGAAACTACAGATGGTTTTGTCTTGGCACAAAAAGATTTAGAATTGCGGGGTTCAGGCGATATTTTGGGTAACCGACAATCGGGCGTGCCGGAATTTAAGGTGGGCGATCCAGTGAGAGATATGGTCATGATGAATGCTGCACAACAGTCTGCGATTGAAATTGTGAGTACGCCAGGTTGGGATACCGCCGATCAAAATACGCATTTAGTCAATTATTTATCTGAGACAATGGCAGCATATCGTCATTTTGATTAATTAAGACATGTGAGAAACAAACTAGGTGCCTAGTTTGTTTTTTTTGTAACGTTTCGTAAATTTATACGTACTAAAAACGAACAAATCAAAAATCAGGGGTTGATTTATACGGAAGAATATTTTAAACTGTATTTTGTAAACGTTTACATTGCTATTATCATAATAATATATATCAAAGGGTTAGAAAACATGACAAACTATGCACCTTTAATTATTCAACGTGCTGATCCATTTATCTATCGACATTCAGATGGGTATTATTACTTCACAGCATCAGTACCAGCTTATAACAGAATTGAACTACGGCGCTCTAAAACAATTGCTGGTCTGGCACATGCCATGCCACGAACCATTTGGCGTAAGCATGAGAGCAATAGTGGCGAAGAAAGTGAGCTCATTTGGGCACCAGAAATCCATTTTATTAATAATGCCTGGTATATTTACTTTGCAGCTGCTGAAACCACAGCTTTTGATGACAATGGGATGTTCCAACACCGTATGTTTGCGCTGGAATGCTTAAATGACGATCCAATGAGATCAGAAGAAGACTGGGTCGAAAAAGGGCAGATTAAGACGCCGATGTCGACTTTTGCATTAGATGCAACGGTGCTTCAACGAGCAGATCAACTTTATTATATTTGGGCGCAAAAGGATCCTGAAATATTTGGGAATACAAATTTGTATATCGCGGAAATGAGCAATCCTTGGACGCTGAAATCAGTGCCAACATTATTGTCTAAACCTGAATTTGAGTGGGAAACACGTATTTTTGCTGTGAATGAAGGACCAGCAATTCTACATCGAAATGGTCGTTATTTCTTAACCTACTCTGGAAGTGCAACGGATGAAAACTATTGTATGGGGATGCTGATTGCCGATGAAAACGCAGACTTACTTGATGCGAATAGTTGGCACAAATTAAGTCAACCGGTCTTTCAATCTGACGTGGCACATCATTTACTGGGACCCGGTCATAATTCCTTTACAGTATCTGAAGATGGCCAGACCGATTTGTTAGTCTATCATATCCGAAATTATTCAGATATTAAGGGCGATCCATTGTATGATCCGAATCGGCACACAATGGTTCAAGCATTTGACTATGATGAATCTGGGGTACCCGTCTTTGGTAAACCAGTTCGTTTTACTGAAGAATAGGAGGACTAACACATGGAAACTTCAAAACAAAATAAGGGAATGTTCTGGTCATTTCCAATTTCACATTTTTCGTATTTCTTTATTTGGGCTATCGTAGCGGGTTATCTAACGCTTTGGTTAGAACAAGTTGCTAAATTAAATGGGAGTCAGGCTGGGATTATCTTCTCGATGATGGCTGCTATGTCATTGATTTTTCAACCGATTTTTGGCTATTTTTCAGACCGATTGGTGATGAAGAAAACACTTGTCTTTATTATCTTAGGTGCAGGTGCATTAATTGGGCCATATTTTCAATGGTTATTCATGCCAATTCTTGATGAAACAAATTCATTTGTCGTTGCAATTATAACCGGTATTTATTTATCTTTTGTTTTAAATGGTGGTGTTTCAGTTATTGAGCAGTACATTCAACGTGCATCAGTGACAAATCATTTTGAATTTGGCCATTCTCGAATTGGTGGATCTGTTGCTGGTGCAGTGGCAGCCTTTGTCGGCGGTCGACTCTTTTTGTGGCAACCAAACTCGATTTTTTGGGCAGCAACAGTGACGGCATTGATTGCCATCATCATGTTCGCATTTTTTGATAAGATTAATGATGATAATTCAACGCATATCGCAGATGCGTCAGAAAAAATTTCAATGCGTGATGTACGGCACATCTTTAAATTAAGAAACTTCTGGGTATTAGGCATCTTTTATATGGGTGCTTCAGCATTGTATGACGTCTTTGATCAACAATTCGTTATTTTCTTTCAGACATTTTTCCATTCTGTTAGTGCTGCGACCACCGTTTATTCAAACACGACGACAATTCAAATGTTCATCGAAATGATTTTGATGATTCCAATGCCGTATTTGATTAATAAAATTGGTGCACGGAATGGCTTACTGATTTATGGCTTTATCACTGCCTTACGCATTATTGGAACTGCACTAGCGCCAAATTGGATTTTTATCGTCGTTTTGCGATTGCTCGCAGGATTTGAAATGCCACTTGTATTAATATCAATTATGAAATATATCGCTGGTAGTTTTGATAATAAGCTCTACGCAACAGTTTATGCCTTAGCTGCTAACTTTATGAAACAAGTGTCTGTTTTCGCGTTTTCGGCACTAGCTGGAAATTTCTATGATTCACTTGGCTTTCAAACCACATACCTCATTATGGGGAGCTTCGTTTTGGTTGTGACAATCTTTGCGGCAATTTTCCTGGAAAAAGATCGAATTAAAAATCAAACAACAGTTAGTATGGAATAGTGAAAATCAAAATTACAGTTAAAAAACCATGCTGTGGGCGACACAACATGGTTTTTAATTGGATATTTTAGTAGTGGCTAGCAGTAAGCATAAGATATTGTTTTTTAGATTTATTAGGTTAAGTTTGAGGCAATGTGCTAGAATTGTAGAATACTAAATTATAAAAACAAAGGTGAGTGACATGTTTAAAATTGCGGTTGATGCCATGGGCGGTGACAATGCACCGGAAGCAATCGTTCAAGGAATTGAAATTGCGCGTGATTCGTTACCAAACGTTGAATTTTTGTTATACGGTCAAACAGATAAAGTTTTGCCATTAATTCAAGATGACACGCGTATATCAGTGATGCAAGCTGATGATGTCATTGCAATGGCTGACGAACCTGTAAAATCAGTGCGGTCTCGTAAACAAAGTTCTTTAGTACTTGCAGCAAATGCTGTTAAATCTGGCCAGGCTGATGCGTTGTTTTCTGCAGGTAATACGGGTGCTTTATTAGCTGCCGGTATTTTCTTAGTCGGACGTATTAAGGGCATTAGCCGACCAGCATTGATGACAGTTTTACCAGCAATGGCGGGCGATCATGATTCATTTGTCATGATGGATGTCGGAGCAAATGCTGAAAATCGGGCTACGCATCTCTATGAATATGGAATTTTGGGGTCGTTTTATGCTAAAGAAATCCTCGGTTACTCGACACCACGCGTTGGATTGCTGAACAACGGTGGTGAAGAAGATAAGGGCGATGCTGTGCATAAAGAGGCACATCAATTGTTGAAATCTGGTAGTGCAGCTGGCTTTATTAATTTTATCGGGAATGTCGAATCCCGTGAAATATTACAAGGACCAGCAGATGTCGTTGTTGCGGATGGTTTCTCCGGTAATGCGACCCTCAAAGCGATTGAGGGAACGGCGTTGTCATTGATGAAAATGATTAAGCAAACAATCATGAATGCTGGGGTTATTGGTAAACTAGGTGGCGCAATGTTAAAACCAGCGTTAAAACAAGTTGCCGGCCGTTTAGATCCTGAGCAATACGGCGGGGCAGTAGTGTTAGGGGTTAAAGCACCTGTAGTCAAGACACATGGCGCATCTGGGCCTGAAGCTGTTGCCGGGACCATGCGACAAATTAATACTATGTTAGAAACCCAGCTCATTGAAAAAGTAGAAACATTTGTTTCTGCGCATAAAGATGATTTAGCTGCTCGTGAGACAGAGGAATAGAAAGTTAAAAGGATAGAAAAATGGAAAAAAAAAGCAATTTATGACCGCGTTGTAACAATCGTGACCGATCACTTCGAATTAGAGCCTGAAAAAGTTACTGGAGATTTAAACTTCTTAACAGATATTGATGCCGATTCAATTGATTTTGTAGAACTTGTGTTAGAAATGGAAGACGAATTTGGTGCCGAAATTTCTGATGAAGCAGCTGAAACGTTGGTAACAATCAACAGTACAGTTGACTATATCTATAATCACCAAAGTAAATAAATCTTTTAAAAGTAGCTATCAAAGCAGGAAAGTTGATAGCTTTTTTTGAACTACAATGCTGCATTATCGCAGAATCAGTGGATGACATTAAAAACGATAATGATTAGATTCATTGATTTGCGGACTAATGCGGTAATCACAAAGTGTATTTATGATTGACAGATTAGACTGGCAAATATTCGTTGATCGAAAAATTACAGGTTATTAGCGCTGAATTAAGTTGATTTAAAAGAAACCAAACGCAAATGCGCTTGGTTTTTTGGTATACTAAACTAAGTATCAAAATGAGGGAGAGTGAAAATGTTTGCTCAGTTACAAGCAGAAATCGCACAAAAATACGATATTCATTTTAATAATTTAGCACTTTTAGAAGAAGCACTAACACAAGCCAACTATATTAATGAACATCCTGAATATCAAGGACGTGATTATCAACGTTTGGAATTTTTAGGTGATGCCATCATGCAACAATCATCAGCGGTCTATTTATTCAAAAAATATCCCGATTGGGATGAGGGACGTTTAACTGAATTACGAATTTTAATGGTTCAGACGCGCTCTTTTGCAGCCTTATCACGTGAATTACATTTAGATCGATATGTTCAACTTGGACGAGGAGAAGAATTATCAGGCGCGCGGAATCGTGAATCTTTACTTGAAGATTTATGGGAAGCATTCATTGGCGCACTTTATTTGGATCAAGGACAAGCAGTGGTCATGCGGTTATTAGATCTGGTCTTTTTTTCAAAAATTGAAACTGGGTTCTATGATCGGTTTGTGGATTATAAATCAAAATTGCAAGAATTATTGCAAAAAAATGGGACAGTTGATATTAATTACGAAAAAATTGCTGAACAGCAAATTGAAAATAATGAACAATTGTTTACTGTTTCTGTTGCCCTTAATGGTCAGAAATTGGCTGAAGGGACCGGAAAATCAACTAAGGATGCAGAAAAGGCCGCTGCACGCATCGCTTATCAAAATTTAACGAAGTAGTCGGGAATTTAGAATGAAGCTTAAGACACTTGAGATTAGTGGATTTAAATCATTTGCTAATCGCACAAAAATTGAATTCATGCCAGGAATAACTGGTGTTGTCGGACCAAATGGTTCGGGTAAATCAAATATTATCGAATCGATTCGTTGGGTGATGGGCGAGACATCTGCTAAAGGGTTACGTGGTGACAAAATGGCAGATGTTATTTTTGGTGGTACAAATACACGAGCACCATTGAACCGGGCAGAAGTCTCAATCACATTCGACAATACCGACCATTATTTAAATTCTGAATATTCTGAAATTAGAATTACGCGAACGCTTTACCGTTCGGGTGAATCTAAGTATCAAATTAATGGTCAGACAGTACGCTTACGTGACGTACATGAGTTATTTATGGATTCAGGACTTGGACGTGAGAGTTTCTCGATTATTTCTCAGGGCCGAGTAGAAAGTATTTTTTCTGCTAAGCCAATTGAGCGACGTTCGATTATTGAGGATGTGGCGGGTGTCTATAAATATAAGCAGAATAAAGAACAGGCCGAAAAGGAACTACAAGAGACAGTCGATAATTTACATCGTGTCCAAGATATATTATTTGAACTAGAGAACCGGATTGAACCGCTAGCGCAACAAGCATCAAGAGCATCAGACTACTTAACCACTAAAGAAAAATTTGACCAATTAGATCAGGCACGATTGGTCATTGAATTAGATGATTTGTTTTTAGATCAGACCAAGATTGCAAAACAACTACTTGAATTAGAGCAACAAAATTCAAATGGCAAGCAGCAGTTAGAGACACAAAACCACGCATTATCAGAATTGAAAGTGCAAAGAATAGCTCTTGAGACATTGAGAGATAAGTATCAGGCGCAGATTGTCACACTGACTCAAAAGGTTGAACAATTAACCGGTGAGAAGCGACTTGAAGCTGAGCGAATGGCTAATCGAACACAGTCTGGACGTGATTTAAAAATGCGTCTGGAACAGGTCCAGCAGATACTAACAGAATTACAAAATAATCAAAAACAAAGACAAATTGAATTTGAAAAAGAAGATGCAAACGTTCATACTGCGCAAGCAACGCTTGAAACGACAACGGAGCACGCTGATCGACAGGTATTAGAAGAACATGAGGCAGTTATTTCAGAAGTTCGGAATAAACTCGTGGACGCTATGCAAGCCTTAACTTCGGCCAAAAATGAACAGACTTATTTAACTAAATCTAATCAGCAAAATGATGCTAATTTGGAACGATTAAATCTGAAATTATCCGATTTAAAGGCCAAAAATGCAGCACAGGCAACTTCAATTAGTGAAAAAGAAACGCGTTATCAAACATTAAGTCAACAATATACGATTCAGAAAAATGAGATTGAAAAGGCTAAGGTAGCGGGACAAAAACTTGAGCACGATCAAAAAATAGCCCGTAAAAATTGGTTTGACGCGTTAGAAAAGCAAGAACGGGCGACATCACGCTTGCAGTCGTTACAAAGATTATCGCAAAGTTATGATGGTTACTTTCAAGGCGTGAAAAATTTGATGCGTGCTAAAAACCAATTCACCGGCATTCAAGGCGTTGTGGCCGAATTGATTCAACTAGATGCAAGTAATGCATTAGCGATTGAAACGGCTTTAGGCGGCGCATTGCAGAGTGTGGTAGTTGATAATGAACAAACTGCGAAAAACGCCATTCAATATTTGACACGTCAAAGATTGGGGCGCGTGACATTTTTGCCAGTTTCGACGATTCAATCACGGCATCTATCTGCGCAACAGATACAGTTGGCGCAAAATCAAGCAGGCTTTATTGGTGTTGCAGCCGATTTGGTGACAGTAGCAAGTACACAACGCGCTATTATCCAAAATCTGTTAGGGACAACGTTGATTGTTGGCAATTTAGATCATGCTCAAATGCTTGCTAATCGTCTTCAACATCGCGTACGAGTGATTACACTAGATGGCCAAGTCATTAATGCGGGTGGTTCGATGGTTGGTGGCGCTAATCGGCAAACGGGTAATGGGCTTTTGGCACAACAAACGGAGATTGATCAGTTAACGCTTGAGTTGAAACAGCTTTCTCAAACAACAACAACGTATGAGGCACAAACGCGTCAGCTAGAACAACAGTTACAGGAAGTAACCCAAAATTTTCAAGCTTTACAACAAGCAGCGACCGCGTGCAATGAACAAGTACAGGCAGCTGCCGGTGAATTACATCTCGCACAGAATGTGGCAAATCAAATGTCTCGAGACTTTGAGGCCATGCAGTTTGAAATTAAACAATCCAGTGATGGAACAATTGACCACGCGACTCGAGTGACGGAGAATCGTCAGCAAATCCAAATGCATGATCAAGCAGTTCATCGGTTACAAACCCAACTGGATGAATTAACGCAACAACGCACTGATTTACAAACTAAGGTTGTTGCAGCTGAGCAATCAGCTACGGCATTACAAATTAAATTAGCAACGGTTCAAGCCGGAAGAGATAATGCTCGCGTTCGTTTAGACGATATTAATGAACGAATTCAAGCAGAAACGTCGTTAGCTGAAAGTTTGCATGAACAGTTGGCTGCACTTGATAGCAATCAGACCGATCGACAATCTGAAATCAGTATTAGTCTCGACAAATTGGAAACAGACTTAGCGCAAGTAAAAGAAACGGTTGCCGAAAAAGGAACCGAATTGACGAAAGTCGTACAATCTATTGAGATTGCAGAAGCTAATTTACAACTGGTACAAGATTCACAAACAAAGAATTTACAGGCGTTATCTGATGTTAAAGCACGTCAGGCTGAATTGGCACAAAAAATTAAACAAAATGAGAGTTTGTTACTTCAGACATATGAAACAACTTATGATGACTCAAAACAAACGATGCAAACAATTGATACGACTGACTTGAAAACACAGCTTAAACTGTTGAAACTAACCTTGAACGATATTGGAACAGTCAATATTGGTGCCATTGATGAGTATCAAGAAGTAAAAACACGTTATGATTTCCTTAATCAACAACAGGCCGATTTGTTAGATGCGCAGAATAATTTACAGACGACAATGTCAGAAATGGATCAAGAAGTTATAACACGCTTTAAGACAACATTTGATGCAATTGCTGAGCACTTCACCTATATTTTTGAAAAGATGTTTGGTGGTGGGAAAGCAGTCCTAGAATTAACAGACCCAGAGCATTTATTGACGACAGGTGTTGATATCAAGGCCCAGCCACCAGGAAAAAAATTCCAACAAATGAGTTTGTTATCAGGTGGAGAAAAAGCACTGACGGCAATCAGTTTGTTATTTGCCATTTTAGAAGTACGACCAGTACCTTTTGCTGTGTTGGATGAGACAGAAGCTGCCTTGGATGAAGCTAATGTTGATCGTTTTGCCGAATACTTGCATGAAGTAAACGAACGAACACAATTTATTGTCATTACCCACCGTAAAGGGACGATGAATCATGCAGATGTATTGTATGGTGTTACAATGCAGGAACCTGGTATTTCAACGATGGTTTCTGTGAATTTGGAAACCATTGATAGTTAGAAATTGGATAGAAAGTGAGTGGATAACATGGGATTATTTGATTCAATTAGGAAAGCTTTCTCAGTGGATGATGCGATTGAAACAGCGCGAAATCAACGTCAAAATCATGCATCGATTACTGTGGAAACATTATATCCAGCACAAACGGTACCGACTGTTCAATCAGAAGAAATTGATAAACCTCAAAATGATATTACAGTTGGCGTAGAAGCAGAAATCAGTCATACTTACTCAGAAACAGAAACAGAAACAGAAACAGAAACAGAAACAGAAACAGAAACAGAAACAGAAACAGAAACAGAAACAGAAACAGAAACAGAAAGCCAATCGCAATTAGACTCAGGACTAGATGAAACTAAAAAGTCTTGGGCATCACGTTGGCAGCATTTCATTGCCAATTTTCGAAGTGTCGATGAAGACTTTTTTGATGATCTAGAAGAGACTTTAATTAAAGCAGACGTTGGGGCAGCAACCGCATTGCAATTAACAGATGAATTGCGTGATGAGGTTAAATTACAAAATGCAAAGAGTAAACAAGCAGTATCAGAAGTCATTTTAGAAAAATTAGTGAACCATTACGAAGCACAGGGCATCAACGAAGATACGGCTATGCATTTTGCGCAAAATGGACCAACTGTTATTTTGTTTGTTGGTGTGAATGGCGTTGGAAAAACCACAACAATCGGTAAGCTGGCAGCGCGTTATAAAGGTGAAGGTAAAAAAGTGCTCCTTGCGGCTGGGGATACATTCCGAGCAGGTGCTACGCAACAATTGCAGGTTTGGGGAGAACGCGATGGTGTTGAAGTCGTTGCGGGCGCACCAAATTCAGATCCGGCTTCAGTCGTATATGATGGTGTTCGTGCGGCAATTGATCAACAGGCCGATATCTTGTTTGTTGATACCGCAGGCCGCTTACAAAATAATGTTAATTTGATGCAAGAATTGGAAAAAATGAAGCGCATTATTAGTCGTGAATTACCTGAACAACCAGCAGAAGTGCTATTAGTTTTGGATGCAACAACTGGACAAAATGCACTTCAACAAGCGAAATTGTTTAAAGACTCAACTGATGTTACCGGTATTGTACTAACTAAGTTAGATGGTACGGCCAAAGGTGGCATTATATTACCAATCCGTAATGAATTACATTTACCAGTTAAGTGGATTGGTTTGGGTGAGCAAGTGAATGATTTACAGCCGTTTGTTGCAAATGATTTTGCAAAGAGCCTGTTTGGTCAGCTATTGGAGATACGAGATGGAGATTGAAAAAAGTACGCGGTTAAACATTCTTTTTGATTTCTACCGCACGTTATTGACCGATAAGCAAAATGATTATTTAACGCTTTATTATGCTGATGATTATTCACTTGGTGAAATTGCTGAGACGTTTGCTGTTTCACGCCAGGCTGTGTATGATAATTTAAAACGTAGTACACAATTACTTGAAGACTATGAAGCAAAATTACAATTATTTTCAGACTACCAACGACGTCAAGTGATTGCTGAAAAAATCGCAGCGTATACACAAGAAAAATACCCGACCGATCTACAATTACAATCGATGATTGAGCAGTTAGTAACAATAGAAGAGGAGTAAAATTATGGCTTTTGAAGGATTAACAGAACGTCTTCAATCTGCACTCAGTGGCTTGCGACGTAAGGGAAAGGTCTCTGAATCGGATTTACGAGATACGATGCGCGAAATCCGAATGGCATTATTGGAAGCGGACGTCAATTTTGGGGTTGTGAAAGACTTTGTACGCGATGTTCGTGAAAAAGCGGCTGGTGAAAAAGTTCTCGAAGGGTTAAATCCCGCCCAACAAATTGTTAAAATTGTGAATGACGAATTGACAAAAATGATGGGGGAACAGGATGTTCCGTTGAACCAATCACCTAAAATTCCGACGGTTATTATGATGGTTGGACTGCAAGGTGCTGGAAAAACGACCACTGCAGGAAAATTAGCATTAAAACTCAAAAATGAAAAAAACGCTCGGCCATTAATGATCGCAGCTGATATTTATCGTCCAGCGGCCATTGATCAATTAGAGACATTGGGACAGCAAATTGATGTCCCTGTGTTTTCAATGGGAACTGATGCTGATCCACGAGAAATTGTTAGACAAGGGCTAATTAGAGCAAATGAAATCAAAGCGGATTATGTCTTTATTGATGCGGCTGGACGGTTACAAATCGATGAAGCATTAATGCAAGAGTTGGCAGATATCAAAGATATTGCAGAACCAAATGAAATATTATTGGTTGTAGATGCAATGACTGGACAAAACGCTACAGAGACAGCCGAAGGGTTTAATAATCGACTCGGTATTACTGGTGTGGTCCTAACAAAACTTGATGGTGATACTCGTGGTGGAGCAGCTTTGTCAATTCGAGCTGTGACCCAAAAACCAATCAAATTTGTTGGACAAGGTGAAAAGATGACTGATTTGGATACGTTCTATCCAGATCGTATGGCTTCACGTATTCTTGGCATGGGTGATTTGCTGACGTTGATCGAGCGAGCACAAAAAGACGTTGATGAAGAAAAAGCTGCTGCACAGGCAGAAAAGATGCGTCAAAATACATTCGATTTCAATGACTTTATTGACCAAATGGAACAAGTTAGTAATATGGGTGGCATTGAATCAATTATGAAAATGCTGCCTGGTATGGCAAACAATCCACAAGTAGCGGCTATGCAAGCTCAAATGGATCCTAAACAAATCGATCATATTAAAGCGATTGTCATGTCGATGACACCACAAGAGCGTGAACAACCTGAAATCATTAACCCCTCACGTCGTCGTCGTTTAGCGGCAGGTGCTGGACGGCCAATCGTCGAGGTTAATCGCATGTTAAAGCAATTTAACGAAATGAAGACTATGATGAGTAAAGCGATGAATGGTAATACAGCTCAAATGGAACAGATGATGGGTGCTTTGCAGGGTGGTGGAATGCCTGGTATGCCTTCAATGGGTGGTAAAGGACTTGGTCAAAAGATGCAGAATATGGCAATGAAGCGGATGGCACGTCAAATTCAAAAAAATAAGAAGAAACGCCGCTAATTTAGCAAATTTTGAATGGCCTATCATGCACGGTTTGTTAACAACTTGAGTTCTTTTGACATTTGAAAGCTACGCTTATTTAAAGGCATATCGTCTATAAATAACGTTAAAATGGAGAGGTCAATCAGATGACACGAGTAGTAATTGCATCAAATAATACGCATAAAACGAAAGAAATCCTTCAGTATTTGCAATTATTTAAAATAACGGCGGTTAATTATCGTGACTTACATGCGAGGATTGAATTTCCGGTGGAAACCACAGATAACATGAAGGTGAATGCTGCTCAAAAATCAAGTGCCATTCATCAATTGCTTCCAGACGAATTTGTTTTAGCTGATGATTCGGCGCTCTTTGTTCCGGCAATTCCAGATCATTTTGGTGTGACAACGATGCGCGAGTTTAAATCACAGCAGTTGAAGACTGATAGCGAGATTAATCGCTATGTGTTAGCACAACTGTTGCCAGGTACGTCTCGCAAGGCATATTTAGCTGCCTATTTTACATTAATCACGCCACAGAATGATTATGTTGAAATTACAACGACTGGTGGTGAATCTTTAGCAATGGCGCCTAGGGGGAATGAATCCGGATTGGATGCCATTGTCATGGCGGAAAATGGCTTGACGTTAGCTGAAATGTCTATTGCGGAGCGAATCCATTATTCTCATCGTGGTCGAGCAGTGATAAAATTACATCAATATTTAGTTAATCATACTGAATGGCCTAAGTCATAGGCCTTGAAATAATGGATTTTATCTAAGTTAGAATCATTAATTTTAATGTGTAAAGGAAAAACACTTTACACCAGCAAATTTGTCTGTTAATATATTAAGAGTAGAAAAATACTGGAGGAAATTAAATATGGCTGTTAAAATTCGCTTGAAGCGTATGGGATCAAAGAAGCGCCCATTTTATCGTGTTGTTGTTGCAGATTCACGTTCACCACGTGATGGTCGATTCATTGAAACAGTTGGTACTTACAACCCATTGGTTGAGCCAGCTGAAGTTAAATTAAATGAAGAATCAATTGTTGCTTGGTTAAACAATGGTGCGCAACCATCTGATACAGTTAAGAACTTGTTATCAAATGCTGGTATCATGAAGAAGTTCCACGAAGCAAAGTTCTCAAAGTAATAAAAAAGCATCCATGACTGGGTGCTTTTTTATTACGTAAGTCGAAATAAATTGAGGGTAACATGTCAAAAAAGTATCCGACAGCACAACTAATTGGCGTTGTCATGCAACAAAATAGTAATGGTCAGTTTGTTCCTGAGAAATCCACACTATCATTAGCTGATTTTCATAGTTGGCGAGTTGGAAAACATACTAAAGGTAAACTAGGAAAACCAGGGCAATTGTTTTTAACCGAGAATCAATTAACAGTCATGTTGGTTATAGTTAAAGACTTGGGCTTTAATGATCGTCATCAGTTTGCAACCATGGGACGTTTCTTACAAAATAGTGTTGATGAAAAAGTGTACGATTCAATATTGTCAGCGTATAATGATTTAATATCAAATTCATAATTAGTGACATCAGATTGGCGATTAAATAAAATATTGAATGAGTATGTTGAACTTAAATGGTTAATTCACGAAATAATCCGAAAAAAGTCAAGCATGACTTGAAAATCGTCATGAAAATTTGTTATATTATGTACTTACACAGTAAATCTTACGATGCTATATTAAGAATACATTTATTATCATTATTTATAATCAAATAACGTTTACATAATAATGGTCCAGTAGTTTGCATGATGAAGACAGAGAGTGGGGAAAACGTCATTCTATCATCAAGCATTCAAAATGATTTTAACGATGGCTTGGACGATTTAAACAAAAAAGCGAGGGAATCAATGTTAAAAGGAGAATGGAAATATTTTAAGGCGCACCCATTTTTAATGGTTGTTGCGGTAGTCTTATTGTTTGTACCATCAATTTATGCAGTGACGTTTTTAACGTCCTTATGGGATCCGTACGGTAAGCTAAACGATTTACCAGTAGCAATTGTCAATCAAGACCATGAAATTAATTATCAAGGACAAGATTTAACGGTTGGTGCGGATTTGGCAGCACAGTTGAAAAAGTCAAAGGCAATGGATTTTAAATTCCCAACGGCTAAAAAGGCCGCAAGTGGGCTAAAAAGCGGCAAATACTATATGGTTGTCACAATACCAAAAGATTTTTCTGAAAATGTGACAACTATTACAGATAGGTCACCTAAGAAGTTGGATTTGGTCTATGAAACGTCATCTGGACACAGTTTTATCGCTGGTAAATTGACTTCTAGCGGCGCAGAAAAGATTAAAAACACTGTTGCTAGTGAAGTGCTTAAGAGCTATACAAAAACAATCATCAAACAAGTAAAAAAGATGACACCGGCACTGAGTCAAGCGGCATCAGCAAATCAACAGTTAGCTGATGGCACGACAAAAATTAAGGCTGGGACTGATCAGTTGACTAATGGGCTGGCAACACTGGGAAATGGGACTAGTCAGTTACAAAGCGGTTCTTCAACACTATCATCTGGACTAGCAACATATACCAATGGCGTTAGTCAAGCTAATAGTGGGTCACAGCAATTGGCTGATGGATTAAACCAATTAAATCAAGCCATGAAATCGTCTGATGTTGAAACGCAGTTAAGTAAAATTCAATCAAGTCTTAAGACGATAACGGATGGTATTGATAAAGTCAAACAAGATTTACCAGCGGGCACTGATCTCAATCAAGAAATCGAAAAAATTGAACAAGTGTTAAAAGATATTGACACACTAAGTGCTGAATTAATTAAGATTCAAACGCAAATTGAAAATAGTCGCGATACTATTAAGCAACAGATTGCAACCGAGGGTAAAAAAGCGGGTTTGTCTGATGATCAGATTAAGAAGTTACAAGACACAGTTGACCAAGCATATGATGATCCTGAGCTACAAAAAGCAATGGCTGACGTTAAACAAAAATTAACATTAGTTGAGGATAGTATCTCATTGATGCTGAATGTCTTACCAATCATTCAAAATACGGATTTGAATCAAGTCAACAGTGAAATGAATCAATTAGCGCAGATTCCAGGTGCAATTAATCAATTGGCAGTTGGGGCTAACCAACTTAACAGTGGTCTAAGCACATTGAATGCAAATAGCTCAGCTTTGAATGGTGGAGCACAACAGCTACAAGCTGGCTTAATGACCGCCAATGACGGTGTTAATCAATTGAGTACTGGTGCTAAACAAATCGGACCAGCATTGGATCAAGTTCACGATGGAAATCAGACATTAGCTGATAAATTAAAAGCCAGTATTAAGCAATTAAAGCTCTTACCAACAGGTAAGAAGAATATCGACCAATTCACATCGGCTGTTGATGGTAAACATGTTGAACGGGATCATGTACCAAACAATGGTACTGGAATGGCACCTTATATGTTCTCAGTTGGTTTGTTCGTTGGTATGTTAGCCTTTAATCTCATGATGGATCTTGTCACACCAAGAGCTAAGATTAAAAATGTTTGGCACTGGATTAATACTAAAGTTGGTTTGATGCTGGTATTTTCTGTTTTGGCGGGTTCAATTCTTTACGGATTATCATTACTGATTTTGAAGTTAGACCCAATTTATGTTGGACAAACATGGGGTGTTATTGTTCTAACATCAGTCATGAGTGGGGCAATCGTCAGCATGTTATATGTTTGGTTTGGAAAGGTTGGTGCGTTCTTAGCAATGGTCGCCTTGGTGCTCCAACTGAGTGGATCGGCCGGAACTTATCCAATTCAATTATCAAATCATTTCTTTGAAGCGATTCATCCATATTTGCCAATGACCTATTCAATCAATGCAATGCGTGAAACAATGATGATCGGTGATTCAGCATTACCTGATATAATAGTAATGATCTGTGTCACGCTTGTTGCCTTAGCATTGATGGTCTTATTCTATCTATCACATGTTAAGCAGATGCGACGTTTGAGCGATGTAACGGGTGAGTAATTTAATCGAGGAGAAGGTTATCTATGGCCCGATATAAAGTAGGCGATATTGTAAATACACATGGAATAAAAGGGGAAGTTCGCGTGATTGCCACGACGGACTTTCCAGAGTCACGTTTTGTTAAAGGACAGGTATTGTTTATTGATACAACACCAGCTGTGAAAGTCGAAATAGCAACCGTTCGTAAGCATAAACAATTTATTCTATTGAGTTTTGTTGATTATCAAAATATTAATTTGATTGAAAAATTTAAGGGGACAAGCCTCTCAATTGATGGCGAAGACCTACAGGAACTTGCTGATGATGAATATTTTTACCATGAAATTGTCGGGCTTTCAGTCAAAGATAATGATAGTGGTCAGACGTTAGGAAAAGTAAAAGAGATTTTGCAACTACCGGCCAATGATGTTTGGGTGATTCAACGTGAAGATGATAAAGACTTATTACTACCCTTTATTGAACAAGTAGTGACTGAAATTGATTTAAATCAGGGTGTTGCCTATGTTAATGTATTGGAAGAGTGGCAAGTAGATGAGAATTGATGTATTAAGTATCTTTCCAAAAATGTTTGCTCCAATGCGCGAGTCAATTATGGGGAAAGTTATTGAACGTGGCCTGGTTGACTTTAATGTGATTGATTTTCGTGATTTTACAACGAACAAACATCACAACGTTGATGATGTTATCTATGGTGGTGGACAGGGAATGCTGTTAATGCCACAACCAATCTTTGATGCGATGGCACATGTTGAAGCCACCGCTGGCGATCGTGGGCGGGTGATTCTTTTGGATCCAGCTGGTCGAAAATTTGACCAACATGTGGCAGAAGAATTGGCCCAAGAATCGCATTTAACATTCATTGCTGGTCATTATGAAGGCTATGATGAACGTATTCGATCATTGGTGACAGATGAAATTTCGTTGGGAGATTTTGTCTTAACTGGTGGTGAATTAGGGGCAATGGTGGTGATTGATGCCACTGTTCGGCTACTGGACGAAGCATTAGGAGATAAGATGTCTGCTGTTGACGATTCATTTTCAACCGGACTACTGGAATATCCGCAATATACGCGTCCAGCTGAATTTCGGGGCATGAAAGTGCCAGACGTTTTATTGAGCGGGCATCATGCTCATATAAAATCATGGCGGTTAAAGGAATCATTACGTCGCACATATGAACGCCGACCTGATTTATTGGAGAATTATCAATTATCAGCTGAAGAACAGAAACTTTTGAATGAAATTAAGGCAGAAAGTCAACTAAATGAATAGTAAGAAAAAGGGTGATTTCAAATCGCCCTTTTTTCAATAGTGCTGAGTATTCAATTGTGTGTGTATTTTGAAATAACATTCGTTATTTGATACTAATTGCTAATTTTTTTTGGAATCAACCTCAAAACATTCAGTGATACAACGGCAATTGAGAATAAGTTATTATATTTCCTTTTTATAATACTAATTATTTTGATATTAAATCAAGTCAAAATTCAACTCACATGTTATTAAGAATCCTAGAAATTATTTTGTACTAATTGAGATCGAAAGCGTAAATAAATCGGATTTTGAGATTAAAAAAGGCGTAATGATTTTCAACTTTGTTAATGTCATTGATTATTTTTTAAAGTGACCAGAAAAAGGAATTTGAATTATAAATTCTGTTTATAATCATCAGGTAGATATGAATATGCGGTATAAGTCGATGAGCACGAATTATCATTCAACTACGTATCAATTTCGCGTTATTAATAAGGTTACAACTATTCTTATAGCTGTTTTGAGCTATAATGGTAAATATAATGTTTACGTTAATGGTCAAGTCAGTAAAGCCAATAATCAATTGTCAGTTTAAAGTTTTGATATTCAAGACAGATGCCGTTGTTGTGTTAATAGATGAAAATCGAATGATTATTGTGGTAGATGACCTTAAAGTTGTAAAAATTGGAAATATCATTTTGATTACCACGATTTTTTAATCTATTGATGTTACTAGTATTAGTGTTTTCATAAATAAGGTAGGCAGAGGCAGTGAAATTATCAATTATTATTCCAGTATTAAATGAGCAAGAATCAATCCCATTATTTTACTCAGCTGTGACTCAAATTCAAAGCGAACAACTATCCGATATTGAATTTGAATATTGGTTCATTGATGATGGGTCTACAGATGACACAATTTTGGCAATTAAGTCATTACAGTCAACAGATAGTGACGTACATTATGTTTCATTTTCAAGAAATTTTGGTAAGGAAGCAGCACTATTCTGTGGACTTCAATACGCGACTGGAGACTATGTGGCAGTTATGGATGTTGATTTACAAGATCCACCTGCGTTGTTACCAGACATGTTGGCGGGTGTTATATCTGGAGAATGGGATGTTGTCGGGACTCGGCGAAAAACTAGAAATGGTGAGCCGAAGATTCGAGCTTGGTTTAGTGAATTGTTTTATAAAATAGTTAATCATACATCAGATAATCATATAGTCGAGGGCGCAAGAGATTATCGTGTCATGACGCGCCAAGTTGTTAACGCTATTTTGTCAATGAATGAATACAATCGTTTTTCTAAGGGAATATTTACATGGGTTGGCTTCAAACAAAAGTACATTGCTTATGAAAATAAGGCACGTGTTGCTGGAAAGACTTCGTGGCAATTTTTGAATCTCTTTAAATACTCCATTGATGGTATCGTTGCATTTTCTCAAACCCCTTTGGTCATTGTTTCGATTTTGGGACTAGTTACTTTTTTGTTATCAGTGATTGGTGCTATATTCGTCTTTATCAGGGCAATAGTGGTGCCTAATACATCAGCATTTGGTTGGCCATCCATGGTGGTTATCATGCTTGGTCTTGGTGGCGTTCAATTATTAAGTTTGGGGATTGTGGGACAGTACATTTCAAAAATCTATCTAGAGGTGAAAAAACGACCGTTGTATCTTATAAAAGACAGCGAATGATATATTTACCAGTAATTAAAATTAAGAAATGTACTGAATAATTATCTAAAGACTTGAGCTAGACTAATTCTGGTTCAAGCTTTTTTACAGATTGTGAAGTTTGAAACACGTTATATATACGTATAAATACGATTCGTGTTATAATCATGCCATAATTATATGTATAAATCTCAAAAGGGAGAATGAATGATGGCTCGGGTATTAGATGAAAAAGAATGCACACGATTACAGAAAAAAGACATTCAGGCAAAACTATTGGATGGTGATTGGTATCAGTATGCAAAAGAACCGACATTACAAGCAACCGTTAAGGCTAGTGCGCAAGCAATTCAAAAGATAAATGTGTTAGCTAATCAAGATTTTGATTTAGCAACGACTGCATTGCAGACGTTAGTGCCTGATTTATCTGAATCAGCCGAGGTATATTTTCCAGTTCGAACGATTGAGTATCCGAAACGTTTGAAAATTGGGGCACACACGTTTATTAATGCTGGGTTACAAATATTGAGTGCAGGCCAAGTAACGATTGGCGCACATTGCTTCATTGGGCCTAATTGTGCGTTGTATACACCGAATCATCATCCGTTTGATAAGTTACTTCGGCGTGACGGTTGGCAGTATGACGCACCGATCACAATTGGTGATGATTGTTGGTTTGGGGGAGCAGTTATTATTTTGCCGGGCGTGACATTGGGAAATAATGTGGTTGTTGGCGCTGGAAGTGTCGTCACGAAAAGTTTTGGTGATAATGTCATGATTGCAGGAAATCCAGCTCGTCAGATCAAAACCTTACCAGCGTAATTTTGAATCAGAAAGACTTATTTTAGGTTAGGTAAAGTTTGCTTTGTTAAAGTATATTACATTGTTGAAATGTAACCTGACAAATAAGGATTTGAGGCGGAGAGAGTGATATGCAGGCATCACGGTTAAGCAAACATCGGAAAAGACACATTAATCGTTGGATTATTCGTGTCACTGTGACAATTGTGCTCATAGTTGGTGGTGCTTTTTGGCTGAAGACGCATGAGGTAGACGCGCAACCCAATTTACAATATTTCACATTAGATGGGAATAAGGTGAAAATTCAAGTAATTCAAGGATCACGTTATTTGATTAATGTTAAAACCAAGCAAAAAATATATGGGTTGCAAACCTTAAATAAGAAACAATATTATTTTGATCCAAAAACTGGCAAGATGCAATTTGGGTTACAGTCGATTGATGGTTATTATTATTATTTCAAAAAAAACGGGGTTGAAGATGAACAATTGGCCTATCAGAAGGTAAGTGCACAACTTGTCTCACAAAATAGCACGATTGAATCTGTGATAAAAAAAGGTAGCCAACTAATCGGCAAGAGTGAGTACCATTATGGTGGCGGGCGCACTTCTGATTCCATTGCAAAAAATGAATTTGATTGTTCATCCTTTGTCGCATGGTTTTATCGAAAAGCGGGACAGCCTTTGGTTTATCAGTATGCTGCCTCAACATCGTTATTGGCACAAACTGGTGAGGGCGTGACATGGAACGAGAAACAACGCGGTGATTTATTAGTTACACCCGATGAATATGATGTTGATCGACAACATGTCGCAATATATTTAGGTGGTGGCTTTATTTTACACGATGCTAATGCAACAAACGGGGTCGCTATCAGTCGTTTGAACGATGTCATTAATCTTAAAACTTCGACGACACTCACTTGGGCAGGATTATTTGAACCGGGAACGGTTCGTCGAGAAATTAACGAATAGCAATAAAAGCTCGTGACAAAACTGGAACGAGCTTTTATTGGTTGGTTTGATATAATGGACGTTAATTGATCGTGTGTCATCACCAGGTGGGACAACGGTAGCAGGATTATTTGCATTAGAAGATGAGCGATTTATTTCAACTATGATTAAAGGTATTGATGCGACGATTAAAAAAGATTATGATCTAATGGCTAAAGATTAATCAAGTTTGAATTTTTTGACGTCCAATGTGTAAACGTTTACATATTGGACGTTTTTAAATATAATCAATAGTATTCAAAACGAATGAGGGGTAAAGTACATTGATTAATGATATTAAATTGATTGCAACGGATTTAGATGGCACTTTTTTTGATGATGAGCGTCATGTTAATTTCGATAAATTTGATTGGGTATTAGAACAACTGGCTAATCAACAGCAACGCTTTGTTATCGCGACTGGCAATGACAAACCAAAAGTTGATGCGTTCTTTTCAAGATTTAAAGGCCGCTTCGATTATGTTGTGAATAATGGGGCTCAAGTTGTGACGCAGAACCAAACGCAAATTGGATTAGCAGCATTAAAGCAAGCCCAATTAACGCAACTGACAAATTTTTTGAAACAACAACAATTTCAATGGGAACAGGGCTTAATATTTAATGGATTAAGTCAGACCTATATGTTGGAAGATGATCGAGATATTGGACACTTACAAGCTGAGACGGCATGGTATTACCCGAATTTAACTTATATTGCAGCACTTGAAAACATTCCTGCAACGGAACAGATTATTAAAGTGACTTTTAGTTTGATGACAAAGCAAGTGCCTGAGTTGATTGAAAAAATCAATCAGGAATTTGGGGATGACTTACATGTGACGACTTCTGGTCATGGCTCAATTGATATTATGTTAGGCGGAGCGAACAAAGCAAATGGCTTACAATTGTTGTTAAATCATTACGCATTGAATGCAAGCCAGTTAATGGTATTCGGCGATGGATTAAATGATTTAGAAATGATGCAACTAGCTGAGTTTCCTCATGCAATGCCGAATGGAGATGCTTATTTGTTAGAACGCTTTCCAAAAGCAAGCGCTTCGAATAACGATGATGGTGTGTTGGATACAATTATTAATAAATTGGAATTGAAGTAAAAGTCTGTAAAAGCTAGATACCTTGTGTCACGTTCATGCCGACTACTTAAGAAACATGAAAAGGAATTATACTGTATATTTAAATGTGGAAGAAATAAGTACACAATTATATAGTCATTATTCGTATTTTTCGTGGGATGATCATCCTAAAGAAAATTTTTTTAACAAAGATAGAAGGACGTGACATGAAATTTTTAGTTAATATGTTCAATCGGTATCAAAGCCAAATTTTATATTTAGTTTTTGGGGTTGCAACGACAGTCGTCAACATTATTGTTTATGGCGTTTTACATGCGATGAACACACCATATCAAGTATCCTATTGGGTCGCATGGTTTTGGGCAGTCTTTTTTGCTTACCTGACTAATCGAGTGTGGGTTTTTCACTCAAAAGTAGTAGGGTTCCAAAATTTAGTGAAAGAGATTATTCAATTTTATATTGCGCGAGTGGTGACCGGTATTATCGGATGGGCGATTATGTTCTTTGGTGTTAGCCTATTACACCAAAATGACTTTGTCTGGAATATTATTCAAAATGTTTTTGTGATTGTTAGCAATTATTTTTTGAGTAAATTCATCATTTTTCGTGCAAAGGAACGGATTGAACATGATAGTAGTTCAGATTAATTATTGATATTATGTGTGTTCTGTAATGATTTATAATGTAATGCCTTGGTAATTATAGTATAATTATTAAGGCATTTTTTGTTTGCATAAACTATTGGGAACGTTAGAAGCACAATTGTAGACAAAAAACAGAATATAATATATCAGAGATTTGTCTGATCATTTTGGGGAGTATTGAATGAAATTTAATTATAAACTAAGTATTTGCTTAGCTTTTTTTGTTGTGCTGAGTAGTTTTTTAGTTGCACCAATGAACATTGTTGCGAATAGTGGAAAATCTGGGCAAGTACAGCAGCAAACAAAATTAACAACAAATACTGCTGGATTAACAGACTACTTGGCCCAGACTGAGTCTTTAACAAGCACGGGTGCACAATCTGCGGTTGACGTCAGTGACCGGATTTCAGACATTTCGTTGACACAAAGTCTGGTAAGTGATGGGCAAAAAACAACCGTTCGTGTAAGGTTTAGCGATAGAATTGGGAAAATTAACGGTCACGATACGATGACAATTTCTTGGCCAAATGTGGGTAATATCTACGGTCAGGGTTATCTAAAAACAATGGACTTAACAGTAGATGGTCGTATCTTAGGGCAAGTCAATGTGACAGATAATCAGGCGACAGTGACTTTTAATGATGAGATCAATGGCTTGGATAATGTCACTGGCTGGATTGAATTTGATATTCGTGGCAGAAATGTTACAAACACTTGTGATAAAAATACTGGTATTTTTACCATTAAGGGTGGTAATCAAGTGAGCCAAGTCACTGTTGATAAGCCTGCTTCTGGCACCTCTGGTCCATTTTATTTTAAATCTGGTGATATGCAACCCGATGATACGAAACATGTTCGTTGGTTTTTAAATGTTAATAATCAAAAGCATTATGTCAGTGATCAAGTTTATCTAGTTGACCAAATTCAACCGGGGCAAACGTTGAAAAAGGATAGTTTTGATATTCAAATCACAGGGGCCAGAACAGCTCATTTCGTGGGTAAAGACGCATTAACGAAGTTCCGGACTGCATATCCAGGTGCTGGTATTTCAATTGACGAGCAAGCGCAAAAAATTGTGGTTGTTCTTCCGGCATCTTTGGTCATGTGCAGCACTTTTAACATTATGTATCTAACAGATATTGATTACTTTGACCAACCAGAATTTAAGAATAATAGTCAAATCTGGTATCGGGAATATAATCAACCTGCAGTTAGCGGACGTGAATCGAATTGTATCGTTAAAAATGCAAATGTAGATGGTGATATCGAAGGCAAAAAGAGAATTGCAATCAATGGTGTTAAAAGTTGGGCGGATAATGATAATGCTGTAGGCTTGCGACCAGAAAATGTTACATTCAATTTGTATCAAGATAATCGACAAATTGCCACAACGACTACTAGTCAAAGTGAAAACTGGCAATATCATTTTAATAATCTCAAAAAATATAATGATAACAACATTGAATATCATTATACGGTTGTCGAGGAACCAGTTGAACACTATCGTTCGGTTAAAAATGGCAACGATTTTCAAAATATATTAATGGGTCAAACATCAATCTCAGGCACAAAAACTTGGCGCGACAATGATGATGAGAATGGCTTACGGCCCCAATCGGTTTTGATTGATTTATATCGAAATGGGAAAAAAGTTGATACCAAGTCAATTGGTCAGATTGATAATTGGCAATATCGTTTTAATAATTTAGATCAATATGATATGAACGGGCACATTTATCAGTATCGGGTACAAGAAGAACCAGTACCACATTATCGGACAACACAGTTAGGGAATGATTTTATTAATACATTGATGATTGATTCATTGAGAGAAAAAGACGTTGATCCAATCCAACCAGAAGCATCTTGCGATTCAACCACTGGCATATCACCATTAATCAATGACTTGCAACAAACAAACTACCAAGGTAATGAATTGCCTAGAACGGGTATTCAATCAGGGCGGTTCATGTCTATCGTATTGCTTGGTTCATGTATCATTTATGGTATGTTGATTATGAAACAAAGGCGCTGACCTTATGAAAAAGGTATTTCAAATCGATCAATAGGTCGATAAACTTCGGCTAATATGTGGCATTGTAGTTATGTCAGATATTAATGAAAAGTCTTGAATAAAAAATCGATAAAAAGAGCACGCCCGTAGTAAACGGGCGTGCTCTTTTATTAAGAATTAACTCAACAATCGGATGATGGCTAATGAGATAATGCCAACGATAACTACGATTAACAGGCTTTTTGAAATAATAGCACTGATAACTGTTGGCAGTGAAGCTAACATATTTTCCAAATTTGGTTCTGGCACGTGGCCTAAATGTTGGGTAAATAGGTTTTCAAACCACAAGACAGACATAATTACTAAAGGTACGAAACTTAGAAATTCTAATACTTGTGGCGAGAGTGATAATCGTTTTAATAGTAAGAATGGCAGGACGCGTGAAGTACCAGTTGCGATACCGCATCCAACGATGGTCAGCAAAATAAAATTAAAAGAAGGCATGCTTAATGGTTACTCCTATTCCGCAACCCACTAGGGTCACGATTAAAATCAATAAGTTACTAGGAATGAAAATGAGACCGATAAAAGTTAGGATAAAGACAACGGCAATCACAATTAACTGTAAGTTGAAATGAATTGATTTGTCACTGATGAGTTGTAAATATAAGAGACCAATAAACATAGCAATGAGTGCGAAATCTAGACCAAGTTGCTGTGGATTAGTAACTAAAGTACCGAGTAAAGCGCCACCTAATGTTGCAAGGGCCCAAACGATGTAAGCCATGATGTTTGCAGTATTGAGCCAGGCAAAACTTAATTTGTTATCGGTATAGTTCAGTTTGTTCATCCCTAAAGCAAAACTTTCATCGGTTAGCAATAGACCGAGAATAAAGTTTCTGTGTGTGGATTCCATTTTAAAATAGGGTGCAATTGTCAACCCCATCAATATAAAACGTGAATTAACCAGAAAAACGGCAAAAATGATGCTTAATATGGGACTATTTACTGCCAACATACTGACTAAAATAAACTGGGCAGAGCCAGCATACGTAATTAATGAGGATAATAAGACTAGAAATGGTGATAGTCCGGCTGCTTTACCAACAATACCAAAGGCAATCCCAATGCCGATGTAACCAAAAACTGTTGGTAAAGTATCAAAGAATGCTGTTTTGGCATCTAGTTTATGATTCATAATATAAAATACCTACTAAATAATGAAAGAATGATAAGTGGCCCGGTTGGGGCCGCATAGAACAACGATAGACATCAAGTATGTTTCTAGAATGTAATGCTACGGATATCACATTGTTTTGTCAATTTAAATTCATATGAAATTTTAAAACAATAAAAAAACCTCGTTTTATATGTGAATATATTCGATTATGACATTGATAAAGGCGTATAATAAAATATGTGAAAGCGTTTGCATTTTGTAGCTGATTTTCACCAACGTCGAAAGGGGATCGATATGTATTATAGTAATGGTAATTTTGAAGCCTTTGCACATCCACGTGCACCAAGAAATATTGGGGATAAATCTGCGTACATTGTGGGTTCTGGTTTAGCTGGTCTCGCTGCAGCGGTATTTTTAATTCGAGATGGTCATATGGCTGGTGAAAAAATTCATATTTTTGAAGAATTGCCACTAGCTGGTGGATCATTGGATGGCGTTAATCGACCAGATGCAGGATTTGTCACCCGTGGTGGTAGAGAAATGGAGAATCATTTTGAATGTTTATGGGATTTGTACCGTTCAATTCCGTCAATTGAAATACCAGGAGCCAGTTATCTTGATGAGTTCTATTGGTTAGATAAAGATGACCCCAACAGTTCAAATTGTCGTTTAATTTATCAACGTGGTAACCGTTTACCCAACGACGGCGAATATGGCTTGGATAAACAATCGAGTGAGATTATCAAATTGATCATGACACCGGAGTCTGCACTAGGGGCACAAACGATTGAAAATTACTTTTCTGATCAATTCTTTACGAGTAACTTCTGGCTTTACTGGTCAACCATGTTCGCATTTGAAAAATGGCATTCAGCTGCAGAAATGCGGCGCTATGCAATGCGTTTTATTCATCATATTGATGGGCTACCAAATTTTTCGGCACTGAAGTTCAATAAGTATAATCAATATGAATCAATGGTTAAACCACTTATTAAATATCTCGTTGACCATCAAGTTGATTTTCAATATGCAACAACAGTGACTAATGTCGAAGTTAAAATACAAGCTGGACATAAACAAGCCAAACGCATCTTACTTGACGTTTCTGGGGAGTCGCAAGCCATTGAGCTATCAGGCAACGATCTGGTATTTGTGACAAACGGATCCATTACAGAGAGTTCAACTTACGGTGATCACGATACACCAGCACCAGCGACAAACGAGTTAGGTGGTAGTTGGCAATTGTGGAAGAATTTGGCTGCACAATCGAATGAATTCGGCCATCCAGAAGTCTTTTATGACAATCTACCGGAGAAGAGTTGGTTTGTCTCAGCGACTGCAACCATTAAGAATCCTGAAGTTGATGCGTATTTTGAACGCTTAACAAAGCGCGATTTGCATGATCATAAGGTGAATACTGGTGGAATTATTACCGTGACCGATTCAAATTGGCTACTGAGCTTCGCCATTCATCGTCAGCCTCATTTTAAAGCACAATCAGATCAAGATATTACGGTTTGGATTTATGGGCTGTATTCAGATACACCTGGAAACTATGTCAAAAAAGCAATTGTTGATTGCACAGGTGAGGAAATCACACAGGAATTGTTGTATCATCTTGGTGTACCAGAAGCAAAAATCAAAGCACTGTCTGAGCAAAAATCGATAAATACGGTGCCTGTCTACATGCCATTTATTACGAGTTACTTTATGCCTCGAGTTGCTGGTGATCGACCAGCAGTTGTGCCTGAAGGATCAACTAATTTAGCATTTATCGGTAACTTTGCGGAATCGCCATCACGGGACACAGTCTTCACAACTGAATATTCTGTGCGAACAGCAATGGAGGCGGTCTATACTTTGTTAGATGTTGAACGAGGTGTACCAGAAGTATTTAATTCGATTTATGATATTCGTGAATTATTGCGATCAGTTTATTATTTAAACGATCAAAAACCATTAAATGAAATTGATTTACCGATTCCAAAATTAATTCAAAAAATTGGTACCAAGAAAATCAAAGGGACTTGGATTGAGGAACTTCTAAAAGAAGCGAGTCTGATGTAAACAGTGTAATAACATGAGTAGTTTTGTGATATCACGGGAAGGTTATTCTAACTTTCAACGTGCTACCACATGACTGCTTTTTTTGATATATATCGAATTGCATTATGAGATACATAATTGAAAACCGAATTAGAATTAAAAAGTGCTATTGAGAGTTAATCTTGGTAAATCCTAATTTAACAACTGATAAAACGTTTTACTAAAGTTTTACTAAATTTGTTTATTTTAATGTTTTTAAAACGTTTTAACAGCTATTTAAACGGTGCTTAAAGCATGAATATAAGTTATAAATGATAAAATTTTATATATTCTAATATTTATAAATATGTATAGAAAAAAATTTACATTGATTGACTAATAATTGCGCGAAGTTAGTGGCGATGCGATCTGAGAGCTATGATTGAAAATAGCAGAATGTCAACGTTTAGAGATTATTGTTAATAAAATCACATATAGAAGCAATACGCTGTTAATTGATACAAAATCATTTTTGTGAGTTTAAAACGAGAGAAATGAGAATTCGATAATAAAACGTCGAATATGTGCAGCAACTGCACGTGTAACAAGCATGAAAAGGCTTTCTTAATTTGCATGTAAACAATTTACAAATAAAAATTGACATCATATACTGATAAAGTTCGTTTTTTAAAGCATCATTTTATTTAACGGTTAGTGAAAAAATTAATTTATTTGTAAAGGAAAATATTATGGCACACATCATTACTGTTCTAGGGTCAACAAATATCGATAAGGTTGTTAGCGTTCCTCGCTTTGCAACTAGTGGTGAAACATTGCATACACCAAACCACATGGTTGATGCAATGGGTGGAAAAGGTTTGAATCAAGGAGTTGCAGTTGCACGCTCTGGGGTTCAAACAAATATGATCACCAAAGTTGGTATGGAATTTGACATGGCCAAGAATATGAACGTAGAGCATTTGAACACTGAGTATGTTTTACGTTCAAAGACGGAAGAGACAGGCCAAGCCTACATCACTGTTTCAGCAGAGACAGGCGACAATATTATTCATATTTACGGTGGGGCAAACGCTGACATGACAACTGCTGATGTACAAGCAAGTGCAGCCGCCATTATTGAATCTGAATTTGTGATTGCACAATTGGAAACACCTGTTGAAACAGTCATTGAAGCGTTTAAGATTGCTCGTGAGAACGGGGTTAAAACGATTTTGAATCCTGCGCCAATGCCTGAGCATGGTGGATTGCCTGCCGAATTATTAGCAGTGACTGATATTATTGCGCCAAATGAGCACGAAACATTCCTCTTGACTGGAATTGAAGTGAGCGATGAGGCATCAATGTTGGCAAATGCGGCGTACTATTTTGAACGTGGTATCCAAACCGTGATTATCACAATTGGATCACATGGTGCATTCTACATGCACAAGTCAGGTGACCATGGCGTTGTGCCAGCATTCAAAGTCAATGCTGTTGATACAACAGCTGCGGGTGATACATTTATTGGTGCAACAGCAACACGTTTGCACGCTAATTTGGATAACTTGGCTGAAGCAATGCGCTATGGTGCAGCTGCTTCATCATTGACGGTATCACGTGCGGGTGCACAACCAAGTATTCCAACTGAAGACGAAGTATTAGCAGTACTTGCTGCACATTAAGGAGATTGAGATGCGTAAGACAAACTTATTAAACACAAAATTATCAGCTGCTATTTCACAGATCGGACATACACAATGGTTGACGATCGGTGACTCAGGACTTCCTGTTCGTGATGATGGTCGTAAAATCGATTTGTCTGTTATTCGTGGGTTGCCATTGTTTATTGATGTATTGGCAGCCACTTTATCTGAGATGAAGGTACAAAAAGTTTATCTCGCTGAAGAAATTAAAACTGAAAATCCAGAGCAATTAAAGGCGATTGAAGCATTGTTAGATGCTGATGTTGAAATTGCATGGGTTCATCACGATGATTTGAAAGCTATGAGCCGCGATGATAATAATATTGCAACAGTTCGTACAGGTGAAATTACACCATTTTCAAATATTGTTTTAGAATCTAACGTTGACTTTGTTGGCGAAGCCATTAAGTAGAAATAGTAGGGGAATAAATAGATGAATACAGTTGGGTTACTTTTTGCCGGCTTGGCAATGATTGGTTGGAGTGCGTATCCAACATTAGTTTCAAAATTTGGTGGTAAACCTGTTCAGGGGTTAATGGGCGCAACATTTGGTACATTGATTGTGTCAATTGTTTTGGTACTGGTTCAACATCTTGCAGTGCCAACTGGGGCTAACTTCTGGTTGTCTGTTGCATCAGGTGCCGCATGGGCCTTTGGAAACCTTTTGACGATTGTTGCTTTTGGTATGAAAGACCATGATGGAAATCCATTGGGATCAGCTAAGGCAATGCCTATCTCAACTGCTTTCCAAATTACGGCTAACGTCCTTTGGGGTGTTATTATGCTTAACAACTGGGCATCAGTTAGCTCAAAAGTATATGGTGCCTTAGCAGTTATCGTAATTTTGATTGGGGCGTACTTAACGACTTATCAAGAAAAGAAAACTGCCGGAAACAAAGAGTTAATTATTAAAGCCGTTGGCGTTTTGTTGATTGCCCAAATCGGATACTCTTTGTATGGTATTTTGCCACAATATACACATGGGACTGATGGGTTGCATATGTTCTTCCCACAAGCAATTGGAATGGCTGGATTTGGTTTGATCCTTGGATTGGTTGAATTAGCTAAGAATCATAATAATATTTTTGCTCAAAAAGTGACGTATAAGCAAATCTTTTCTGGTTTCTTCTTTGCAATGGCAGCACTTGGTTACTTGGTGTCAGCACAAAAGGATATGCTCGGATTAGCAACTGGCTTTGTTTTGTCACAAGTGTCAATCGTCGGAGCTACCGTTTCTGGTATCATCGTTATGAAGACGCCAAAAACCAAGAAAGAATGGTTTGTGATTTCAATTGGATTGGTTGCAATTTTAGTTGCCGCATCAGTAACAGCGTTCCTATAAAAGCATTAATAATGTAGTAAAAAAGGTCAAACTTTGTTTGACCTTTTTTTGTATCCCAATCAAGTTGTTAATGATTTTCAAGGGAAAAGACATCACGGGCAATCATCAATTCTTCATTTGTTGGAATGAGAAGACCAGTCACTGTTGAATTAGAAGCAGTGATGATACGTTCTTTACCGCGTACGTTGTTAGCTTCTGGATCAAGGTGAACACCCGCATATGACATGGCTTCAAGTACTTTTGCTCGCGTAACTGGGTCGTTTTCACCAATACCAGCTGTAAAAATGATGGCATCAACACGACCTAATGTCGCAAAATATTGTCCGACATATCGAATGACCCGGTCATAGAAAATGTCTAAGGCCAATTTTGCATGTGGGTTGGTTGTTTGTACATCCTCTAAATCACGCATATCACTCGATAAAGTTGAAATACCTAACATACCAGATTTTGAATTGAGTAGGTGCAACATTTCATCATTGGTTAGGTTTTCATGTTTTTGAATGTAATAAAGTAATGAAGGATCAACATCCCCAGCGCGTGTCGCCATGGTCAAACCTGCCAGTGGCGTGAAGCCCATGGACGTATCATATGATTGACCATTTTTAATGGCAGTAATTGATGCGCCAGCACCGAGATGACAAGAAATGGCATTAAACTTTTCGAGCGGTATTCCTAATTTTTCAGCAGCGCGTTCAGTGACATAACGATGTGACGTACCGTGTGCCCCATAGCGCCTAGCACCATATCGCGTGTAGAATTCATAAGGTAAACTATACAAGAAATTTTTTTCAGGCATCGTCTGATGAAATGAGGTATCAAAGACAGCTACCGACAATGCATCTGGTAACAAGTGATGAAAAGCCCTAATCCCCATTGCGTTCGCAGGATTATGTAATGGCGCATAGGCGGCCAGACGGTCGATTTTTTCTAAGACGTCTTCCGTGATAATCACTGAATGATTAAACCATTCACCACCTGCAACGACGCGATGACCAACGCCAGAAATTTCATTGACTTCACGGATGATACCTAAAGCAGTTAATTTATCGAGCATCAATTCAATTGCAGCATGTTGATCTTTTATAAGTAATGTTTGTTCAAACTTTTGCTCGCCATTTTTTGTTGTAGTGAGTGAGCCGTCTTTTAAACGGTCCTGATCGACTGGTTCTATGTCTAGGCTAAATTGAATCGATAGTTTAGCATCCATCATACCAATTCTTTCAATGATCCCTTTTGAGAGTACTTGTTCGTTGGGCATATTTAATAATTGGAATTTTAAAGATGAACTACCAGCATTAACGGCCATTATTTTTGTCATATCATTTCCCCTTCATTTGTAAGCATGGATGTCTGATTATTGTAGCATGATATTATCAATTATGAAAACGGTTACATTACATTTGGCAATTCATTCTTTAGCTAAGAAGGACGTAAGAAATCCAGCAAGCATATTCAATATCTAATTTGATACACTGTAATAATGTCAATCTATATTTTAAATGAATACATAATCATTACATTATCGAGAGCTAGACAATAAACACTTACAAAAAACCAGTCAGATATTTACATACAATTTCTATAATGAAGTAGTTAACGAGTGATAGCATCGATGACTATATTGGGGAAGGTATGAAATGACGATTGAATTACGAAGTTTAAAAAAGATTTACGCCAATGGTGAGGAAGTGCTGACTGAAATTAGTGCAACCATTGAAACTGGCCAATTTTACATTTTAGTTGGGGCATCAGGATCCGGGAAAAGCACGATTTTAAATGCAATTGCTGGTTTTATTCCGATTAATTCTGGAAAAGTTTTGATTAATGGGCACGATATGACTAATAAAAAACCAGCAGATCGTCATTTGGCAATGGTTTTTCAAAACTATGCATTAATTCCGAATTTGACGGTAGCTGAAAATATCGTGTTCGGATTATCTGCTAGACACGTACCGAAAAATATTCAACAGGAAAAATTACGGTCTGCACTAACCTTGGTTGGTTTGGTTGAACAACAAGCAAAATATCCACGTTTCTTGTCAGGTGGTCAGAGGCAACGCGTTTCTTTAGCCCGCGCTTTGGTCTCAGATGCTGACATTATTTTGATGGATGAACCGTTATCGAATTTGGATGCAAAATTACGTGCTGAAATGCGAAAAGAAATTCGAGCAATTCAGCAAAAATTAGGGCTAACAGTGGTTTATGTGACACATGATCAAACTGAAGCAATGACGATGGGTGATCAAATTATGCTACTCAATAACGGAAAAATTGAACAAATTGGGCGACCATTAGACTTGTATAATGCGCCAGCGACAACATTCGTTGCTGACTTTTTTGGTAATCCAGCGATTAATTTATTACGTGTCCGTTTGGCGCATCAAACCTTATGTTTAGACAATGGCTATCCGCTGTGTCAACTATCAGTGGTTGATGATCAAACCGAGCAAGTGACAATTTTGGGGATTCGACCAGAGAATATCCAAGTAACGCTTGAAACAGTAACAAATGGTGGTGGTCTGAGCGGTACGGTCGAGCAAATCGAGCCCCTCGGTGATGGTACAAATTTGGTGGTTGTGTTGGATTCAAAAGAACGATTAAGAATTAAAGTCCATCAGCAGTTAGGGTTAGCAGTATCTGACTCAGTCATGATTCGTTTGAATTTAAACAACATGTTGTTTTTTGATCAAAATGGCACACGTATGTTGTTACCTAATCTGGTTGAAAGCGTGGGGTAATTGATGAAATCGAGCATTCGCGGTCATTATCTTGCATGGTTACTTTTAGCACCCACGATTGCGATTATGGTTGCTTTTATGGGTTATCCAATGTTAAAAACCATTTTTTTAAGTTCTCAATTAACTGATTTAGCTGGTAATCCAATTAAATTTGTTGGTTTCGAAAACTTCATTCATTTACTGAAGGCAGATAGTTTTCAAACATCGTTAATGGTGACTTTAATATTCGTCTGTTTTACGACTATTTTAACGATTGTCATCGCGTATGGCCTGGCGTTATTAACAAAAGATAAATTTTTGGGGATTGATATCTTTCGAACGTTGATTTCGTCAACAATGGGCGTTTCTGTCACCGTGGCTTCAATTCTGTGGCTATTTATTTTCAATCCACAAAGTGGCTTATTTAGTATTAGCTTGAAAACATTACATTTATCACCAATCAATTGGTTGTCCGATCCATTATGGTCATTAATTGCAATTATTGGGACAACAACTTGGATGAATCTCGGCTTTGCATATTTAATTTTATTAGGATCATTGCAGTCGATTCCGGATGATTTATATCGTGTAGCCAATCTACACGGGGCCTCATGGTGGTTGACGCTACGGAAAATCACGTTGCCAGCGACGAAACCCACCGTCTTCTTTGTTAGTGTTGTTACTTTAATCAACGCTTTTCAAACTTTTGGGCAAGTCGATATCTTGACGGCTGGTGGACCTGATTTCCATACGAATTTGATGGTGTATGCCATTTATCAAGACGCATTTGTGAATCATAATGTCGGTCGAGCAAGCGCGCAGTCAATTGTCTTGACATTCATCATTATGATCGTGACGCTCATTCAATTTTGGTGGCGTCAAAAACGGCAAGGACGAAGTAAATGAAAAAAAACAAACTGAAACGATTTTTGCAAATAACGCTCATCAGTATCGGGACTGGCATTGTTTTAATGCCATTAATTCTTGGCGGATTATTAAGTTTTACACCTAGTCAGTTGATTATGCAGGGACATTTACTGTCAACGCATTTTACATTAGTAAACTATCGTCAGGTATTTATTGAGACACCTATGCTGCAATTTTTATGGCATAGCTTAGTTATTTCAACATTGGTAATGCTCGGGCAAATGCTTTGTGCTATTTCGGCTGCGTATGCTTTTGTATTTTTAAAATTCCGTTTTAAACGCCTCATCTTTGGCATCTGCTTAAGTACAATGATGTTACCGTTTGAGGCACAGATTATTCCAAACTTTAACACGATGCGCGATTTGGATTTATTAAATAGTTATGCCGCAATGGGATTACCATTTATGGCGTCTGCATTTGGAATTTTTATGATTAAAACGGGGTTTGAGCGCTTGCCAAATGAGTTGTATCAATTAAGTCAATTGGAAGGACTAACGCATCTTCAATTTATCAATAAAGTTGTACTGCCTTATTCGAAGGTGACGTTAGTAACTTTTGGGCTATATAGTTTTTTGTCAAATTGGAATATGTATTTATGGCCACTTGTCGCAACAACTAATGATAAAGTGCGGACTGTACAAATTGGACTACGCCAACTCAGGGCACAGGATACTGCTAGTAATTGGGGTTTGATTATGGCGGCAACGATGGTTGCTGTATCACCGACATTAATCATTATATTTTGTGGGCAACGTTATTTTAAATCAGGATTAACGAGTGGTGTCGTTAAATAATGGCTATCAATCGTTACAAATATTTAGGGGGATCTTATGATTAAGAAAATGAGTCAATATATTACATTAGCAACTGTTTTGGGAGCAACAGCTGCTTCAGTTGTGCCAATAGAAGCCGCCACCCACAAACGCCAAGAGATCGTCTTTTGGCATTCAATGACCGGACAGAACGAGAAAGCAATTCAACGTGTGGTTCATAACTTTAATAACAGTCAACAAAAATATCGCGTGGTGTCAGAATTTCAAGGCCAGTATGTTGAAGCTCTGCCTAAGTTTTTATCGGTCGGTGGGACAAAGAAAGCACCTGACCTTTTTCAATCAAATGAAATTTCAACGAAACAGTTAGCAACATCAGGTATGATCGAGCCCATGCAAACGTTGATTAATAAGTATCATTTTCAAACAAAAGGACTTCAAAAGAATATTTTGAATTATTATACGGTTGATCATAAACTCTATTCAATGCCATTCAATTCTAGTGCACCGGTTCTTTATTATAATAAGGACGCCTTTAAGGCGGCTGGCATTGATAATTTGCCAGAAAATCCGACTTTTGAACAAGTAACGGCAGCTGCCAAGCAACTAAAAGCAAAGTCTGGTCAGGCTCGCTTATCAATTTTGCCGTATGGGTGGCTATTTGAAGAATTACTAGCAAATCAGAACCAAAACTTGGTCAATCATGGTAATGGTCGCAAAATAACAGCGACTAAAGCAACTTTTAATAACCAAGCGGGTGAAAATATCTTAAACTGGGTAAAAACCAACGCAGATAACAAAGCATTGGTCGACTATGGGACAGGTGCAAATGCCGGTGATAGTGAATTGTCTGGTTTTACGTCGGGTCAAATTGATATGTTCATGAATTCATCAGCTTCGCTTGGAAGCATAAAAAAGGATGCTAAATTCAATGTCGGGGTCACCTATTTACCACATCCACAAAGTCAAAAATCAAATGGGGTCGTAATTGGTGGGGCTAGCATCTGGCAAGCTAAAGGTAAGTCATTTAAGGCTCAAAAAGGGTCTATGGCATTCTTAGAATTTGCTACCTCAGCTAAAACCCAGGCACAATGGTCAGTTGATACAGGTTACTTTGCTGTGAATAAGAAGGCATATCAAGAACCAATTTTAAAGGATGCCTTTAAAACAAGTCCGATGTTGGCTGCACCACTAAATCAATTGCAAGCAACTAAATTAAACATAGCGAGCTCGGGTGCATTAATTACCTCAATGAGCAAAGAACGGATTAATGTACAAAACGCGATGGAAAATGTTACCAATGGCAAATCAGTTAAGGACGAGTTAAAGAAAGCAAATTCGCAAACGACCCGTGACATTAAAACGGCGAATGAACAGACAGGAGATCAATAGCGATGATAACGACCATTTTCGGGCATCGTGGTATACCAGCTAAGTTCATTGAAAACTCACTCACTGGTTTTGAATATGTGGCTAACTTCGGTGAGGGCGTTGAATTTGATGTTCAGCTAACAAAGGATTTGATTCCGGTAGTGATGCATGATGAACGTATTGATCGAACAACTAATGGACGAGGCTTTATAAAAAATCTATCATTGACTGAATTACGACAATTTCATTTAGTCAATGATCCAAATTGGCAGCATCAACAAATGAGCCACTTTGAAACCATTCCAACCTTAGCTGAGGTACTTGCCATTTTTAAAAATACAACAACGGTTATTAATATTGAGTTGAAAACGGATCGTTTTGCGTACCCAGGGATTGAAGCACAAGTTTTGGAAATACTAACAGCGTTTGATTTAACTCAGCGGACAACAATATCATCATTTAATCTTGCGACGTTACAACGTGTGAAATTATTAAGTCCAATACAGCGAACGGCGTATTTAAGCGAGCAAGAAATTCAGAATCCTGATTTTTTCATACAAAAATACCAACTCGATGCATTACATTTAAAGTGGCAGGCAATGTATTTTGGTTCACAGTTTAAACAGCGTTTATGGACGGTTAATTCGGCAGACACAATGAAAAAAATAATGGGCAAAAAAGTCGCTGGAATTTTTACAGATGATTTTGAATTGGCAGCACAATTTAGAAAGCAAATATAAGGTCATATTTGGCAGTTGACGCATCACATTTGTGGTGCGCTTTTTACAATAAAAAATACAAAAGCCATAATAAAATATTTGACAACGCTTACATTGTGATATAATTAATTATGTTAGAAACGTTGATTTGCACGTGTTTGGGTGGGGCCAAACATCAAAACGTGCACGACATAACAATCATTTTTGAAAGGGGGATTTCAATGATGACTGAACGTGAAGGGATGCATATTGATGATTCTCATTGAGAAACTATTAAGTATTGAGTGAACACATAAAAAGGGATTTATTTTTTGGGGGAGAGAATGAAATTTACGCAGAATACGAAACAAATTGTTGTAGGATCATTGATGGTCAGTATGATGAGTGGTATGATGTTAAATTCCCAGGGGGAGATATTAGCAAGTAGTCAAATTCATCAGAACAACGAGGTCAAAAATACAACGCGCGATACGGTTAAAGTTGGTAAAGCCGAGGTAACCTTTATCGATGACACAACGGGGGCATTGTTGTATGTCGAAACAGTGATTGGACCAGTTGGCAATCAGTGCGATTATCTTGCTGTTTATCCCATAAATGCATATATGGCACAAGGTTATCGTTTGGTATCAAATGATTTTCCTGATGATGGAATTGTGTATACCGAAAAAACCCAGCAATACACTGTTCATCTTGAGCATGCAGTGACTGTTATCGATCCGGAACATCCTCAAGTCCCAGGCGAACCAATTAATCCAGAATATCCTGAAGGAGTTAAGTGGCCAGAGGGGGTTGATGAACAGGGACTGACCGATACAGTGAAGGAGACGATTCATTATCTATATGATGATGGCAGCATTGCAGCTCCAAATCAAGTTAATGAAATCAAATTCACCCACCAAATGACGATTGATAATGTCACTGGTGCGATTGTCCAAGATCAGGGTTGGCAAGGTCAGCCACAGGATTCATTTGGTGCAGTACAATCACCTGATATTCCGGGGTATACACCAGATTACACGCAGATTGATACTATTCAACATGTCAAGCATGATAGTGAAGACATTGATAAAACCATTATTTACTCAAAGCCTGTCGATAATAATCACCAGACGGATACAAAACCTACTGTGTCTGAGAAGGAACAGGTTGTTCAATTCAAACATGCAGGCGAACAAGAAACATCAAATCCTGTGGCTTTACCACAAACAGGTCAAGATAATCATTGGCAAACCAGCATTTATTTATTATTGAGTTTAGTGATGAGCTTGGCCATTGTTTGGATAATGCCATGGTTGAAAAAATCAAAATGACACCATCTTTGTATGATATTAAACCAGAAGCGTCTAAGGACGCTTTTTTTCTGTCTTATCTTGTTAAATTATCAGATTGATTCTTATTAAAAAAAATAATTAATTAAGGCTTGACTTAAAGTCGACTTGAAGGTTTTTAATAGAGTTTGTTAATTGAAAGCGAGGAGAACAACATGAATTATTTGACATTAAATAATGGTGAAAAGATGCCGCAATTAGGCTTTGGTGTCTATCAAATTGAACCGACACAAACAGCTGATGCAGTATATGAGGCTATTAAGACTGGATATCGTTTGATTGATACGGCCGCAGTCTATGGAAATGAACGCGAAACCGGTGAGGGCATTCAACGAGCTATTGATGCGGGTCTTGTGACACGACGTGAATTATTTGTCACGTCAAAATTGTTTATTTTACAAGCGCCATTTGATCGTGCACAAGCAACGATTGCGCATTCCTTAGCAACCATGGGACTTGAATATCTAGATTTGTATTTAATTCATCAACCTTATGGGGATATTTATGGTGCATGGCGAGCACTCGTATCAGCGCAGAAAGAAGGCCTGGTTAACTCAATCGGTATTTCCAATTTTAAATCAGCTAAAATGATTGAATTTGTAGGCCTCAATCAAGTGAAGCCACAGGTCAATCAAATCGAAGTTAATCCATGGTATCAAAGGCAACATGATCAAGATTGGCATCAAAAATATGATGTACAAGTCGAAGCTTGGGCGCCATTTGCTGAAGGTCGTCAAGATTTATTCAAAAACCCAGTTTTGCAAGAAATTGGTAATCAATATCACAAGTCAGTGGGACAAGTTGTCTTACGTTGGTTGATGCAGCGGGGGATTGTTGCGCTTGCAAAGTCAACAAAACCAGAACGCATGGCTGAAAATATTGCTATTTTTGATTTTGAATTAACCAAAACAGATATGGCACATATTGCAGCGCTTGATTTGAACGAATCTGCATTCTTTGACCATGATGCACCTGAGCAAGTTGAGTGGTTTATGCAGCGTATGCAAGATACAGAATCAAATTAGAGGTCAGCAAACGTTTATATGCAAAGTAGAAATAAATTTGGTATCGTATTACCGATAGCGCTGATTGCTTATTTTTTAATCTTGATGGATAACTCGATTGTCTTCACATCTAGTGTTGCGATTGGACAAGATTTACAGTTGAATCAAATGATGTTGGCTTGGATTTCAAATGCTTATACGCTGACATTTGGTAGTTTTTTGTTACTTAGTGGTCGATTGTCCGATTTGATTGGACGCAAGAAAATCTTCATATTGGGACTAATGATTTTTGGCCTATCGTCATTATTAATCGCATGGTCACAACAAGCTATATTCACGATTTTTTTGCGGGGTGTCCAAGGAATTGGTTCTTCGATTTTAGCGCCTTCGACCCTAGCCTTAATGATGGATGCGTATCAGGGTGAACAACGCAGTCGAGCGATTGCTTATTATGGGCAATGGTGGTATTGGGTCGAGCTTAGGTCTGTTAATTGGTGGTTGGCTAACCACCATGATTTCATGGCGGGCAGGATTTTTAATCAATGTACCAGTTGCTTTGATGCTTTTGTGGTTAACTAGCCGGTTTATTCCATCTGATTCAGTGAACCATAAATCACAGCCACCGATAGACATCATCGGGGCCAGTCTCTCGATTATTGGTTTAATTAGTTTCGTCTACGGTTTAGTTGGTGATAGAATTCAAATGCTTTGGGTAGTCTTTGGTATCGTTATGCTGTTGCTATTTGTATATCAAGAGCATCGAACATCACAACCATTATTGGCATTAGAATTATTCAAAAACCGTGATCGAACCAGTGCGTATTTGATGCGTTTGTTATTTATGATGGCAATGTTGCCTTACTGGTTCTTATTGCCACAAATGATGCAAGCGCAGTACCACTTTACTGCGTTACAATCAGGAATGGCTTTCTTGCCACTCACGTTGGTGAATTTTATTGTCGCTATGCGCCTACCAGATATTACAGCAAAATTTGGGTCTAACCAAACGCTCGTTTTTGGTGAATTATTCTTGCTAGTTGGATTAGCATGGACGGCTTGGATGGATTTTAGTCAAGGCTACGTCATTGCGATTGCATTACCAATGCTAGTCATTGGCTTAGGACAAGGACTGATTTTAGCACCGGTAACGGCATTGGGGGTTGTTGATACGTCAGCGGAACTAGCCGGCATTGCATCAGGCGTGACGAATACGATGCATCAAATCGGTGGTCCGATTGGTCTGTCAGTCATGCTATTAGTGCAGGGTAATTTACATGTGAGTTTATGGATAATGGCGTTCTTTACGTTAATTGCATTGATAATTGGAATTAACGTCACCTACCATACAAAAAAATAAATATTATATAATTAAAAGTGAAATTAAAAGGGGAAGAGCAATGAAGATTACAATTTTAGGTGCGGCTGGACAGATCTCAAGACTGTTAATTCAGCGGTTATTGGATGAAACTGACGCCGAACTAGTTTTGTTTGCGCGTCAAGCAGACACTCGGTTAGCACAGGCATTTAATATGCAATTTGATGACCGGATAACATTGGTTGCAGGCGATTTTTCAGACGCGAAGGTCCTGGAATCTGCAGTTTCTAATGCAGATATCGTCTATTTAAACACGGATCATGGCCAATCAGTTCAACAAACACTTATGGCCATGGATTATGTCGGTGTTAAGCGTCTAATTGTGGCAGGTGTGCTTGGCATTTACGATGAAGTCACTGGCGCATTTGGAAAATGGAATCGTCAAATGGTTGGTCCAATTGGTGAGCGTGGCGCGATGATTGAAACTTTGGAAGCATCGGATTTAGATTATACTTATATGCGAATGACTTGGTTGTATAACCAGGCTGGTAAAACTGACTATGTTGTGTCGTATAAGGGTGAACCATTTACAGGTGCGCAAATTACGCGACAAGCGATTGTGCAGTATGTGTTGGATTTGATGGATGATTCCAAACGCGATATTCGGGTAAGTGTTGGCCTTTGGGAACCAGGCAGTGAAGGCTTACCCAAGCCAAGCTGGTATTAGGAGATATGAATGAATATTAAAGAAGCAAGTGAATTAACAGGGGTTGAGTCGAGTACGATTCGCTATTATGAGCAAGTTGGATTGATTCCAACGGTTGATCGAAAGCCGAGCGGTGTGCGTGATTTTGATGAATTCTATATTCGCCGCATTACCTTTGCTAAAAATATGCGTAGTGCTGGCATGTCAATTGACGCCATTAAACGATATGTGGAATTAGTGGACGATACAGCTCAACATGAGGCTGAGCAAAAAGCCATCTTAGTTGAACAAATTGGTATTCTTAAAGAAAAACGTGATGATTTAGAAGCGACAATTGGATATTTACAATTCAAAGTCGATCATTTTTATGATCATATGCTAGATGCTGAAGAGCAGTTGAAATTACTAGAAAAACAACATGAGATGACTAAGCGTAATCAAAAAGAGGCCTTGTGGTCTGATCGTGTGTAGTGAAGCATTTTTAAATGCTGTACTTTTATTTTATTGTTAGTTAAGAAATTGAAGGACTCTTGGTGAGATATACACTGAGAGTTTTTTTATTAAAGATATTTTAATGAAAAAAGGCTTGCCTTAAAGTGCACTTCAAGGTTTATTGTTAATTTGTATTAAAGATGAATTGAAAGAAAGAAGGCAGTAAGTATGGCTAATAAAATAACAGCTGGCGCAGACATGTTAGGTGAATTTGCGCCACAATTTGCACATTTGAATGATGATGTGCTCTTTGGCGAAGTATGGTCACAAGAGACAGAGTTGTCAGCACGTGATCGTAGTCTGATGACGATTACGGCACTAGTGACGCAGGGCGCATTTGAACAATTACCATTTCATATGCAAAAAGGAAAAGAAAATGGGCTGAAACAAGTCGAAGTTGTCGCGATGATTACCCAATTGGCATTTTATGTTGGTTGGCCAAAAGCGTGGTCAGCTTTCAATATCGCTAAGCATATTTATGAGGAGACCGAAAATGGAAACAAATAAAAACTTACGACAAGGCGCAATTTTTGGTGCTGGAGAAATTAATCCTTATGGGCAATTTTTCACAGGTGATACTTATTTGAAATTATTAGCAGATAGTCCAGATGGTCAAGTTGGTATTGGAACGGTTGATTTTGAACCAGGGGCACGCAACAATTGGCATATTCATCATGATGGTTATCAAATTTTATTAGTGACGGCAGGCCATGGGTGGTATCAAGAGGCAGGGAAACCAGCGCAAGCATTAAAGGCTGGCGATGTTATTGTGACTCGTGAAGGTGTGAAACACTGGCACGGCGCACAAGCTGATAGCTGGTTTGAACACATTGCGTTGACTGCCGGAACACCTGAGTGGTTAGAACCAGTGAGCGACGAATGGTATCAAGCATTATAATCAAGGAGAATTAAAACAAATGACAGAATCAAAGGTAATCGTGATTACGGGTGCTTCATCTGGTATTGGTGCGGCAACAGCAAAATTATTAGCTCAAAACGGGCTGTCCGCGCAATAAGCGAATCATTACGTGAGGAAATGGCACAAGCCAATAATAATGTTCGTGTGACAATTGTTTCATCAGGTGCAATTAATACCAATCTCTTGGATTCGGTAACCAATGCAGAAATGAAGGCTGGTTTTGAAGATTTTTACGCGCAATATGGTATTTCTGCCGAACGAGTTGCCTTGACGATTAAACAGGCAATTGATTTGCCAGAAGATGCTGCTTGGAATGAGGTTGTCATACGTCCAAGTAACCAAGTGATGTAAGCATACAGTGAGGTTTTTGATCCGAATGCATTAATTGGAATGAGAACCAGACGATAATATACTGATTGGTGTCTGGTAAAAAGCGGGATGTTGTTTCTTGATTTAGTGTCTTATCATGTCATTTTGAATTCGTTCAGATTCGTTAAGCTACGTTCGAATAGTATTGTTTGTGCTAAAATTATGAATAGAGTTATAGAAAGGAAATAAATCACATGAATGATTTTCAATTTAAAAATACAACTGACATCCGTTTCGGGAAAAATCATATTGACACTGAATTACACGATGCTGTCGCAAAATTTGGTTCGAAAGTTTTGCTAACATTTGGTGGTGGATCAATTAAAAAGTCAGGACTTTACCAACGGGTTATTAAAGCCTTAGATGGTCTTGAGGTGACTGAATTATCAGGCATTGAACCAAATCCAAAGATTGACTCTGTCCGTGCTGGTCAGAAATTGGTACAAGCAAACGACATTGATGTCATTTTAGCCGTTGGTGGTGGTTCTGTCATCGATGCGTCAAAGGTGATTGCATCTGCTAAATTCTACCAAGGTGACCCTTGGGATTTAGTGATTGATTCAAAGAAGCGTGCCGATTTGCAACAATTACCAATTGTTGATATTTTGACACTTTCTGCAACTGGTACGGAAATGAATCAAGGATCGGTAATCTCAAATCCAGCTACGAACCAAAAGCTAGGTACATTTGGACCAAATACACCGGCTGTTTCATTTTTAGACCCACAATTAACTTATTCAGTATCATCATGGCAAACTGCTGCGGGTGCCATCGATATATTCAGTCATTTGACTGAGCAGTACTTTGATCAAGGAGCAAACGATGTCACATCTGGTTTGATGGAAGGTTTGTATCGGGCAGTGATTAAAAATGCACCAATTGCCTTAGCAGAACCCGATAATTATGATGCACGCGCTGCTTTAATGTGGTCATCAACCATGGCTTTGAATGGGCTTGTTGGTGTCGGGACTGAAAATAGTTGGACAGTACACCCTATTGAACATGAGTTGTCAGCCTATTATGATATTACACATGGCGTAGGGCTTGGTATTTTAACGCCACGTTGGATGACATATATCTTAAATGACGCAACATTACCACGTTTTGCCCAATTTGGACGCAATGTATGGCAGTTAACTGGGGCCGATGAACAAGTGGCTAAAGACGCCATTCAAGCCACATATGATTGGGTCAAGTCACTACAAGTACCAACAACATTGCCGGGTGTTGATATTAAGGATGATCAACATTTCCTTGCGATGGCCAAGAGTGCCGTTCAGGTTGGACAGTTAAATCATGCCGCCTTTGTACCACTTGAAGTAACAGATGTTGTGAAGCTATTTGAAGCCTCTATGACTGATGAAAATTTTAATTAACGATAAACAAAAAAGCCGGATAAAATCAAATCATTAAAAATGAGGATTAGATTTAAGAGGCTGATTTGACCGGAAAGGTTGCGATATGATATCGCACTTTTCCGGTCAATTTTGTTTTCTGGCGTGTTACTACGCTTAGGTAGGGGTGTTTTATCTGTAAAATGTGTCAAATTTTTGATTTAAATCTGATAAGGCGGTAGTCATGACATGTTGTGGTGTTTGAATTGCGGTACCTTCGGCGCGAACAATTTGGAAATCATGAAACCCCATCATTTCTTGGAAAATGGTTTGTAAATATTGGGGGACATAATCAATCTGTTTGTAAAGATTATCTTCAGTATAGATTGAACCTGATGCCATCAACACTAATAAGCGATAATCATCAAGCATGAGGCCCCGAGAAACCTTACCATTTAAATCTGGCGTGTCTACATATTTGAATGTTTCACGCGCAATCATTAGGTTATCAATGTAGTCTTTTAGGCGACTAGGAATATTGAAGTTGTGAACAGGCGTGACAATAACAATCCGATGGTGCGCTTTAAATACGCTCATCAATTCAGTTGAAATTGTTGCCACATTAGCATTATTGTCGTCCCAAGCCGCCAAAAGTTCGTTTTGTGAAATTGTGGGTACTTCATTATCGTAGAGATTAAAGATGGTAAGTTCATCATCAGGAAAGAATTGTTTGAATTTATTTTGAAAAGCTGCTTGTAATCGCAAGGAAAAATGTCCTTCATGATTAAAATCTGGATGGGCATTGATGAGTAATGTGTTCATGATTTGAACTCGCTTTCTATTTGATATAATAACTATATGTGTTATTGGTGACAAAATGCGGCATCAATGAAAGTGAGATGAAAATTGAAAAAAGCAGAGCGATTAAATCAAGAATTAATTTATCTAAGAGACAAGTCAGCTTTCAATGTGCAAGATTTAATGGCAGAATTTAAGATATCCAAGCGTACGGCACTTCGTGATGTTGAAGAATTAGAAGATATGGGGCTACCATATTATGTTGCACCTGGCCGTTATGGCGGCTATCGGTTGATTAAACAACAACTTCTAACATCGATTAATTTTAATGTTGATGAAATCAATGCCATATTTTATGCGATTCGAAGCCTTGAAAAAATATCAGAGACGCCGTTTGATAAGTCTTTTAGTCAAATCCGAGACAAATTATTAGCAACATTGCCAGAAGGGCAACAACAACAGTTAGATAAATTGCTGAGTGTATTACATTATTGGCAAACAGCACCGGTGAAAGAGAACCTTAATTTAGCACTAATTGCTCAGCAAATTATTGCTGAAAAGGCGTTAGAATTGACTGATACACAGTATGGGTCTAAACGAGTACAGGTACAATTTAACGAACTATTCTATCGCGATGGTATTTGGTTTGCGAGTGGCATCAATTATCAAAATGACATGTGGGGTACCTATCGCGTGGACTATTTTGAGAATGTGGTAGCGCTTGATGTACAACGGTACACATTGATAGAACTTAATCAACGTCAAGAAGTGTATGAGTCAACCTATCACAATCAATCATTTCGAATTGAAGTCACACAATTCGGACAAGAATTATTTCTGAGACATCACTATCCAAATATGCAGTTGATTTCTCAAGACAGTCAATACTATATTGTCGGTGGTTATAATCAATCTGAATTAAATTATATGGCACATTATTTGGTAGGTTTTGGTACCGAAATCAAATCAATATCGCCTGAGCCATTACGCCAAAAGTATGTTGATGTTGTGGCTGAGATGTTAAAACGTCAGGCGTGAGTGCGATTCTACTGAACTTCGTTTTGAATTTTGATTGGGGATGTCATTGTGGAGGCATGTAAGAATATATGGGAAAGCATCGAAAATAATAACGTTGCTTTTTTAAAAAGTACTACCATTTGATTGATAAAACTTATTTTTAGAATATGTATTTTCTGATATTTATATATAGAAAGTAATTAATTGTGTTTTTAAGGTATAATTTAGTTTGATAGGGTACGGACCTTATTTTATGTTTAGGCGGATGAATATTAAACATTATCTTACTTTGGGGAAATATCATGAAACTTTTTAAATATATTTTTATTGCATTGGCTACTTCTGTCATTTCAGGGACGTTGAATGGGAAAAACAACGTTGATGTCAACCTTAAGGCTAGCGCTGCAACTATTCGAAGCCATCACATTGCAGGTATTGGAATAGATTTTGGTACTAAATATGTTGATGATACGCTGACGTATTTCGAATTATCGTATCCACAAAATCCAAATGAGATGCATATTTTGACGAAAGATAATGCCAATGAGTATCTGTCAATGGTTGATGATCCCGGAATGGTTACTTTTATTCAAAATATACTTGATGATCCTACAGATTTCATTGAAAAAAATCAAAATAAAAAAATTCGGGATGTGATGCAATTTACTTCCGACGTTACCATGGATAAATTAATTCTGCAGAATGAAACACAAGCATGGCTGTTTCAAAGTGTAGGTGCGTTTAAAGCGGGCATTAAAAATGCAGAAGACATCAAAAACGAATATGAAACGACTTACCGTAACAAATATATCGCCATGGGCGTTAATGAACCAATTATGAAGCAACAAGATGCTATTCTTGGTTCAGGTGATGAAAATGTGATTGATTCATTTGCAACACCAATGTTACCAACGATTTTTATGTTGCTTAATACCAGTGATGTAAAAGAATTAGCAAAGCTTAGTCCTACGATGACCGTAGAGAAAGATCAGGCCTATTTGAATCTAACTATTGGTCAAGGTGGACTGTTTACTGATCGACATGGCAATGAATTAATTGATATGAGTGCCTTGTTTGCGACTAGACTACCGTTCGCATTTGTTGATCATGGCAAAGTTACAGTTAACTACGTGACTGATGACGGTGAGAATATTATTGATCCGATCACACTAACTGGAAGTATTGGTTCAATATATCAGTCAAAATCTGGTAAAGAATTGGATAGTAGTCAAGCAATAAAATTTAATGGACTAAATTTAATTGATGTTGTTGGTGACTCTGAGGGCATGTACACGGATCAACCGAAAACTATAACTTATCGATACAGTGTAGATGATGCACAAAATCAGCAATCTACAAATCAACCGACGAATAAAGGGCAAAATATAACAGAATCACATTCAGTAAATTCATCAAAAAAGGGTGAACTACCGCCAACTGCTGTACAAAATCCACTAGTATTTGTAGGTGTCTTAATTAGTTTTATGACACTTTTGATAGAGATAGTGAGACGTATCTGGTGAGAATTACTTTGATGAATAAGTTGTTAATTATGTGGACAAATCTGGTCGAGCGTTAGTAAATCCAATTATTTTATCAGGAAATGTTGGTGAAGAATATGACACCAATAAGATAAAGCGTGACCCGGAGCTTGAAAAGTATAAACTAGAATCAATCATTGGCAATGTTGAAGGTGCTTTTTCGAAAACAGCACAAACCGTCACTTATGTTTATACCTTGCCAGATACTAAACAAGATGGGAAAATGAATGAGTTGCATAAAACAATGCCCCATGGTACTTCAGATACTTCAAATCATTCCAGTAAATTGTTAACCCTACCTCAAACTGTGGGGACAAAAGCATGGATGATGTTACTCGGAATAGGATTGATATTTAGCGTAGACCTATTGACTATTATTTTTAAGATAGTAAAAAAACGATTATAAGCTCACAATCATTACAAATGCTTGGAATAACGCGATTACAAGGATACATTAAAGAACATGAAAAAAAGAAGTAGTAAGCGGCTCAACCAAATGACAGTAATGGTTGGGGGTGTCCTGATTGTTATGATTATCGTTACTGTGACGTTAGGAATCGTTTCTCATCACTTGTTATCACAAGTTAAAGCTCACCGGAGTAATTTAGAAACCTCAACGTCAAGTATAGATAAAGTTAAAAGTTCAAAAAGTCAAACTACCCAGTCAAATACTATGGGGCATGTAGATGCTGTAAAGGCCGTCAAATTGCTAACTGTAGAGCAACGTGCCGCCTTAATTATTTTAGGTGCACCAGATGGTTGGTATCTGAATGGCTATCCGTCGCAAACGACGATTGGGACCTCAATTAGAAATATGGCTTTGTCAGACACGAATGAAATCACATTATCGTATGTTAATACGGCACTTGCAGAAAATACGCGGTCATCCGATCAAGTGTTGTCAGTTTTAGGTAATGATATTCAAGGCGTAGGCGGTGTTCCGGCCCAAACTTATGCTTTTGGACGTGACGGAGATGCGATATATTATTACGTTGTTGATAATCATTTAGATAGTGACGCTCCGCAATCTATAGCGGAACCCATCGGTCAGAAAAAAGCTATTTCAAAAATTTGGCAAGATTACTATGACGTGGGTGATTTAGGAACCGTGAATCAAATAGCAGCTCATATCAAGCTAAAATAAATATGGTTACCACGAAAAAACGCTATCTTGAATAAGACGGCGTTTTTCTAATTTAATAAGTACAGTATCAAAGTGAAAATATATTTAATAGTGGCATGTGATTGCGTTTCAGGAAATATTATAATGATTAAAATCTCAAATGGACGTTTGTTGGTAAAATATCAGGAATCCATCAGAAAATAATGACCAATTTTTCTTTATTCGTCATCTAATTTGAGTGTCGACAATAAGTTTTGTAAGGCATTGATTTGACTGCACAATTCATCAACTAATGTTTTTGAAATTAAGCCAGATTTTTTACTATTGATTAAATATATTAGCTCTTCCTCAAGTACCATGGCATATAGTTCATACTCATCATTGGTTAATAGCTTTAACTTTGGATCAAAAATGTCAGAATCCATACGGCTCCTTTCGCGCAGTGCAAAAATTAAAACTGGATCTGTATTTTGGGCTGATAATTGGGTTAAGTAGGCATCTACAGCAGGATTAATAATGGCCATTATTTCGTTAAAAGCATCTTTCCAACGTTTGTCGATAAGGTAACTAGTCATCATTGGATTATCGCTATTTTGCTCGATTTCATAATGGTAGTATGCTAGTCTTTTATTGGCCCAGGCAATTTTTTCTCGTAATCGCCGGTGACGTTGATTCATGACGCTTAACGCAGTTATTTGTTTCTGATATTTTTTTAATTGATGTTCTAAATGATGAACACGCTTTAAATCACGCTGATATAGATTTTTTGTACCATCCATCAAGTGCCTAAAATAGTAGTAAATTATCCATAAATACCATCTCACTTGAGCGATCAGGGGTGTTTTATCTTTTCCATTATGTTTGAATAATTTGTGACAAATGATAATTGCGTCACCCGACAATGCATTATTTTCGAGAGCGGCATCAATTGCAGTTTGTCGAACTGTCTGTAATTGTTTAAAAGCTTGATTCCAATCATTTGCGAACCAGTGTTTCGGTTGCCAACCGATTTGTAAAGTGAGTAGGTTTGATACGCTTTGTTTTAACACATCTGAAATCGGTAGCTCACTGACATAATTAAGCGCTGAGGATACCATTCGTGTTTGAACAGCATATATTTCTTCTTGTTGATAATTTAAACATTTTTGTGTGGTGAAGTACGAAACTGACAATGCTGGAACAATTAAACTGAGCAAGACAACAATCATAGCAATGAGCAGAATATCATCTCGATAAAGAAAGCGATGGGTTGAATCAATCATGATTGGAATTGCCAAGGCCAGTGCAATGGTTTTTGTACCATGGACACCGCCTAGTGAGAAAAGTAGTGCTTCGTTGAGATTATCTTTTGAATTTTCTAGGCGATTGGTACTGATGATAAATATGAAACGAATAATTAGCATTGTGGCATAAATTAAAATGGCAAGTGCAATTCGAGTGACTAACTGAACAGTATTAAATTCGTGGTATATTTTAACAATGCTAATCACACTAATGCCTAGCATAATAAACACAACACCGCCTAGAATTTTAGTGAGTATTTGCCAAACTTGATAAATTGAGTTGTTTAATTTAGCTGAATCAAAATCACCACGATGGCGCTCAGTGTTATGCCAAATGCCGGCAACAACTACGGCAAGAAAACCAGAACAATGGAGATGTTCGGCAAAGAGATAGATGGCAAGTGGCCCTAATAGTTGAATCATCATGTGAGTGGATAAATCAGTTGCTTTTTTTCTAATCATGAACTGACGTAAATAAATCATAACAGTACCACTAATAAATCCAATCGTGATGCCACCAATGATGGCGCTTGGTAAACGAGAAATGCCATGAAAAATGTTTAATTCTTGGGTTTCAACATATTGCACAGCGACGGACATAATGACAAGGCACGTCGTTTCTATGAACAATGATTCCAGCCCCAGTATTCGTTCAATATTGGATTTAATATTTTTGTCACCACTGATAGCGCTTAGCGATGTTGCATCAGTCGGTGTAATAATGGCGGCGAGAATAATACCAAATACAAGAGGCCAGCCTAAAGTGCTTTGGACAATCAGACTTATCGAAATGATTAATACTGCGGCCATAAAAAAAGTGATTTTTAAAATTGAAAAAATATTTGCAGAAATATTATAGAGTGGAGTACGATAGCTCTCAAAAAAAATCAAAGGCACAATGACAATTAACATAAACCATTCAGAATGTAACTCGATGATGTACTTTGAAAAATATGGCAGAAAAGGTAGTGCCATGCCGATGGAGATTTGAAAAAAAGCTTGTGGTATTCTGGGAAATATTTGACTAATTAAGTTGGCAACAATCATTGCACAAAAGATTGTTGCAACAGCGTATATATTGTCCATAACTGGTGTCTTTCAAGTGTTTTTTTCAATAATAGCATAGGATTTCATTGAATTTGATAAGTTCTCAAATTGGTCAATAATTGACCTTATTACCATCGCTGATTAGATGTTTTTGTCGCAAATAGTTCAAAAAAGAGCCAGTCTATCAGGCAGAATAGACTAGCTCTTTTTAATTAAGTGTATGCGACAAGTTGATATCGATATCGCAATATTTCAGTTTTTGTGATGTCTCGTGGTGTTCAATGAGCCGGTAGACCAAATTACTTTTTTGATTAAGATTCTCTAAACGATAGATAACTAATTTAATTTCATGAGCCGCTGACGTAAGGCGTCATCATAAGCTGTCAGGTATAAACCATATTTACCACGTTTCATTAAAACATTTAAGACGTTGCCAATGAATTCTTTATATTCATCCGTTGTGAATGTGATATCTTTGCGCTTTTTGAAAATTTCTTTGTGTGAATATTTTTCGGGGATAATCGTCATTGAATCCGTTTTTTCATCATAACCAAAGGATGGACCGATAATCATACCAACGTAGTTTAAGTCAAAACCTTGAAGCGTATAAATAGTACCAACTTGAGTGATTGATGACTCACGCTTGGCCCAATGTGTACGTTGTGGATCCCATTCGTCCCAAGGTAGTGAAAATGAATCCATTTCAACATTGTGCCGTCCATCAATACGTGGAAAACCAGAAGTTGCAACCACTCGACTGAGACCAACTGTTTTATTTTTTTCAATAATATTTTGGTAGAGTTCACCGGCAGTGTCAAAGACTTTAAATTCGAACTCACTGTTATTGGGGAAGGGTGTGATTCTTTGCTCAGCAGTTAAATGATCCATCCATGCCGTTTGTTCGTCGCTGGTAATCATACGATATTGGAAATTCATATCAAATTCTTTGTATGGATAATCACCGATTGCGGCTTTGACTAGCATTGGTGACCAGTACATTTTTGATTGAAAGACTTGTGCAAAATCGTAAACGACAACCACGAATTTGGCTAAATTCATTAAATCAACTAGCTGGTTCTCTCCGTGATAGTGCATGTATGGCTCAGGTTTTGAAAGGAGTAAGTGCGCCTCGTCAACAAAGATTACGTCGTATTGCCAGTTCTTTTCCTGGGCTTTATTAATTAATGGGGTTGGACGTGTGATATCGCGTTGATTGATACCCGGCATATCGGCTGCCAAATCTTTATATGCCTTAAATAGTTCAGGGTGATTAACCACCAAAGCAGTGCGATATTTTTTGTCTGCCATATATTTGGCAACAAGATGCATCAAGACAACTGATTTACCTGTCCCAGCCGCACCATTAATAATAGCTGCTGAATGACTATTAGCTTTAATGGCATCTGCAATATACGCATTCATTTCATCAATGATGTGTTCTTGATCGTCAGATAAGGTATCAATTAGGAATTGTTCTTTGAGTATTTGATTCATTTTAAATATATCCTTCTTATAAGTAGCTGTATTGAGAATACCACGAATAAATGCTGTTGGGTAATAGTTACTGGTATCGGGGAGGATAATTGATGAAATAATGTGCAAAGGTGGATATTAATTATCGCAGTGAGGTGGAAATTAAATAGTGATTCCCAAACCATGAAACTTCAGGGATAATTTCATGCACTGGTCGAACAAAAAGAGCATCTTGTTGGTAAACGCTTGATATTAAGTCATTTTTGTTGGATGAATCGGTAGTTTATATGTTTGACCTGTATCAATTTTAGAAAGTTTGGTAGCCCTAGATTGTTTCAAATTAACAAATTCAACATACGTACGCTCGATATAGCCTAGCATAACACTGAATTATCGAGGATAAGCATAATATAATTATCCTCGGCCTGATATAGATACAATGTTGCTCTAGTTTTTTCTCCAGAAATTTCTGTGAAATGCACAACTTATCTGCTTAGCATGGTCAATACTTTACTTATGACAAAATGCAATCTTTAGTAGAGTAATCGGATAGGATGAAAAAATATGAACTTTGTTCGACTCTTTTTAGAAGAGATGTAGAGTTTGCTTGCGTTGATAATTTATTAAAGATAAAGTGACGTTACAATAGTGATTTTAGTTTAGATGATTTGTTACTATTGTGAGTTGAAAATGTTGTGACAGGCTACTGATACATAAGAATGGAGATAGACTATGAATAAACATATTTATTTACTAATGACTACTGTTGTTTTTATTTCAGCTTTAACAAGCGCTTTGCCAATTTTAGCTGATGAAATGCGAACTCATGAATATTCAATGATTAATGGTCATACTGTAGAGATAAAAGATTGTGACCTGGTAGACGCAACAGGTGATGATAAGGGGGATCGTGCAGAGTTGTTACTAGATTCTAAAGAAAAGACTTTAATCATTGATGGATCTAAATTATTAATGCCATTAGTAGATGGAAAATGGAATGTGATGAACAATTATTTATTCGATGAAAATGATGATTTGAAAGAAAATATGCGGCCTTTAGTTGGAGCAGCCATCAATGCGGTTGCGCCAGACTATTTGCAGACTGGGAATGGGTGGTCATGGCAAAATGGTCGACAATCTGGAATAACTGTTGCTGGATATAACTATCAAAACTCATTGAAGATGTATGATAATATTTCAGCTGCAATGCTTATCACTGGTGTAGCAGGATTTGCCGCTGGTAATCCGATTAGACAAATACTTGGCGTACTGGGTGTAGTGGGTATTGATGGGCTTGGTTTATCCGCCATTAAAAATGAATTAAGCAACCTCAAAAATGCTTATGATAAAACTACAGATCGTGGGTTTGGGACAGTTACAACAACTAAGGGTGGCCGTTTTTATGATTATTTTTATAACGATAGTTGGGGAACACCGCAATCTGCTCTGAGCAAAGCAGACGGTTCAGACAAGCGAACACCAAACAATTGGCCTGGTGGGCTAAATGCAATGCATATGGATTTTTATTTAGGATGGTCATGTGATTACAATAGTTCAGGACGATGGGTGGGTGTGAATGGTAATAAGGTAGCTTATTAGAAATAAAGGATGTGCGAAATGATGAAAAGGATACTGTCAAGCAAAATTACTTCTCGGGAAAAAGCAATCTTTTGGATAGGGTTTTCAATTTCTTCAGTTCAAATCGATATCCCATCTGGCCTTTTTTTGCTAATTGTCGCATTCATATTTTTAATAGTAGCTATCTATAGGAACCCTTAAAAATGGGGACCATTGTTTCGTAACTTTGAACATAGAAAATAGAATTTAGTTTGAAGCAATGCTATTTAATTTTTGCTGACCTGAGTCTGCCAATTTGGCGGGCTTTTTAGTTTGATTTTAGAGTTGTATGTTGTTTTGCGTGATATTCTTGAGAATCTTTACAAGCGATTCAAATAATCCCAGCTGAATTCATCGATAAAATGTTTGATCGAAGAATTCTGTGTTGATACATTGTTTCTGATAAATGTCATACAGTATGATGAAAGTCATTTTAAATAAAATGCATTAATCTGTATAAGGGCATTTGTTTTGTAGTCATATATAATTAATTTTGAATGAATTATCTTTAATGATATTTATTTGATTTTACTGAGAATAAGGGAGCGGATTTGAAAATGAAAAAAGAACGGATGATTACCTTTTTAGATGCAATGATTCCAATTATTATGATCTTTTTAGTGTTGGAGTTTCCTAAACCAGAGCATATAAGTTTGTCAACTTTGTTGGAACTAAGAACTGACTTTTTTGCTTATTTCGTATCATTTTTTTGGTTAGGTATGATGTGGGTCGGTAGTCATGAACGATTTGAAAATATTGATGAAATACAAGATAAAACGTTCTGGGCTACAATTATCATGTTATTTTTTACCTCGCTCATTCCGTAGGCAACAGAAGCGTTAACCATGGATCCTAACAATCATTTTGCAGCTGCTATTTATGGTATTATCATTATTCTAGTTAGTGTATCTAATGTTGCGCAATATGCAACTTTGGACAGAAACGGCGCCATTAAAACGTACTTAAGGAATATGTCGATTGACTTAGGCATAAAAGTAGTTGGATTAATTATTGCTGTGCTATGTTATCCCATTTCTATGCCAATTTTTGTATTTGTTGCTGTTATATTTTTATTTATTAAGTCGTCACTAAGTAAAAATAATCAGTTAAACGATTGATACAATAGTAGTATATGAATTATATTTTATTCTGAATAGAAAATCATAGGTTGAGTTAAAACCAAATATACTAAAATAAGCCTCACAAGTCGGACTAGGTCTAACCCGTGAGGCTTTATGACATGTTGAAAAGAAACATGCGGTGTAAATCCTAGGTGAATGCACTGATTGCCGCATAGTATTGGTTAGTATTTTGTAATACTGAGTTATCGTAACTGAGATAAATTCAACAGCCATAGATTAGTGGTTACAAATCAGATGCCTGATATGATGTGTATTTTTTGTGATAATATAGGAAAGTCCTCTTTAAATATTTTGGGAGAGGTAGAATATACTAGATGTCTATTGTCTAGCAGATGATTCTATGTGAAATCTAGGAGATTTTTAAGCGTTAAAAATAATGGAGAAGTATTAAAATATATGTTTGAGTCACTGATTTCATTTTCGTTACCCTTTGCGTGGATATATATCATTGTAGCGTCAATTATAATTTTCTACATAAATTGTAAAAATAAATATCCAATTAAAGGATTAGGAAAAAAGCTAAACGTGAGGAATACAGTGTGGTCACAGGTCGGATTAATTCTAATTTGTTATTTACTGATACAGTTCTTGATAATTCAAATAAAGCATAACCATGAAATTATAGGTATCTTGCTATCAGTATTAGTCGTAGCTCTCACCATATTTGGTTTGATACGGTTTGATATTAGAAAATTCAAACACATTAAACAAAATTATTCGATTGAAATTCGGATACCTTATGTCGACGTAATGACTATATTTATAATACAGGCATTAACTTCATATCTATTTGCTTATTACATTGTACTTAGATTAGGTATAGTTGTAATTTTGGAAGATTTGCAATTAATAGCTCAGGGATAATTGATGATATGTATGTAAAAAACATTTAACCTAGGGTTAACGAGAAGTGAATAATTAAATAATAAATAGATGAATCGGACCTCTAAAGCTGGATTCAAATTAACCCAGCAAATTGATTGGGAAAATTTAGTAGGTCTTGAAACGAAGCTTCTCTAAATAGTTTTGCAATAACTTGCTTATTGTTATGTACTGCTTAATATTTAAATCGTGGAGTTTATCGTTTGATTCACAAAACAAGTAATGTGAAGTGTTGTAGGTAAGGAGTTTTATATTATTGGAGATCGAGAATTATTTACCAAAAAAATGGCAGCTACCAGTCCAATCAAAATATCGATGGATATTATTGATGAATTTAATTTTAGAATAAGGTAATAAATATCCCCGATATATTGAATATATATCGGGGATATTTTCAAATTGTTCAATTAAGTGTGATTGCAAGCCACGAGATGAGCGCAGTTCACCAGCAGACATTTCAATAATTGTTTTTTTCTGATAATATGTAAGCATAAAGAATGTAAAGGTATGTATTATGAATTTAAATAGTATTAAAAATAAAAAAGGTGGTAATTGGATCACTAGTTGCTGTTGTTGTGTTAGGCGTTACTGGTACTAGCGTTGCTGTTGCACAACATTCAAATAGTGTAGACACTGCTAAATCAGCTTCTCATAAGGTTAAGAAGTCTATGAAAAAGGCTGTTAAAAAAGAAAGTTCTTCATCAAGTTCATCTTCATCTGAAAGTTCAATATCAAGTGAAGTTGAATCGTCAGTAGTTGCGAGTTCTGTTGCTGTAAAGCCTCAAACACAAGCTACTGCTCCGCTACACCTGCTACTCAACAAACGGTAGCTAGTGGGACACAATTAGTTTCACCAAACCTCTATGTATATGGTGCGCCGGGATTGTGCTTAGGCTATGTTGATTCAGCATTTGGTGTGGCTGGCCGTGGTGGTTCACTTAGCTATTCTGCAAGGGAAGCTGCTACAGCAAATCATGTTATGATGTTTAGCCTAAATACGTTATGCTTAGATCAGTTAATAAAACTTTAGGTTAGCTACATGATTTTATATAAAGCAAGATAAAAGGACCATATGCTAAATAAGATTACGATAACAGGAACATCGCGAAGAAATTAAAAAAGATATAAAAATAGAACTCAGGGTTGGAAAATTATTTAAAGACTTCAAAAGTTAAAGCTCTTGATAATATATATTATGTAAACTAAGCTGTCGAGAAATCATTGGTCTTTGTCAAATTAATGTTAAAGATTTGTTTATACTTAATTAAAAGCCTCAGATAAAGAATTTATTCGGGGCTGTTTTGTGAAATATTACTAACCCACAAATACTCTAAGCTCTTGCTATTGTCATTAAATGTATCAGTTCTTATCTTATACTAAACTTTGCTCTTGTGAGGCACTATAGCACTATAGAAAAGCAGCAAAAATTTATATGTTTTTGAAGTGTTTTTCGACTTTCACTAACCAAGATGTCCTTCTTTTAATCGAACTCGATTTAATCATATTAAAACTGAGCCAAGTGATATTTTTCATACCACTTTTTTTAAGTGTTCCCCTAATTAAGGAACGTTGAATGGCATTACTGAATATCATCCTATAAAGTGCTTTTGGGGTATTCATTGTAGTGATAACAGTTGTTTTCTTTAATCTGCTCAGTTTAGAGATCATGCCATAACCAGATTTTGTATAATCAAATGTCCCACCTGGAAAAATTACTTTATCTATGAATCCTTTCATCATTGCTGGCATTAATTCCCACCAAATAGGGAAAATAAACACTAAATTATCTGCATTTTGCAATCGATTAATATAATCAACTGCTTGGTCATCGACAGCTGAATGCCTTACAAAACCAAGAAGATCCTCTTTTTCCATAACTGGGTTAAATTTATCTTCATCGAGATTAATTAAATCAATTTCATTTTCACTGTGCTTTAGTCCACGCATGGTTGCTTCTAATATGGCATGATTGAAGCTCTTTTCATATGGATGATTATAAACTATTACTGTTTTCATGTGATATTTCTCCGTTCTGAAATGAATAAACAAAACTTAGTATATATTCATATGAATCCAACTTCATTAACATTTGTTAATTTTAATATTACTTATTTAGGCGGTTTCTTATTCGAGACAATGATACTGGTGTAATACCCAAATAAGACGCTATATAGTAATGTGGCACTTGTTTGAAAATCAATGGATTTTGTTCCGATAGTTCTATAAATCTTTGCTCAGGGTTATTTTTAATGCGAGAAAAGAAATAATTTGTATAGTCAATAAAACGACGACTTATCGCGAGGAAAAGATTTTCATATAGGTCGGGATATCTATCTAGAAGCGTAGTAAAGTCATTGTGTGAAATGAAATATATGGTTGAATTTTCAACGGCGTCAAGACTAAATTTACTAGGCTTTTGGAAATAAAAACTTTCGAATGAAGAGACGACATCGCCTGGAAAGAAAAATTGAAGAGTGATGTCTACCCCGTCATTATTATTCCAGAGTCTTAGCAAACCAGAGTCGACAAAATATATTGAATTTGATATATCTCCTTCAGATAATAATATTTCTTTTGATATAATATTCTTTGTTGAAATCATATTATGATTATTCGCAATATCAAATAATTCATTTAATTTATCATTATTGAGTTGTACCATGTTATCAAATGCTCCTAGTTATATATTGTTTAATTGTTGTTTATTAATACTAACCCAATTTTAACCAATCTGATATCTGTGTATAAAAAAGTGGTATTGCTTGTGCGCCTAAACCAATGATATGTTCATTGTATTGTTTCCGGGAAAATTAAATAAACGAATCAAAAAAATAAAATACAATAATACCTGTTATATAGACCGGTCCTATTGTATTTTTTCACGTCCCTTATTAGAATATTTTCTTGATTTTTACTCGGCACAGTTACTACATCTTTTCACAAACTATATCTGGATAGATTATGTAAAACAAGTCTAGTCGTAATAGGTTTCACCATTCTAAATGATATATACTGCTTTAAACTATCTTACACTGATTTCGATAGTTATCCAGGGGACATCGGTTTTAAAAAAAGCACAAATCGACTTGTACACCCTGTATACTTATATATAGCGTATGAAATTAAAATGGATTAAATATAAATGTATCAACTGTTGATTTGTCATGTTGATTGCCGATAGAATGATTGTGAGTTGATAGCAACCACTGATATTTTGGCCAGCGTATTTTTATATTTTAGAACACATGGCATAGATAATCTTTTACCTCCCTATTACTTATTTGTACGAAATTTAGCTTACAACATAAAAACGAATACGAAATGGACTTAGAACATGAAATCGAGACAAAACATTAATAAACCAAAAAGATATCGCTCAGCAGTACTGACTATTATATTTTTATTGCTTGGGTTAATCATTGGATTCACGGTGAATACGTTTCTCAATGGCAAAAATTCTGGTTTTCAGACTAGCCAATCATCAACAGCGACGATGGTTAAAAATTTAGAAAAGGTTGATCAACATGTCTTTTTAAATGTTGGTATCCAGGATATTGAAACAAGGCAAAACAATCTCAAAATACCTTGGACTAAAATTGGTGTACCATTAACAGAGAAGAAAGCAATCATTATTCTCAACTATGATGCCAAATTAGGCATTAAAAAACCAGTGACAATCAACTATGATGAGCAAAATAAAAAGTTAGCCATTATGGTTCCAAAATTTGATGTCATTGGGGTTGATTTGGACGCCAAAAATCCTTATCAGTTGTATGATAGCCGTGGCAATATTCTAAGTGCCACAACCAAAAATGTTGATACAGGTCGACTTGTATCTCAAGCACTTTCGAATGATAAACAAGCACATTACCTAAAAACCTATACGACAATGATTCAGGAATCAGCCCGAGACTACTACACTACTCTGTTTACCTCAACGGCAAAAGATTTATCCGTTACCGTGAATTTTGAATAGCGTTATATATTGCATGAAAAGTTTGATGATTGTAAATACATCAAACTTTTTTCGTATACAATCATTAACATACGTTGCTACTTTGAAGGCTGTCAACATGACTTATAAAGATGCAAAAGTTATAAAAAACAAAATTTCTAAAGCTTATCATTTTTCAATTCTCCTCTATTGATAAATAACTGATGTTGATTTCAAATGAAATGTAAACCATTATGTTTTGATTACTTAAAAGTCATTCGCATAATTAATTAAAGACGCGTACAATTGTATATGTTTACAAGTTGCATATTTTATATATATCGAGGGAGGATATATTTATGGCAAAAGTTGCGATTGTTACCGGTGCAGCCCAAGGAATTGGCTTGGCGATTGCACAACGTTTGTATGAAGATGATTTTAAAGTCGCGTTGGTTGACTATAAAATTGATGTGGCTCAAGTCGCTGCAGCAGATTTGGGGCCAAATGCGATTGCACTTCAAGCTGACGTTTCAAAGCGTGATGATATGTTCCGAGTTGTTCATGAAACCGTTGAAAAGTTAGGTGACCTGAACGTCCTAGTTAATAATGCCGGATTGGGTCCTACAACACCGATTGACACAATTACTGAGGAACAATTCAAACAAGTTTATGGCGTTAATGTTGGTGGCGTACTTTGGGGAACACAGGCCGCACATGAGGCGTTTAAAAAACTAGGTCACGGCGGAAAGATTATCAATGCGACATCACAAGCAGGTGTTGTTGGTAATCCCGAATTAGCACTTTACTCAGGAACAAAATTTGCAGTTCGTGGAATCACGCAAGTCACTGCACGTGATTTGGCCTCTGAAAATATTACGGTCAATGCGTACGCACCTGGAATTGTTAAAACACCAATGATGTTTGATATTGCCCATGAAGTTGGACAGAATGCTGGAAAAGATGACGATTGGGGTATGCAACAATTTGCAAAGGATATCGCATTAAAGCGTCTATCAGAACCTTCTGATGTTGCTAATGTTGTCTCATTCCTTGCAGGATCAGATTCAGATTATATTACTGGACAGACCATAATCGTTGACGGTGGTATGCAATTCCACTAGTTTTAAAATGAATTAATTTAAAAACAACCGGAGATTAGTAGTAATCAAGCCTCCGGTTGTTTTAGTTTATTTAGAAAATATTTTAAAGCTATTATTATATTTTTTAATTGCTAGTGACTCCAGAATTTAAATCATATACATTGTGAAAACCTTTAAACATAGGCTACCAACATTGAGTTTATTTTGTGGTATTGATTTTTTTCGAAGCAATAACTGAATAAGTTGGCATCCACGGTCCAGTCCACCAGCCATTAATTCCATATGTTTTTGACTTGATGTTTTCCATTCCTGCTGTGCGTAGAATATTCATGTATTCTCGCTTATTATGCCCTGTATCAACAATAATGATTTTCCCACCTGCTTCCAAGACACGAAGGGCTTCTAACAATGCATTTTTTCGATTTGAACTTGGCTTGATATTGTGAAATGCTAGACTAGATACGACTAAATTGTATGACTCATCTGAAATTGAAAGCTCACACATATCTGCTGTTTTAATGGTGATTTGTTCGGATAAGCCACTTGCTTGAACGATTTTAAGAGTATTTTCAGCACTATTATCACTTTGATCTGCACTATGCCATATATCAATTCCCATTGATTTTTTTATTCGTGATAACTTATGAGCGAGTTGTAATAAAACATTTGCGTGGCCAGTTCCCAAATCCAACACATGATATGCCGATTCAGGTAATTCTTCTTCAATGATAGATGCCCATATTTTCTTTTTGCCGATAATCGACGTATTGATAAAAATGATGCCTCCTATGATCATTAGAACACCATAAAGAATTGTCCAAAGATACCCATTATATTGATGGAACATCGCAACAAATGATAGGACAATTAGACCTGTCAATATATATAGCGTTGGAACTAATGGCGCATCTAATCCACTCTCTCTTAATTTTTTCAAACTAATACTCTCCTTTTCATTGCTGCATAACAATTTATTATAAATTTTAATAATTTAACTCAACATTCATAATTTAACTAATACCAATATAACTTCATTCTTATTCTATAATAATTGGTATTCGATAGGGCTAATATAAAATTTTTATTCATATTTTATATGTATATCTTTAACAATTTAATTTGATAAGCACTCGAAATTGAGTTTATACGCATGTTTTCTAATTGAAAAACGCTGTCTATTCTATTTGTTCTGAAACAGATGAGAATGTAGGCATAAAAAGCAGCTCTGGCTGAAACTAGCGGAAAACAAGGTGATGATTAATCTTTCTTTTTCATAAATAAAGATTATTTGTACATCACAAAAAAGGATTCAAAATGAACTGTTGAATCCTTTCAAATATTATCGATTTAATAAATCTGATTTAACTAACTTTTCTTGTTTTTCATATTTACGATACGCTAACATAATCAAAGCACCAATCAAGAAACAGACGGCTGGAACAATAATAAAGGATACTTTAATGCCGACTAAAGCCATTTCTGTCTGTATATGATTGGCAACATAACCTGTCTTGTCCATAATCATTGATGGTAAAAAACCACCTAACCCAGAGCCCATCTTGATGCAAAATGCACTTCCAATCGCTGTTAAGAATCCAGCTGAACGGATACCTGTTTTCCATTCACCATAATCGACCGTATCTGACAACATGGCAAACGGCATTGAAACTGCAATCCCTGTTCCAAGTGATGTTAGAATCCAGGTCGTAACAATTAAGGCAAAATTATTCCCTACTACGCCCATTAATAGTTGGCCAGTCGCAGCTATCCCGAACCCAAGAATTAATGTATTGCTTTTTGACAGTTTTTTGACTAAAAATGGAATTAAGGCAACACCAAGCACTTGAACAAGTACCAAGCCATTTAAAATTGACGCATAGTTTAAATGACCTAAATTATACTCTGCATAATAAATGACGGTTGACGTTCGCACTGTATTACCTAGCCAATACATAATATTAGCTAGCACAATGATGACCCATGGCCAATTACCACGCATGGCTTTAAAACTATCTTTAACGGGGATACTTTTAGTTTCCTTTGTTTCGATATTATTTTCTTTCATATTTGCAAAAGCGAACAAAAACATGAATGTACCAATGATTGAATACGCAATTGCAGTAATCATAAACCCCTTTTGATCATTACCACCACCAAAATATGCCACTAATGGTAAAGTGAATGATGCTGTGACGAAGTAGCCAATATTTCCACCTATCATTCGATATGAATTGAGTTTGATTCGTTCGTCTGAATCATTACTTAAGTTGGGTAAAATTGACGTAATCGGTGTTGAAATACCAGTGTATATGATACCTGTAATTAAATAGGTAATTAATGCATATATGACCTTACTGCTAGTACTGATGTCAGGAGTGATAAATGATAGAGCTAAAAAAATACCAAATGGAACCGCCAGCCATAGGAACCACGGACGACTTTTACCATATTTAGAATGCGTATGATCAATAATCAAACCCCAGATAGGTGCATCAAACGAATCAATGATTCGCGCAACCAATAAGATCATACCTGCCATTCCAACCGAAATACCAAAAACATCAGTATAAAAATATAATATAAAGCTAGTCAATGTGCAGTACAATAGATTCCCAGCAGTATCTGTGCTGGCATATGCCAATATGTTTTTTAAACGCAATTTTGATTGATTCATTTTTTTCCGCTCCTTTAAACTTTCTCACGATAATGTTCTCTAAAATCGCGAGGTGATAATCCCGTAACTTTTTTAAAATGATTTGAAAACGAAATATATGATTCATACCCAACAATAGTTGAAATGCTTTTTAACAATACATTACTTTTTACTAAATACTCTTTAGCGACTTCAATTCTTAAATCATCTAGCACTTCTAATGGTGTTTTTCCATAAATTTGTCTTGAAACACGGGCTAAATAATTGATATGCAAATGAAAATGACTCGAAATATCTTGATTAGTTAAATGCCGACAAATATTTTTTTCTAAATATAAATGGATTTTTTCGGCCAAAATTGTAACACGATCTTTTGTAAAGCCTTCATTTTCTATATATTTTAAGAATTTCAAAAATAATTCTTCAGTATGCCAAATTGCATCTACGTCTGTTTTTTCAGTACTACTTTGAATTTGCAGTAATAATTCGAAAATCAATTCTTGGTCGAGAATTTCAGCCTGTTTTGGTAAATGTAGCGTGTAGTTTCTCTGATGGAAATGTAAATCAGGAATTGGTAGCATCGAAGTAAAGTGTTTAGGCCGATTACTTTCTTCCCACTGGGCAGTTGTATAAATATGAATCCAAAAAAATTCAGTTTTTTCTTCACACGCCTGCCATGAGTAATGATGTTGATCAGGTAATAGAATGAACATCTCGTTTTGCTTGATTGTGTAATTTAATCCAGCTTCAGATATGAACAATTGTCCTTTTTTTACAAAAATTAAATCAAAGTACCCTAATTTGTTTCGATCAGGATGCATCTGTCCAGCTTGAAAAGAGGTTAGATTCCCTTCGATAAAGTTTGGGAACGGCGGTAAAGCAATCGAAATGATTTTTTGTTCCATAAAGCCCTCCAAATGAACAACCTATTTCAGCTCATCTTCATTAATTTTAATTTGATGATTATTATCTGTGATTCCAATTTTCTTTAGCATCGATGATTTTATTAAATAAACTTCTGCTTGGTATGGCGTAAAGCTAGTTATAATAATTTGATTATTCTGATAAGAATAAGTTCCATTAATCACCTGAAGGTCATTATCTTCATAAATAACAAAAGTTTTTTGACCGATGCCGTCAAGATATGCAACAAGTTCTTCCCCATATCCCAATCAGATGTTTTCTCATTTCCAGTAAAGAGTCTTTTGAATATGCCACCATCTTGGTGGAAGGTAGCTTGTCCAAATCGCGCACGAGACAAATCTGGCCGATTTATATGTGGGCCAGCAACTGAATATGTCGAAGCGGCCATTCCAGTCGAAATGGGTGTCGTTGCGGTTGCGTTATTGTCATAACAATACAAAATACCTGGTAGTGAGCGATAGCTTGCTTTTAAATATTCAATGTTATTATTCAACTCAAAGACCTTATACGCCGAGGCTGACGTAATTCCACCCCATAACGAATGAATCATATAGCTTAATGCTTCCCACCAGCGATCCGGATTTTGTGCTCTAAAGTCATTCGAAATACCGATGTTTGCTAGCAATAATTCGCCATACAATTCAGCGCTTTCTTTTTGTTTAGCTGAACTCATTGCGCCAGCAGTTGGGCCAAATCCAGCATTGTCATAGAAATGCTCGGTAATTGCAGCGTTATATGTTTTACTTTGACTAGCAATTCTTCGCGTTGTTTTTGTCCAAAGTTCATTTATCTTATGATATTCATCGGTTAAATGGTGCGCCTTTAATTTATTTAAAAGTGAATCAATATATAAAAAGTACACACCTAGCATTTGCGCTTCTTCTTTACCTCTGTCTGTTTCATGTAAGTCGGGATCAACACGCAATTCAAAAACGTCTGCTGCCCATTTTAAATACGTATTAGGTTGATTGATTTGTAATACGTCTTCATCAAATTCTGACAAAAGATAGAAAAGGTGTCCAATATACTCAAAATCCATACATCGGTAAAAGCTACCATATAGGAATGCAGGTGTTCTTAAATCACCATCTTGAAACCATTTCTGTTTAACATAGTGAACAGCACTTGCTTCGACTTGTTGGACTTGTTGTATATTTAATTGACCTAATAAATTCTTTTTAAGAATTAAATTTAATTTTCCTAATGACTCCCCTTGATTGGAAACTGGCGTAAACGCATATGGTACTTCACCATCTGGCCCTAAATAAGAATGAGTTGATAGATAATCAACCCTAGTTTCAAGTAGTTGATCCAATGGTGGCATTACATTCAATACAATAAAGTCTGAAGTACCATCGTCAAAAGTAAATTCGATTTTATGCTCGCCTAACTGATCTGAGACAAATGTCAACTCAAAATTGTCAGTGCCTTTTTTGACCAAATTTTGATTGAGCAGTCTTTTTGTTTGACCGTTTCTACCAGAAATACTTTTAACGGTAATTACCCGACGCTCGGCACTATCAATTTTGATATGAATTTCCTGGCCGATTATACTCAACGGATCAAACACAATGACTGGGTGATGTGCAGCTTTTGCGTTCTTGTAAAATTCATTAGTATTATCATTAACATTCATAACATACTGCCATACTTGACATTCATCAGGACCAAGGGTGATATCACTTTGGCTATATATCCAGTCGTTCGGATTATTATTTTCATCATAACCACCTGCCAATATCAATTGATGAAATAACATGCCGTCTAAGGAAGGCGATACATTCTCGAAAAATTTATTGTCATAATCACAATAAGTACCAATAGATTTTGTTTCACCTTTGATTTGATATAGTCCCAAACTCATTCCAGCATTATCACGTCTGACAAGATTAAGTTTTGTAAAGTTAGTTGAAATCGATGGGAAAACAGCTGTTGATTGATGCATATTACGTGCAACATTTTTGTCACGGAACATGATATAAGCAAACGAAATCCACACGCCAAAATAATTGACAGTCAAGGCACTGCTTGTCAGATTGATTAGCTTAATGGTCCACACTAACTGCCCTTCTTGATCCAAAAAATAATCGAATTCAACTTTTACAAGTTTTTCAATCGTGTAAATCACACTGATATTTTGATTGTTTTGCAAAATTTGAGGGCCCATTTGATAACTTTCAAACGTATTTCCATCAATCGTCAACTTAAACTGGCCGAATAATTTATTTGAATCATTGTAATCATTTTGTTTCAGATATTGATTGTCAATGACCCAATTCATATGATATTGGTCTTCTTTCATGATTAATGATTTAATGTACCCTGCTTTAGCAACTTCTAATTGTATCTTATCATTTTCAATCACTGTCATACCTCCATATTGATGACTATGAAATATATTCTAGCATTATTTTGATAGCGCTTACATTGGTAATGACAAACAAAAGTTATTCAAATTAACACAAAGTAATTTATTCGTATCCTGCGTTTAATATTTGCTTAACACCTAAACCGCTTCTGTGACTAGTCGTTTATGTGCTACAAAAAGGCCATTGTGTAGTCCACAATGACCTCTTATTATTTACATGAGTCTAGTGTTGTATTAAGCCATTAGTGCCACTCAACTTTACCAGCTTGAAAGGCATCCGCTTCCAATAATTCTGATAAGAATACGTTACCTAAAGTTTGGATATAATTTTTTTCTGCAGATAATAATACTTGTGAAATGAATTTTTTGCTCTCATTGATGTGGTTTTGGTTCTGAAAGACCTTATTTGCTAGATTTGATGGGGTAAATTGAATAACTGGGGTATCTTCAATTGCAAGTAGAATATCAGCGAGGGCTATTTCATCTGCACGTTTCAATAGTGTATAACCACCGTCTTTTGATGCATTTGACTCGATGAGCTTTGCCACGACCAATTTGCGTAACGTTTTTTTTAATGAAGAGTCAGATATGAGCAAAAGTTCGCTTAATCGAGTACTTTTAATGCTCGTATGATTTATTTGCGTCGCCAAAACGATTAAAACAAATATGCTGATTTCAAAATCTTTTGGTAATTTCATGGCAATCTCACCAAGTCATCTATTAATTGGTTAGCTAAAACTGACACCTTAATTGGTTTAAATTTTTTTGAAAATTTGCTCATGAATTTGAGAATTGGCACCATTTTAGTGATATTATCTTTTCGACCACCGCCATAGACAATCGTTGGCTCTACAACACTTAAACGTATTTCTGATGCTTGCAGCATCTCAATGATTTCAGACTTAATGTCAGTGAATGATTTAGGGCCTAATTTACCACCAATTATACCCATTGCAGATACCTGATAATGTCTGGCTAGTTGCAACATCATCTGAGCTGGCTTGACATTAATATCAATTAATTCTTTTTTATTTTTTTCGGGTCGCCCAATCAAATCAATAATATAATCAACTTTTTTTGGTAACTGTCCAATCATCTGCGCTGTATTACTCAAATCTGCTTGAATGACTTGAATTTGACGGTTGTTGAAATTGTTTACGTTGTTTCGAGAAATGATAAAGAAACTAACCTGCGGATCACGCTTTAACCATGCTCGTGTTATTTCACGTCCAATATAGCCAGTACCACCTAATAGAACGACATTTGTCATATTTAATTACTTCCTTATTTTAAATAATGCTATCCATAGAAATTATAATTCCACGGATAACGAATGTCAAATTCAAGTATATCTAAGTATGTTAATTGCCAAATCAATATATTATTAAGCATAAATGGAATCTCAACATTATTTTGTCATAAGTTGGCAGAATCCTTTTAAATTTGCTTTTCTAATCCACTTAAAGGTTTTATTTAATACGAAATATTATTTTTGTTCAATTGTCTTAAAAAGAATTTGACTCAATCAAAAAATCCGACATAACGAATCCTAGCTACAGTCATAGTAATGAATACCATTTATTTAATATTTTTCAGCGCATTCTTTGCAATTTTTTGTTGATCCGCCGTGCCTTCTTTTGCAAATCTTTCAATAATATGCCGTTTTTTTGAACGTTCCTGCATGACGCCCATACCATTGATATGGTTAATATGTTGATACGTATCGATACTATTAATTAATTCTACATAGTCATTTTTAACAATGTACAAATCAATCTGTTCGATTAGGATTTCATCAGTTGTATATTGTCGCATTGCATGCAAATCATCATTACTCAAATCAGTAACTGTGAGAACGCGATCAACGCCAAATTGTGCTAGCATCATACCTCGTAATTGTTGGTTTAGTTCCTTTGTGTTCATGGCAAAACTCCCGTTTAACGTCACGTGGACAGAATTTTACCAATTAAAAACCGCATTCGGAAATACGAACGCGGTTTAACTCGATACGTATATCCGTTTACAGTGGAGCACCTTGCCGAATCGGTAGGTTGCTGCTGGGTCAAAGTGTGTAACCACTCGCCAGCTCTTGATATTGCGATATTTAATTGATATGGGTAGTATAATTCCGCCCTGTTTTAAAGTCAATAGTGTATTGATTATATACAAAGCCTTACTTAATCCGACAAACTGCGCAGAACACTTTGTGCAATTTTGTCAGCTGTCGTATTAATATCGTATGCTTCAGTTGGTGCGAGTCTTGTCATCCGAATAAACTCAAACACAAGTTGACCAGTCATTAATCTCAAAATATCGATTGTATCTAAGTCACTATGTGCCCCTAGTTGTTCGGCTATATTTAGCATGTTATCAACAATTGGTGCGAGTTTAGTCTTTAATTGCCCAAGTAATACATCATTGACCATCAATTCGCTGACTAAAATTTTTAGTATATGACGATTGGTATAAACAAAGGCCAGACGATTGCGGATTGCTTCATTAATTGTTTGAGCGAACGATCCATTTAATGGTAATTGATGGTTAATAAAATTATCTGCATACATAGGAATCAATTGATTAATTAATGGATCAAGAACGGCATCTAATAACAATCGCTTAGTTTTGAAATATTTGAAGATGGTTGCCTCGCTCATCCCGGACTCTTGAGCAATACTAGCTGTAGACGTACCATCATACCCATATTTAGCAAATAACTTGATTGCCGCTAATAATACTTTCTGCTTGCCAGCGGGCATTTTATCATCAACCATCCACTTAGAATAATCATCTAAAATTTTTTCTGACATATACGCCCCAATCTAAAATATAATAATCTATACGCGGCGATACCGCTTTAGGCCCACAATATTAATAAAAGTTAAGCCTACTATAAATATTAGCAGAATTAACAAATCAAACCAAATGTTGGTCAATCCCTGTCCGGTCATAATTACTTGGTTTAAAGCATCACCAGCATATTTCATTGGCAAAATATTGGCAAACCACTGCAACCAATTTGCCATGCCATCTAATGAAATCAGGCCTGAAAAGAAAATCTGGGGCACGACGATGATGGGAATGAATTGCATCATCTGAAATTCCGATTTAGCAAACGTTGACATTAGGATACCAAATGACAATGCAACCAGAGCTAACAGAATATTAATTAACATAACTAGGCCTAATGCCCCAGCTACTTCGACATTTAAAATAAAGATTGTGAATGTGACAATGACGAGTGTCTGTAAAATAGCTAAAATTCCGTAGCTTAACAGATAACCTAAGACAATTTCTGAGCGTTTAACAGGTGTCGCTAAGAGTCTGGTCAATGTGCCAGTTGTACGTTCTTTTAGAAGCGCCATCCCAGAAATAAGAAAAACAAACAGGAAGACAAAGAAGCCCATTAAAATTGGTAGTATTTTATCAAAGTATGTTGTCTTGGCATTGCCATATAAATAGATATTCTTAAAAACCTTTGTCTGCGAAACATTAGCTGAATTATTATTCTTCTGACCTGCAGGTAATTGCGCTTGTAAGTTATTCATCTGATTCATAATCATAGCGGATTTTAGAACATTCTTAATGGTAGCAGTTTTTGACGGATCAATGTTAGCGTATGTCACCGTAAATTTTTTCTTATTATTGACCATATACGCATCAATTTTTTCTTGATTGATCGCTTTCTTTGCATTTGATTGGTCAGAATATTTTTTTACATGTACGCCTTTCCCCGAATTCAATTGATGAATCAATGTTTGTTCAACATTAACGGCACCGATTTGGACATTAACCTGTGAATTAGTATTAAAAACAACTTTCATCAAAGTCAGTACAAGTAAAGGTGCTAAAAACATTAACGCTAGTGTCCGTTTGTCCCGCAAAAGTTCTTTAAGGACGCGAATTGTTATTGATAAAAATCTCATCAGTTTGTCTCCTCTACTTTTAAGAATACTTCTTCGATGGAATTAACTTGATATTGTGTTTCCAGATGCTGTGGCGCATCATTTGCAATAAGGCGCCCGTCTAGTAGCAGTGCAACACGATCTGTCAATTCTGCTTCATCCATGACGTGAGTTGTCACTAGTATGGCGTGTCCTTTATCCCGCATCGATTGTAGTTCCGACCAAATTTGACGTCGAAGCGCCGGATCGATTCCCACAGTCGGTTCGTCAAGAATCAATATTTGTGGGTCACCCAGTAAGGCAATTGCAAGTGACAATCGACGTTTCATACCGCCAGAAAACTGGCTCACCATTCGATCCAAATATGGTATTAGATTAACGACCTTTGCTACTCGTGTGACTTCCGCTTGACGATTACCACGTGAAATACCCTTCATATCTGCAAAGAAGTTGAGATTCTCGCGAGCAGACAGGGTTTCATAAAGTGCATCTGACTGTGCCATATAGCCTAAATCAGCCAATACTTTTCGATTTGGCATCAATTCTGCCATGACAGTCGCATGTCCCTCGTCGGCTTTAATCATCCCAAGTGCAATATTGATGATCGTGGATTTACCTGATCCACTTGGACCAATGAGGCCTACAATTTCACCTGAATTCAGGTGAAATGAAACATTATCAAGAATAATTTGATCACTATAATGTTTATGAATATTCGTTAATTCAATCATTTGTTTTGTCATTATCAAACCCGTCTTTTTAGTGAGTGAGTAATTACTCACTAAATTGTAGCATGTTATTTGTTACATGGCCAGTAATTTGAAAAAAAATAAAAGCCATGACTTTTGTCATGGCTAAATATATAAAATTGTCATCTTATCTTAAAGTAGACTCATTCAAAAGTTGATTGTTTGAGCGCTCACTTTGACATCTAACAAATGTCTCAAGTTACTCTCCCCCTGATACATAACTTGATTGTTACTTATTATGACATTTACTAAGTTTATCGGTCGATAATCAGGATAGATGCGACTAATAGGCAATACGAAATCAATCTTTACACTTCAAATGCATCGTTATTTTGCATCAAAAAGATGCGAAAATGGACTATTTCCAGTATTTGCGATATCCGTTAAAAAAATTTTTGTTGCTAACTGGACGTTCAGCCCTTGTGTTTTTAATATGTCGTTTGCCTTTTCAGCAACATCGCTATCCATTCTGAATTGAATTAATTTCTGGTCCATCATGATTCCCCTAATAAATATTTTTCACACACGTGTATAATAGATTTTACATACAATATCGTTAATTAAAGATTTAGTACGATAAATAAGACCAATGAGTCTATGAATCAGAATTGCCCGTAGTTTCCTACGCATAAGAAATCGAGGTCGTTATATGAATCGTTATGGAAAAACAATTAGATCAATTAGAATTGGTAAGGGACTAAGTCAAAAGGATTTGTATACAGGTATCATCTCTAAATCCTACGCTATCGGTTTTGAGCAAGGTAAACATAATATAACTATCAATTTATTTGAAAAAATTATCCAACGGCTTAATATGAACCTAGATGAATTTTTCTTTCTTTATCGAGATACAAATTCATCATTAGAGACAGATTTATGGTATGAACATGAAAAATTTGGTCGCTCATATGATATAAAGCAATTGTCACATTTATTAGCTGTCCTACAAACGCAACAGACACCCATTGGTCTAGTTCGAAGTGCTTTGGTTAAAGCTCGAATCAAAATCATTAACGCAACGTTATCAGATTCAAAGCTTATTCAACCGGCAAGGATTATTAATCCAGACGATTTGTTATTAATTCAGAGTTTTTTATTTACAGCTCAAACATGGACACTTGAGGAGATAAAAATTCTTGCAAATACGCTGTCGCTTTTTGAACCTGTTTTACAAGATCAATTTTTTTCTCAAGCACAGAAATCATTTACGCTTTATCAGTCTTATGATCGTGGAAGAAGTGTTTTTAGTTCCCTATTCATTCATATGATTGTTGAATTGATTAAAAGAAATGAATTAACGCGTGCAGAATCTTATTTGAATCAACTATCGGATTTGATTGACTACTATGAAGGTGCGGTTTATAAAATTCTTGTCGTCTATTTACGTGGCATATTACAAATCAAATCAGGTCAAAAAACAGCGGGTCATAAAAAAGCACGTCGAGCCGTCGATCTACTTGCAAGTTTAGACTATTCCGATTTATCCGCATTCTACGGTGCAATGTTAGACAGAATTGTCTAAAACCATTTGCGGTATCAACCTGAATACCTCAGAAAATGGACAAACCACCGATCACAGTGTGCCGGTGGATGTATATACATAGTAACATATTGATATTACAGATATCATGAAAGTGTTTTCATTATTAAATTCCGCTTTCGTTTATTATCATACAAATTACATCAAATAAAAAACGCACTAATTACCAAATTAGCACGTTTCAACTGTTTTCATCCGTGATGTTCACAAAGACACCACATTCACTAAATTCTACTTAGATTTTACGCCAAATATCGCTGACACAATCAACACCAAGATGACTGCCCCAATGATTGACGGCACAATCGCCATGCCTGCGAGGCTGGGGCCCCAGCTACCTAAAAGCCACTGACCAAGAGTAGAACCTATTAAGCCGGCTAAAATATTACTAATCCAGCCCATTGATTCACCCCGATTAGTAAGTGCACCAGCAATTACTCCAATCAGTGCACCAACAAGAATTGACCATAACATAATAATACCTCCATTCATATGTTAGCAATTATCATTTATTATCTATCATATTACCATGATATGTAAACGTTTTCAACGTAACGCACAACGTACTTAACGTTTGTTCCTATTGGCGTAATTCACTTTTAATTTTTATTTGTAATTGCTCAGTCGTTTCTGGTATCACGGCGCCAATAAATTGCATGCCTGTCCGTTCAGCCCAATTAGCAACAACATTAGTAATCGGCGATATGACAGCTGCTGGATTATTACCTTGGACTAATAATGTGACTTTAATTTGAGAAAACTGCTCTCGGTATTTATCAACAGTACGATCAATAAATGTTTTCAGAGTACCTGGCATATCTGAACAGTACACCGGTGTTGTGATGACTAGGTTATTAATTGATTTAAATTGCATCACAATTTCATCTAACTGATCATCTTGAAAGCTTTGCCCAAGTGGATAGACCCGGTAATCCACCAAATTAATTTGCGAAAATTCGATACCACTAAGTATTTGTTTTGCAAAGTCAGTTGAATGTCCTATACGATTTTGACTGGCATTCAATACCACCGTTTGAAAATTTGTCATTATTGTTCTCCCTATTTATAAATTACAATCTCAATGTTCTCATCTAATTATAACGTATTCTTTTTTATTTATTTAATACCATAATATACCGTAAATATTCAAAAATCTGGCGTAGGCGTTCCTGGCATTTCATCCAAGTAAAGCACCATTGAAATTTTCTTTTTAAGTACCGACTGTTTGCTCTTGAGGAGCGACCATTGATTTGATACAAACTTTTTCGGCTGGTAAATGAAAACTGATTTTGACTGAGCTGTGGTGCACGAAAATGGTTGATTTCAAGTAAATCCCGTCGCCATTTTGGATCAACGGATTGAATTAACACATCCAACCGTTGATGTGTTATATCATTTGCATTTGCATAATTAAAGCTTGCACCATTCACAATTCCATTCACAGTATTATCATTCATCATAGTTAATTCATTTTGAAATTGACCGAAGCTATTTAAAATAAATTCACTATGAAAATCAATGACAATTTTGTAGTTACCGTTAGCATAGCCATCCGGAAACTCACCATATCCAAAATTCGCTTTTTTCTGATGCAAACGATCTGATTCATCACTTGAATAATTGATATGCTGGGTAATTAAATAGATTAATAATTTTTCTCGATCGCTGCGCATTGGTGAAGCAAAATTATGACGAACATATTCGGCTTGCTGTAAAGATATTACATAACGTAAATTATGCAATTTTTGTCCCAATTTATCCTGACTTAATGTGTTGGGCGCTGGATATGCAAGTTGAACTGTTTTTGCCAAATCATGCCAAAATGAATGATGTGGTGCTAGTGTGGCAGAAAATCGACGTAAAAGGTTTTGCGTGGGAATCATTTCCGATGCTAATTCTAATGGCACTCGAATTATCTGACATAGTAATTCGATTTTTTGGCGTGCAGTTTGGCTTTTGTTTTGTAGCGGCCAGTTTTGCCAAAAAAGCATAAAATTGATCGATCCAACAAGATACAACTCGCTATCAGTAATATTAAGTGTCTGGATTAACACATCAATTGACTTTAGCTTTCTAAATTGTAATTCTTTGAAGTAACGCCTTACTGAATCGAGATGCCATCCTTGCTTTAACCATTTAAGTGCATAACCTTGTAGCAAAATGCGTGTTCGCTGCTCTTTACTAAGTAAATCGATTATTTGTGCTAAGGAATTATCTATTTTTACGCCTTGGCCTTCATCTGGATGAACCATATCTCATACATCCTATTTTTATTTTATATTGCTAGTATAACCAATTAAATTAATCTTAGCCCAATTAGTTGTGCCATCATACACGTGATAGTTTTCCATCCACCAAATTATAAATCTTATCAGCATATTTCTTTAATCGTAAGTCGTGAGTCACAATAACAATGGCTTTATGCTCACGACTTGCAATTAAACCAAATAAAGCGCCAATTTCTTCAACCCGTTCACTATCCAGTGCTGAGGTTGGTTCGTCAGCCAAAATAATGGTTGGGTCGGCAAATAATGCTCGTGCGATGGCCACCCATTGCGCTTGGCCACCAGACAATTCACTGGGATATTTTTCCAAAAGATTAGTAATGCCTAATCGCTCAAGATAATGGTTGAATGTTACATTGTCTAAGTTATGGTCCGGCTTCACTTTCGTCACTAACGAAAATTGTTCCTTCACTTGTAAAAATGGCACCAAATTATATTTCTGTAAAATAAATCCTATTTGAGATAAACGTAGATTTTCAAGTGACTTGACAGATAAATTACTAATGACATCACCATTAATCTTGATTTCGCCAGTAGTTGGTATCTGTAGGCCACCGAGTAATGTTAATAATGTACTCTTTCCAGAACCAGAGGGCCCGATAATCAGTGTCACTTCATCCAGTTCTGCTGTAAAATCAACTTCCTTGATTGCCTCAACCCGATTGATACCTCGACCAAAAACTTTTGATACATGGTGTAATTCTAATACTGGCATATGTCTATCCTCCAATGGCACTGATTGGTTCAATTTTTGAAATAATTCGAATTGGGATTAAAGCCCCCATTGTTCCAGTGATGATAATGGCTAAACCAATACCAGTTAATAAAGGTGTATCAAAGTACATGGGCACGCTCTGAGGCAAGAATAATCCAGTTAGAGCAGCTAAACCACCGGCAATGCAAATTGAGACAATCATAATAAACAGTGTCTCAAACAGCGTATTACTAATTAAGTAACGAACAGGAATACCTTGTACCCGCAAAACAGCAAAATTTTGCTTCTTCTGCATTGTTAAAATATATAAGAATATTGTGACAACAATCAATGAAATCACAACTAGAAATCCAATCATAAAAATAAACGTGGTCGTTTGCGCGACATAACCGGGCATTTTATTAATTAGCGTCTGCTTTGAAATAATTGCCGTATTTTGTGGTTTTTCATTAACCGATAACACTTTTTTTGAAATGATCCCGCTTCCAACAAACTGTTGGCTAACACCTTTGATTAAATGCCAATTTTCTAACTTGCCATAAATAATTGGCGCGATATTATATTCTGCATTTTTCACAAAACCGACAACCTCATAGATTTGATGCGATTGTCCAATATGCATTTGATGATGCAATTTGACACCATTATTTTTTAATTTATCTGAGACAATGACCTCATTGCTCTTTGACGGCCACTTACCAAATTCAAGCGTCAAATTACGAAATATAAATTCCGAAAAATTTAGTCCAATGTAATTAACTGACAATCGTTTACTGTCGATAGTTGCAACAGCCGGTGCCGTAGCAACCAACGCAACGTTTTCATTATCACTCTCTTGATAGTGAGCAACCTGTTTTTGATTTAACAATGATTGATTAAGATTGACATTCGCATCTTGGCTAATTACCACTGAGTTTGTCTGCCATGCATCTACAGCAGCTGTGTTTTGATTAGCCAAACCTAATGCCAGTGCACTTAAAATAAAAATAAGATAGCTAATCAGCATTATAACGGTAATGACTAACCCATATCTAAATTTATTATGTCGAATTTCTCGTATCGATAAAAACATGTGTGCCTCCATTCATTGATTAAAGAATTATTGCAGTGATCAATATATTTATTGCAAAGACTTTACAAGTATATTATATGTTTTAAATATACAAAAAGATAGCGTTTACATTATTAAAGGCGCGTACTTCAAATATAGTGTGACATTAATGAATGGCGATCAAAACGTAACCGTTTGATAGTAAAATAAAACACTTAAAAACGAAAATGTTTTTAAGTGCATCTTTTTGACGGCATTAGAATTGACGTCTAGTTTTGCCGGTTTTGCATAAATTTTGTTTGCCCAATTTTGAGCCACTTTAACAAATAACCCATGAATAAAAAGACGATGAATATAACCAAAACATTTAATGCAACCTGTTTCAAACCATATTTCTGGATGTTGATGAAAAAATATGGATATGGGCTATTAGTTCCTGGGATGTTTCGATGTGTTCCCTCTGCGTAAACGATGATGAAGGCAAGATAAATTAATGGAATTTCAGTCCACGTAATTGGCTTTAACTGGTATTTTGCTTGGTGCGCAACAAAAATTAACCAGTCAATAAATACTAATAATGGTGTCAACGTATGCACAAGAAAATTGGCAATGATATCTGGTGCATAGGTGTTTGCCTCAATTCGTCCAGCCAGTAGAATATTGAAAATCAAGCCGGTGATCATAATCATCAACATGAACGCCCCCATCTGATTTTCTCGCAAATTATAAATCTTGTTTTGAGACTTAATATTTTTAATGACTAAATATACAAATTCACCAAAAATAATCGCGTTACTTAACACCGTGTAGTATAACAAGGCATCCCAATTAAAAATTCCCTTAAAAATTCCTATTTCGTACGCGACACCTACGCCACTTGAAATAACAATTAATATCCTGAATAATAGCATAAACTTTCGATAGTACTGCATTTAAATTCTCCTAATGAAATATAATTACAATGATATTGTATACCATTTGACTAATTAAATATATTAAAAAACAGATCATAAAGACCTGCTTTAAAATTCATTTAGATATTTTTCTTTTTTAACCAGTAAACACCGTACCCACTTGCTAAGATTAAGCCAGCAAATAGGCAAACAAATGCCAATACTTGAGCTGTAGATTTCAATGATTGACTAGCGGTTTGAGGCAATGCAATCGTTTTTGCAGGCGCTTGATGTACTGTGTTAATTGGCGTGTTTGGTTGAACTGGAGTAGTCGGTACAACATTTAATGTATTGATAAAATCTGTCCCAACTTGTTGACTTGAATAGTTAGAAACTTCTACCTCAGTCACTGTGTAGTTATATGGTAATCCATTTGTATCAAGTGCAACTAGATGTTCAAAACTATATTGCCAATTTGTCTGCTCTGAAACACGTTGCTGATCAATAACTTTCCCATTTTGATGTAATTCAACAGTTATAGCATCCGGCCTTAACTTGGCGGCATTGCCATTATCTCGCCAAATTTTTTTACCAGCAACTTTAGTATATGTTGAACCTTGACCACTACCACCGTATTCCGGACTATATACGTCAGTCACTTCAGTCGTGATATTATCACCAGATAATTCACCATAATTCTCGTAGCTGTTGGCTGCTCCGCCGTCTTGTATTTTAGTTTCATAGTCAACGACAATCGTATCATCGATTGATCCTAAATCAATATGGAATTTAGATGAACTATCTTCAAAAATAGATTGATTCGGAATATTATTCATCACGGTGAAATCAACGCCATTTGCTGCATAAACCACATGGTAAGCATTGATTGATCCAGTAACTAGTTCTTGATTAGCACCAATCTGATCAGTATAAATAGCATTGTCAATTTGAACCTTTGCATAATTTAAACGGACGCGCCAGTGGATAATACTTGAATCCTTATCATCGTACCATCCCCACTTAGCAATTTTTTCGTCCGTGTCAGGTTTTGTATTGCCGGTATCGACATTTACATCAGTTGATCCAGCATTCCCCCAATCAAGATGAACGGTAGTTTCATGGCTTATTTCGGTCATATTCCAATTCACCCAGACTTTAAATGACCCAGTAATGCCTGATGTTTTAGCTTCCTGTGCCCCAAAATCAGTCAACGTAATGGTGACTTTACCAGTTGTATGATCTGCAACCGCATGCCCAATGACATTTCCTTTTGCATCCTTAATATCAAAATTAACATCATTTGAAAGCGTGAGTTCCTTTGGAATAGTAACCGTCATTGTGTCACCGGCACTAATATTTGTACCTGCGGGTAAGTTAAATTGCCAATTTGCTTGCATCGAATCATATTGACTAAAATCGGTTTTGGGGTTGCCATTCTCATCTACTAATTCTGCTTTTGTGATATACGTGTCTCCATAATCACTTGCAGCATGAGCAAGTTTTGGAATTTGGGTTATACTGCCAAATATCACAGTCAATATTGCCAACAACGTGACAGTATATCGATTAATTTTATGATTAAACATGAGTTATTACTCCTTTTTAATAGTTTCAACTAACGGGCAATTAAAATGTTTGAAGCTAATAAATATAATGTTCGTGCAAACTCACCATTATTAGCTGAAATATTCGGTGGATACACTGCACTTATTGGACTTTGGTTATTGGTAACATCACTACCTTTGTCTTGAACCATCAATTGATGGTTTGCTGTATTATCAGTTACTGCCTGTAAGCTTGATGTACGATACGGTTGCCATAAAACGATTTGTTGTTTTTGTTCCGGTGTATCAATTTTTTCTGGTGCTTGCTCAACTTTTTTTGGTTGTTCATCTTGCTTAGGTGCCAAAACAATAGGTGTTCTGGGCTTCTGTACCACTTCACTGACTTGTTTGCTATAATGCAGCGTTAATTCTTGATCAGAATCCGTAAATTGCAAACCAGATGGTTGGCCACTCATTTCGTCATAGCCATCAACTTGTCTTGTCGGCATACTGAACTCATCACCAGGATATCCTCGATAGGTTTCATCACTCTTAATTTTTAAGCCAGCATCATCGACAAAATGAACCGTTACTTGTGACGAAATGGTTTGATAGTCAAGTTCATCGACTGAAACACGCTGTGTAGAATACTTCACACCCGTACCACCAGTTATACTAAAATATGCGCGGTTCTCTGGGAAATTAGGGACATCCAGTGACCATGATGCTTGGCCAACATGAATGATAAATCGCTTTTGCTCGGCTTGATAATTGATTTCAACTGTTTGTTCATCTTCATGCGGCCACGTAAATGCTTGATCAGTACTGTGAACATTAGTGATGTAACCCGTTGAATCCACTTGATAGAATCCACCAAAAGATGAATGTTGAAAAATATCTGGATCTTTTTCATAGGAATCGCCGTCTACCCAATTATAAAAAGTATCTAATTTAAAACCTACCCCAGATTGTTTGGGAATACCAAGACGTCCGCCCTCACCTCGACTTTGTGTGTAGTAGTCGCTTGGATGTTCACCACTAAAGAAGAAAGAGATACCATCTCCAATCCAACGATGATTCAAGTCATCAATTGAAATACGGCCCTTAAAATGAAAATCAGACTGTGGATCGAAAGGATATTTAAAACTAATTAACCCATGCTGATAAGGTTGACCAGGTGTCAAAAGATAATCATTTTCGCTCACTTGATTCGCAATGCCATATTGATCTGTTGTACGTAAAGCTTGATTATTAATTTCAGCACTTATTGATTCATTTGAAACGGTAGCCATCAATATGCCACCAGCTAACATTGATGTTAATGGTTTATACTTCATAATTTAACTCATTCTCTCGCATTTCTTGTAAGAACAATGTCATTTTATCCTTTTTAATCTCAATGACCTGTTCACCGAATAAATACCAATCTTCAGGAGTTGGTGGCTCTAACCAAATAATTGTACGTTTCTTAGTTTCGTCAGTAAACATATAATCAGACAAAATAATATCTGCTAAATTTGGATCATTAGTCACCTCAACATCCATCCACTGGAATGAACGAATTTGAGTCGCCAGCCACTCCGTCAATGCAGTACCGGCCGAAAAACTCAGGTAAACTGAAATGTTGTTTTTTTCTGGTAATAATTCATTTTGTTCGAGCAAAACGCACAAACGAATGAATGTTCGCATTGATACGGTACTCTGCGTTTCTATTTGAAAATGTTCACGTAACGAATCGGCAATATAGAAAGCAACGGGTGAATTGTCAATAAAGTAGCGTTTACGAAGTTGGAACATATCGTACTCTACAAAATTTGGTCGGAGGTAGCCCGCTAATAAGATTAAAAACAATTGTTTTTTAATCTTACCAACCGGCTGCGCTTCTTGTAGTTGGGTGCGTGCCATGTGTGAAAAAACGCGTTCAAACACATTAACTAAAGATGATGTCAGTTCAAGCTCATTCATCCGATCAATTTGTAAGAAATCTTCTGAGAGCAAGAAGAAAATAATGAATTGAATGCTGTTGGAATGCTCTAAGTGCTTTGCTACATCATGCCAAACACTGGATGCATCTAAATTTATTAAGAGTTCATCAACACCAATTTGTTGATATTGGCACAGATCAATGATCATCAACATTGATTCAACTTGCCGTTCAAAATGTGCGTCGATGAGCTGATTTTGAATTAAATATGTCACAAAAGCACGAGATTTAATTTTTTGACTAGTTTTAATGTCGGCCCATGAATTTAAATTAAAATCATAAGATCGTAATATTTCATAAACAAAATAAACGTTACGTACCTTCTGTTCATTGGAAATATCATCACTAAAATCAATTTGATTGACCTTCAAGAAATCTTTTAATTGTTTTTTAACTGTGAAGAAATAGCTTTCGCTCCACCCGTACTCCACTTGGAAGTTTACAGGCGTAATTTTTTCTTCAGCAATGATTGATGTGAGGAAAAAATAGCATTCTCAGAGTGCTCAAAATACAGTTTTCGTAATTGTAAATTGATGAATCGTGATAAAAATGGTTTTTTAATAATTGTGCGTTTCTTAACCTCTAACAGTACAGGTAAATTTATACTGAGTGCATCCAGATTAATGTCTTTAACCGCCTGTTTAATCAAATAATCAGATAAGAACATCTCAGTTGCAATGGTGTCAAATTCGATAATGCTTTCATTTATTTTAAGAAGAAACTCAATTAATTGAACTTTTTCGATGTCGCGACTATTTAGAAAAAAATTGTCAATTTCCATAATTTCTCCATTCATTTTTGTTTAAGTATTTATTTTGCATACTGTTTCAATAGTATCACTATTTATCATCACTTATCCATTTTTCAAAATTTGGCCATGATTGATCGTTTACTAAAACCCGAGGTGGCATTTTAGGATTACTTCCTGAAATAACAATACCTGCATCTAATGTCACCATCGATACAATGCCATGATCCGCCATATAGTTAGACAAATACTGATTCGGTGCGCCATATGGATACGCAAAAATGTCAGCTTTACGCCCAAGATGTAATAACATGGCATCCTGGCTACGTTGATAATCAGTTCGCAAACGCTTATGTGAAATATCTGTTGATAAGACAGGTTTATTGTTTAACTGGTAATGTAGGTTGTTCGTGTGTACGCCAACAGTTGCTAAGGGATCCTTAGCCAATCTTTTGATGTCAGACCATGATGCCATCACTGAGCCGTCCATATCTTTATTTACTTTTCCAGTAATGACATAAAATGTGAATGGAAATTGATATTGTTTTAAAATCGGATAGGCATTCTCGGGCATTGTCCGATCAATGTCATCAAAAGTTAGTACAACATATTGTCCTTTTATTGTGGGTTGTTTAGTCATTTCAAGCATTTTCTGATATGAAATCACCTGCACGTGATGCTGCTTTAAGAATTTCATCTGTTTTTTAAATTCAGAAAACGGCACATTATAAGTGTGAATCTGTTCATTATTGTTGACTGCCTTAATTCCCTTTACCACCCATGATTCATTCAGAATACGATGATAATTTAAAATGATAATCCCGTCGTGATTAACAAATGACCCAGCATAAGTGTGGTTGACGGGTGGTTGACTTTGCACTTTCAAATACGAACCATAAATATCAAGAGATAATACCGATAGAACGATTAAAATAAAGGCGATTCGTGTTTTATACGTCTTGTGCATCTTTATGCTCTCCAAGTTGAACAAAGGCGATTAGCGCTGGAATGAGCCAAATACTTAATGGCATTAGCATTAATGTCACAATACTTTTCAGGGTTGATTCATTAATACCTAAGAAAAGTTGCATGACACTGAGTGTGTCTGTGTAAACATGTAATAGGTTAAATAGTGTCATACCTAGCATAATGAGCACAAATCCCCAGCTAATAACGATGATGATTTGCTCAGTGAAACTGAAATTTTCTTTTTTTCGAATAATTAATGTTTTTCCCATCGGTTATATTCCTCTATCTGGACTTGTCCATGTCCCGTTACCTTTTTGACCAAAAATTATAGCGATTTCTGATGATATTGAAGCTATAAAATTACCACCCCAATAGAAAACATAGAATACAGGCCAAACCCTCAGATCACGTAAAGTAAATTGACTTGCATGTCTATCTAGAACTAATCCAATCAAACTCACTACCATAGTTAAAATGATATAAATAAGTAAGACCGTAATTTTGGCAATCAGTTCGCCAGTTGCTAGATAGATAAAAATAAGTTTGACAAAACTAAATGCCAATGACCAAGCCCAAATATGGCCCATAATCATTTCGCCTAACAAAAATGTTTTAAATGTATCGGGATGCTTAAAGATGATACGTAAATTTTTAAGAAGTACTTCAACACCACCGATTGCCCAGCGTTTTCTTTGAGCCAGAAACCCCTTTATTGTTTCAGGCGCTAAAATATATGAAATGGCATTCGGACTATATTTGACTGAATAACCATGTTGATAAAGTTTCCAAGTGACATCGATATCTTCAGTCATTGCATTCACATCAAAAAAATCAATTGCTTCTAAGGCTTCGGTTCGATACATCACGAGAACACCTGAAACTGACATAATTGATTCAAATAAATATGACTCAGCGCGTTTGATGCCATCAATTGTTGTCATATATTCAAAAGATTGCAATGTGCCAAGAATGGTCGAACGATTCCGAACCACTGGCTTACCTGTTACTGCCCCGATTTGTGCTTGATCAAATTCAGCTAACAAATATTCAACAGCATTAGGATCAATAATCGAATCTGCATCAATCACTAAAACAAATTCGGCTTGATTCACATGTTTTAATGCATAGTTTAAAGCCCGAGCTTTACCACCATTCTGCGACATTTCAACTAACGTTAGGGCTCGCCAATCATATTCTGTTTGAAAGTTTTTAATTTTTTCAACCGTATTATCGGTACTAAAATCGTCAACAATGACAAATGATACGTTCGGTAGTGATAATTGGTACAAAGCCGTTAATGTATCGTCAATAATAGCTTCTTCATTGAAAACAGAAATCATAATATTGATCGTATTCGACGGCAGTGTTACTTCATCAGTGCTGTTTTGTACATGCTGCCTGAAAAATATTGCACCAATAGCCCATCCAATTGACATAATCAAAGGATAGACGAGTGTGTATCCATCTAAAATGTTTGAAATTCCTTGAATTAATCCAGTCATCTTACCGTTTCCTCTTAAAAGCTGCATTAACGACCAATGTGACTGATATACCTATCAAACTAGCAAAGATGAAAGATATAATATAAGTTACACTTCCATATGTTAATCGATCATTTATGGCCGGGAGATAATGTTTTAACATTGGATATAAAATTTGATCGGTGATATCAGAGGCTAGATATATGCTGAGGGTTGCATTTGAAATTAATTTCAATCCTGGAATACGTAACCATTGATCCGGTATCCTTAGCATCATAATCATCAATAAGACTGACATCACTAATACTTGATAACCAAAATAATCATTATAATCAGCCCATTTAAATATATGATGGTCATTAATAAAGAAATTAATTGTCCCAAGTAAAACACTGGTCATCACAAAAATGGGTAATATTATACGCCAACGAATATGACGAATTTTCTCTCGGTAGGTATGAATATAGGCCCCGATGAAGTAATATCCGACGGGATATGCCGCTTGGAAAAAATCAGGTACAATCTTACCTGCCTGATTTAAAAGACTTGGTACAAAGAAAATCATAACCGAGAGGATAACAATATACCGATGAAACCAAACATCATTTTCATGGCGATGCCAAACAATATTGAATAATGGCATCATAAAGAATAACGGTATATACATTTCAACATACCAAGCGTATGAATCAGTTGAGAAATCAAAAATACCACGAATGGCGTCATTTAAAGGCGTTGTATGCCCCAAGATTAAAATTTGAGCACCATAATCCAATAACGAGATAATAATGTATGTGATGATTACAGGGTATATCTTTTTTAACTGTTGTGCGGTTAACTGTTTTGTGTGCGATAGATAGCCTGTGACCATAATGAACAATGGTACCGCAGTTATTAAGAATAATCGCATGAATAACCAAAAGTATTGGATGCCACTATTAAGTGGAACGTCATAGAAACCACTATTGAGTAGGAAATGAACATTGACCACGAAAAATACAGCCACTGCTTTAATGAGATCAATTTGTGCTTCTCGTCGCATGGTACGATGTCCTCCTTTGACAATCCAACCGCTATAATCACTTTTTTCAATACAAATATCACTCCTTAATCATACGGTCATATGCATTAAAATAACTTTTCAGATTTTTCGTTTTCATAAAAAATGAAAAATTATTTCGTTTTGAAATTAATTTAATAACTACTCATACATTTTTGTAATCAAAATGTTACTTATGAATTTATTTAATATCTGCTACGCTATTAAATGGATAAAGGAGGGCATACAATGCCAAATAATTTAAAAGAAGAACTTATTTTTACTGGACTAATGGCTGGGATGATGGTCTTTGGGATGACGTTTTATAATGTGACTTTACAAAACGGTCTTAACGGTCACGCCGTCCTTACCACTGTCACAGGATTTCCCTTCGCATTAATTGTTGCTGCACTGATTGATTTATTAATAATTGGTCCATTTGCGAAGCAACTATTTTTTTCAACTGTTAAGCGTTTCAATTTTGAACCAAAAGGAATTCACATTGGATTGGGTATTTCAATTCTCATGGTTTTAGGAATGGTGACATGTATGTCATTATTTGGTCTCATCATGGGCAAAGGTATTGCCTCAGTTTCCATGTCCAATTATTGGCACGCTTGGCAACTGAACGTCATTGTGGCGTTGCCGCTTCAATTAATAGTCGTTGGTCCATTTGCACGTGCTATTCTTAGCCGAATTCAAACCAACTAAAAAGATGCTTAACAGATAATCTGTTAAGCATCTTTTTTTATTTCGTTATTGTTTGACGGTCGGATTTGCTTTTTGTATTCTGTCCAACTGACGTGCCTTGATAATTTCGTCCTTCTACGACGACGTCTATATTTGATCCAATCAGATTATTAAATGTCGTCAAAACAAACCCATGAATTGTTTCACTTGGCACCACACCGACATATGGTATGTTATCAATCATCATTTGAACTAAATCGCCAGTATGAAAAACACCTGCCACTCGAACTTGTTTGATTTGCGCAGAACTACCATCAATGTTGTCATGATATGGTCCTACCATTTTGACCTGTGCCAATTGCTCATCAGGTATTGCATATTGAATTGCAGTAGTAACGGTATCAGCATGAATTGCCGGATGACTGATTAAATTAAAGGTCCCAAAATTAAAATTAATCAGAATGGTTGCCACAGAACTAGCGACTAATACCCGCATACCTGTTGTCTGAGTTGCTTTTTTAATTCGTACTTTTTTAGTCATCACATTGCCTCTTTCCTAATCGATAAATTCATTATTGCAGAGGAAAACTAAATCAAGCTTTGTTTGAACTAAAAGTTAGCTTAAATTGTATTTCTAAGACTTTCTTTAATTTGCCATTATCGCTAATGACCACTCGTAACCTTGATGCCTATAAGTCCAATAATCAACAAGGCGACAAAAAACCAAGTGCTGCCCGCAATGCGGTCTTGGAACAAGAAAACACCTAATACTAATGCCCCCACTGCGCCAATCCCGGTCCAAATTGGGTATGCAAGGCTCAATGGTAACTGTTTTAATGATATTGATAAGAACAGAAAACTTAGCACCATCCCTAAAATAGTAAAAATCGTATACCAGATTTCAGTAAACCCATTGCTTAATTTCATTGTCGTTGCCCATACAACTTCAAAGATCCCCGCTAAAAATAAAAATAACCACGCCATTATTAAAACCTCCAAAATAAAAAGTAACGTTCCCAAACTTCTTCTAAGACCTACTGAAGTTTGTTGCGTTACTTTTACTCTAAAATCTCCCGGTGGAGATCATTATTATAATTACATTAATTGTTGACTAACATCTATCTTTTAAAAATATGCTAGCCCGTCATGCTAATTAATCTTGATGCTCGTGTTTCTCTTTCAGGTTGTCAACACTATCATTAAATTTTCCAGCAACATCCTCAACTGCGTCTTCAACCTTGTCTTTGGCATCACCCAAGATATCTTTGGCTTTTCCTAGAATACCTTGCGCTTTGCCTTCTGCTTCAAGCTTTTCATCACCGGAAACATCACCGATGACTTCTTTCGCTTTACCAACTGTTTGATCTTTTGCACTTGCAACTTTGTCTTCCAATGTCATAGTAGTCTTACCTCCCTTATTAGATTACTCTCATTGTATCAAAAAAATGTCACATTTTCAAATTATTAATTTCATTTAAAGGCCTTACACATGTTTGTATATGAACAACATTTTATTGTGTTCGCTGTAGCTAAATCATATCCAATCAAAATTCAGACGTTTCCCACTCAAATACAAGTGTTTATCAAGCCTTTTTATTGCCTTTACACTTGAACTATAATAACATCCTATACTTCGTAACTTTGACTCCCTCATTCCCAAAGATTTATCAGTTATCCTCGATTTTTTGAGGTACTTATACTTTATTCTCCGTTCACCTAGAATCAAAAAAATCAGATTCCCTCAGGTCCGCTGTGGACTGTCTGATTACTTATTTGTTACTGTTTTACTTGTAGTCATATAGAGATAGTAAAAGCTTGGAGTAGAACGATGGGGAAATTTATAATTTATCAAAATGAAACAAAACAGTTCATTTTGACTTTATTAGGTTTACTTTATGATTTTAGCAAGTATAGGCATCGGAACTAAAACTCGTATGATATATATATTCAATTCTAAAAGGGGATTCCATATTATGAATTTGATAAAATATCTTCTAAAGTGAGTGGTGCTGGATACGCCGTGATTTTCTCATTTTGAATTAAATTCTGTACTTTATCAATAAATGAGTGAATTTCTTCATCACCACGTACGTATTCAAAATTCTTAACCGGATAATTCCACCATTTTAGATTGTTAAGCGCCGTAATTGTTTGTTCGTCATACCTATAACGGATAATTTTTGCCGGTACACCACCGACTATACTAAATGGCGGTACATTTTTGGTCACTACAGATCTTGATGCAATTATGGCACCATCACCTACCGTCACTCCGGATTTGAACAGTACATCCTGTCCCACCCACACATCATTTCCAATGATCACATTTTTCGAATAATACCCTTTGTCATCCCATGCGGTGTCCGCAAATACATCGTTCACGTCTCGATCAAAACTTAATCCAATTCTTTCAGGATAGTAAGTGATGGGTGAGGTGGTAAATCTATCGGAAGGATGTTGTGAACTCATAATTTGAACGTTAGGTCCAATTGAAGAATAACTTCCAATTTTGCTACTAAATGACAGTTCACTGTTTGTCAAGGAATTAAATCCAATGCTTGGAATTTGTTTTGATTGATGATACAAAAAAAAGTCGAATGGCTACCTATTTTGATTGATTCATCAACTCGAATTACTTCATTAATATTTAAATCACTTCGAAAATACACATTTTTATCGTTTAAATACTTTTTTATATTTTCCGTAATAACCAAATTATTCATATTTTACCACCTTAATTTTTAGAAATTATTGGGATTGATTGTTGTGTTTGCGACTACTCGAAAGCATCATTGAAAATGTAATATATCTGATTATCAATATTTACTTTATTTATAAAATATCCATCTGCAGACTCGTAAGTACGTTCAATCAGTACTAGTTCGTCAATAAGGTTCAAACTGCCCGTCGTACCAATAACATCTATTTGATCTGATCGATAAAAATAATGTTTCGCAAAAACATCGTCAATATTAATCTTAGGATTATATACGTTGAAATTTTTTTTAACCTTTTTATAAAGTGGCTCATTATCTTGAATTGTATGACTTATTTGATCCACTGCATATCCCCACGGAATTGTGTTGGTTATTGAATCAATAGATAGATCATTACTGGTTACAGAACTATCTTTATTTATTCCGGAAATTGCCCATTCAGCAACAGACCTTGGTTTTTCCCACCCATGTGCAACTAACGCTAGCACCGCTGCGTCAATTAAAGTAGAAGTCACACCGACTGGATTCATTTCAACAGTCCATGTGGACATAAATTCATGCCCGAAATATGGTGGTTCACTCTCGCCCGCGTTATTCCCAACTCGTCCACCACCTAGATGTGCAATGCCAATTGCATGTCCCATTTCATGTGCAGCTAGTGCTACCAGTTGATTATTTCTATTAGACTCAGATAGATTTTCCAAGTGAAAATTATCTGGATAACAAACAATCCCCTCACCATTATATGTCTGTCCCATCAGTGTAGTGCTACCCTCTATAGAAGGTAAATCATGTATTATTTCATCACTTAAAGCTGGATCTACTACATATTTAATAATCTCAGCGCCAGCAATTGTATTCCATAGATTGGCAGCAGCTCTAACTACTTCTTCTGTTATTATTCTTGATTGAGTATGAATTTGAAGAATGCCATCTTCTCCAAGAAATGTTTGAATTGGTCCACGCCCCCCATTTGCGTCGATCTGAACTAAGACGTGATCTGTAGCCACAAGATCATAAGATGTATTTCCACTAAATTTGTCACCGTGTGTAATAGCAACTAATGCATCTAAATCTCGTTGATGACGGGAATCAAAAACGATTTCACCGTTATCTCTTGCAAATCCAGGCGTATTTTGAAATTCTCCAATCCCCCCTGTCCAAACATATTCTTAAATTTAAGATCTAAGCTCATTAGAGTTTTCATGCCACATTCTTCCTCGCCTTATTTAAAATTAACTACTCAATGCATTTAATATCTCATATTCTGCGTATAATTACAAATTTCCTATGATTAATGTATATTTTTTATATTTCTGATTGTTCTCCGCTGATAGACTAATAAGTTTGTCAATGTCGCAGTCAATTACAATCTTTGTTTCATACTGGCTGCAATATCATTTACGGCTTATATTCAAGGTTAATTTCTAGGCTTGTTTATCCAATCACTTTTTATAGATTATCTCACTTATTTTTCGGTGAATTTACATTACTTCTTAAGTTTCAAAGTTAGTCACAAGATGACGAATCTTCCATTTCACGAAAGGTTAATAATTATTCACTTACAAAAAATGGACTTTTTCAATCCGCAAAATGTAAGTATGCCCGTGTTTCTATGTCAATATGTTATTCATAAAATTTCAAAGATTCACTAGACAAACTACGCAAATAATGGTTCTCATTTGAATCAGTTAGTAGAGAAATTAGAATCATTGACGAAATATATTGACATTTTTGACCCTCTATCGTGATTAATAAGGCAGCTGTTTTTGAAATCTGGCGAACTGTTCATACTTCCTATTTTCGAACAAAGCATGGCTGATTGAAAACAAACGATAAATCCTGTAATTAACAAAACATTATCAAAAATAAGTTGAGTTATCACAACATTTACATACTTAAAAATTGAATAAAATTCTACAATCCTATCTTCGTCATTTGCTGAGAAATACTTCAATATTTTTTTCACAACATTCTTTTCACCTACTCTACAGAATTGAAAAGCACTTATCCTTCCTGCTTTTTTTAATCTGGCATAGAGTCGATCTTAAATTTCAAAATATTTACTTTTGGAATATTCTGACTTGACTTATCTTCAGGTTATATAGTTCTTTTGTACTGAGCAATCCACTGAAGATCTAATATATATTCGTCGAACGAACTTAAAAATCGCACTAAACAGATCACTATTCAGCGCGATTTCATTACGATGTATAAAGTCATAAAATTTAACAGTTAACGTATTTCAAAGCCTCTAAAATCAATGGACCCACTTCCTTCATATCGGAAAAACAGCGGAACTATACCGGTTAATTCAGTTGTAATTTCTGCTTTTACTGACGTCCAATCAACGCTTGGAGAAATTTCGATCTCAGCAAATTCAAACCTAGATTGCTCCTCCGTTTGTACAATCATTTTCCCTTCTCCGGTACCACGTATTTCAATATTTATTTCTCTTGGTGATTTAAGTTCAAAATATTTAAATCCCGCTACTGAGCCACTACTCATATTCGCGATATATTGATCAGGATCCTTCTCCCGATCAATACCACTCTGCGTAATTTTTGGATGATTGTTTTGATTTTTTGATATCATTAAATCAAAAATTTTCATTGCACCACTTCTATTCCATAAATTACAAGCAATTCCGGCACTATAATATCCTGTTCCGACCAGTGGACCATCATTCAAGCCACAGCTAGTCATTTCAACCATATTAAAGGAGCCATCTGCATTACGCTCAATCTTCTCAGCAACCCCTTGTCGTGAATATTCCGTATATCCTGTCTGACGATGCCCAAAAATGTAATAACTATCTTTAATTTTCACCAGCGATCCATGATTATTACCACCATATGCCTTTGCCACGTCGTTCCCATGATATCCAATATCCATATTAGAATGTAATACCCCACCAAAAACGAATCCATGATCTGGGTAATCACTTACAGCATATGCCAACTCATGATTCGAAGTAGTGGAATAGATTAAATAATATCGATTATCAAACTTACGAATAGAACTAGCTTCAAAAAAATCATGTCCCTCAAAACTCGTTCCGCGACTATTTTCCCATCCTGGAATTAATTTTTTAGGTTTAGAAATAATCGTCTTCATATCATTGCCCAATTCAACAACGTCACTTCCCATTCCGCTAAAAATAAATTTAATTTCTGAAAAATGCTCCGTGACGTAATTAATAAAATCAGCTTTTGGTGAAAATCCAGTATATAACCAAATCCTTTTATCATCATCAATAAAGATACCCGGATCAAATTGATATGCATCTCCCTTTTTTTTTCCTAATGGGACACCATCTGGATGAGAAACTGTACCATAATATTCATACTTTCCCGCTGGTGTATCACAAACTGCGATAGAAACCTGGCTAACGAATTCATCAAATCCGTAATATAGATAAAATCGCCCATCTTCACCTTGTATCACATCAGGAGCATACATTTTATATTTTCCGTCTTTATTTATTGGATCTTGCTCTTTGTGATAAATATATCCTTCAAAATTCCATTCTGTCAGATCGTCAATTGGGGTCGAATAACAAACATAATCATTCCAGCAATATGCCTCACCATCAAATTTATCGTGACTGCCAAATATATATAGACGATCCCCAAAAACACGTGGTTCTCCATCAGGTACGTACTCATATAGGGGTAAATAGGGATTAAAAACTTGTTTTTTCAAAAAAATTTCCTCTTTCTTCAAAATATACTTTAATTTTTATCTTGTCTTTCGAAGAGTAAGTGGGGTTACTCCTGTTAAATATTGGCTACGTGCATCTGGTTGTGAAGTTGATACATAAAATTGATATTCTCCCAAAACTAATTTACGTTTACCATCAAAATCAACAAGAGTAAACGTATTCTTATCTAATTCCACATCAACATCTTTAGATTCACCTTTATTCAAATGAACACGTGAGTAGCCTACTAAACGAGTATTCTTCACCTCTAATTCTGAGGACAAATGTTTAACATAAATTTGTACAATATCATCTGTATCATATTCGCCAACATTTTCGATGCGAACTTTCATCAAATTATCAATCAATTCTGCATTCACAATTTCCATCTTTGAATATGTTAACCCATATCCAAATGGAAATAGTGCGGACTTCTCGATGTATCGATACGTGCGATTTTTCATTGAGTAATCTGTGATCTCTGGCAACTCATCTGTTGTTTGATAGAATGTTATTGGTAATTTTCCACTCGGACTTACTTTTCCGAATAAAATATCTGCAACAGCGTGCCCCCTTGAGCACCTGGATACCAATTCATCATAATAGCTTTTAAATTATCATTTTCTTCAGCGCCATTAAAAGTTAGGGCACTTCCTGCATTGATTAGCAGAATTGTTGGTTTGTTTAATTTCAATATCTCATCCATCAGATGTTGCTGTAATCCTGGTAATTCCAACGTCTCTTTATCACCAGCACCGTATGCATTTCCTGCGTCTCCATTTTCGCCCTCAAGAGTGGCATCTAGTCCAAGTGATAGAATGACAACATCACTCATCGTCGCAATTTTTAATGCCTCACTTAATCTATCATCTTCTCTTGCCACCTCCTCAACTTTCATCTTATTCAAATGGCAGCCCTGAGCATAATATATCTTTACTGCTGATCCAACCTCATCTTGAATACCTTCTAAAATCGTTGTATAACGCGATGCCGTTCCCTGATAGTTTCCTTCCAATGCTACTCGACTATTAGCATTTGGTCCAATAACGGCGATTTTATTTATTGCTGATTTATCTAACGGTAATCCCTGTTCATTTTTTAATAAAACACAACTTTTGAGTGCAGCATCATAGGCGATTTTTTTATTCTTTAGACTCTCGACTTCCTCATAATCGATGTGGTCGAATTCGCAATCCGAAGAAAACATTCCAAGTTTATAGCGTGTTGTAAAAAGATTAACTGCTGCCCTTGTAATTGCATCTTCAGTAATTATTCCTCGTTCAAGAGACTGATACAAAGCTTTAACCATCACACCATTCACTAAATCAACACCCATATTGACACCCGCTGCAATGCCTTCAGGTTGATCTTTAGTATAGTGTTGTTCCATAGTTAAATTTTCTAGTCCTAGGAAATCACTAGTAATGTGGCCTTTAAATTGCCATTGTTGACGTAAGATATTAAATAATTCTTCATTCAAGGTTGCTGGTACGCCGTTAACAAAATTTAATGCGGTCATAACCGATTCAACATCAGCTTCAGTCACGCAGGCCTCGAATGCTGGTAGATATGTTTCTTGCAAATCTTTTTCATTTACGATTGCATTTACCATCAATCGTCCATCTTCGGGACCAGAATGCACAGCGAAATGTTTAGCACAAGCAGCTGTCTTTAAATATTTTCCGTCACCTTGCATGGCCTTAATCAAGGGTACTGCCGTACTCGCAGTTAAATAAGGATCCTCACCAAATGTTTCATGTCCCCGTCCCCATCGTGGATCTCGAAAAATATTAACATTTGGCGACCACAACGTCAGTCCTTTATATACGTCGATGTCTCCAAACTCTTGCGCTGCATTGTACTTAGCACGCGCCTCTGTTGAAATGACTTCACCTATGTTTGACATCATTTTTTTATCAAACATCGCTGCTAATCCAATTGCTTGAGGAAATACTGTTGCGACACCCCCACGAGCGACACCATGCAGTGCTTCACTCCAGTAAACATATTTTGGAACGTTTAGTCTATCTATCTCTGGTGCGACAACGCCTAATTGTAGGACCTTTTCCTCAAGAGTCATTTTCGCTACTAATTTTTGCGCTTGTTCCCTAGCATTTTTTTCTCTTACATTCATGTTAAACTTCCATTTCCTAATTTTTTGTCTAGATAAATTTTATCTGACTACCAAACTAATTACTTGAAATTTAAACCTGTACCTTCAATGACATTAATAACAGTTCAAATTGAGTGATTTCTAGAAACAAAATTTACTTGCAGTTAGTCCTTTTTTTCGTTACGCACCTCAAGATCATTCATTATTTGAGGATAAATCTTATCTAAATTGTAAAAGTATAGAATCACAATTTGCATCACACTAAATGCCATAGGAAGCCAAATATACAAAAACTTAATTCCCTGTATTGCTCTGTCTGTCTGAACACTTGTTCCACTTTTGTATCCGAAATATGCAAGTCCCCATCCTACAATCGCCGTAGCTAATCCGGCACCAACCTTCAATCCAAAGCTAGAGGCACTAAAAATCAATCCTTCAGTTCGAACTCCTGATTTCCATTCTCCATATTCTACCGTATCAGACAAAAATGCAAAGGACCCAGCGCCCAACATTCCACCACCAACTCCTAAGATAACGCTAGAAACAAGGATCACTATTGGGCTTGTCAGATCAATAAGCATCGTAAGTCGACCGATAACTGCAATTGCGGATCCAGCCATAACTACATTACGTTTTCCAAAACGCTTTACAAGAGGTGCGCATACAACTGCAAGGACTAGAACACTTGGAATTCGTGATGCAATCGAAATTGCACCAATAAATTCTGCATTTTTCATTACATAAGTTGTGAAGTATAGCGCGACACTTCCGCTGACCCCTAAGTTTAAGAATGCAATAATAAGAAGGGTTGTGATTAGAATCCAATATTTATTTGAAAATAAAGCTTTAACTCCAACTTTAAGAGGTACTGCTTCCTTATTTTTAGTTGCTTCTGTAACTCTTTCAGTACTGGAAAAAAATGTCCAAAAATACAAAATCATTGCGATAATGCCAAAAATTGCAAAAGTAATCAGCCACCCATTTTTACCATTCCCAAATGCCTTAACCATTGGCAGAGTAATTGTCAATACAACCAAACTAGCAATCGTTGAAGCAATGGTTCCAATAATATTTAAAAGAGCACGTTCATATTGACTTTTTGTTACTAAAGCAATCAACGTTGAAGACGGAATTGCGATTGCTGTGTACATCAAATTAACGAGCACATAAGTAATTGTTACATAAATGAACGTACCTGAGACACTTAAATCCGGAATTGCAAATAGCATGATAAAACTTAATCCAAACGGAATTGCCAACCACTTTATCCATGGCCTAGCCTTTCCATACTTAGTCTTAGTCTTATCGACTAAAATCCCCATCACAATATCTGCACCGCCATCTAATATTCGAACAAACAACATCATTGTTCCTAACGCTACAGCTTCCACACCAATTACATCAGTATAAAAAAACAATATATAGGACGTTAAAGCTGTCCACAATAAGTTTCCACCGAACCCTGAGGCACTTAGACCTAAACGTTCTGTCCAGGATAAAGAAACTTCCAGGCTCGTTTTTTGTTGTTCACTGTTGTTCACCATAATACTCAATTCCTCATCTGTAAAATATTTTCAATGAAACGGCTCAAAACCTGTAAGCGCTTTCATTGTATTTATATTTTATCATTGATTTTCGAAAAAAAAATACCTTCATTAGGATAAAATAGTCCCTTAAAAACACAGTCTACTACTATATCAATTTTTTAATTAGTTGATTTATGTACAGGTCAAATGCGACTCCATTAAATAGACTGAATTTTGAACAATAATAATCGACATCTCATTTTTGATTGTCGTCATTTACGTCGAGTTTTTTGCTCACTATTTTTTACCTATCGCGCTACTTAATAAAAATGAGTTTAGGTCACTTGATTACCTCACTTCTATACGAAACAAAAGATTTTAAGTCAGTAGACATGTAAATACATTTTTATGGGGGATTTTACTTTTCAAAAAAATATAAACATTAATTATGCAGAATTTTGATTTGATTACATTGATGTTGACCTGTATTAAAAGAATATCTTAAAGCAAGATATTCTCCACAACGTCGTATTCAAATCTCATAAGATTGTTGTTTTCAACTCTATCAATTTCTGTGTAAATCATTGTAACAAAAAACGACTAATTAATAATAATTAGCCGTGTTAGAGACATTTAGTTGTTATTCATTTTACTGTATTTGTCGCTGCATATGCGTATAGTGATGCACACCAATGTATAAGTCGCCGACGGGTTGAAAACCAACTCGCTCATATAACTTTTGGGCTTTTGGATTGGCATCGTCTACATTTAGGCCAACGACCGTTGCACCAGCTGCCTTGGCATATTGATCAACCGCAGCCAATAAGCGCGAACCAACGCCCATTCCCCGTGCAGCAGTGTTAACTGCAATTGAATCCAAATACCATTCGTTTGGATAAACTTCAGAATCGGGGAATACTAATTCATGATATTGATATTTTTCAGCCAATACTTTTTGGAATTCAGTATCTAATATTGGTTCTTCTGCTGCTAGATAGCCAAACAAAACGCCTAAAACTTGATTGTCGTTATCTTTTGCTACAATGCCTCTTGAATAGTGATATCGACTTTTTGAATCAGTTAAAGTTGCTAAATACACCGCATCTAAAACTGCTTCAGGCGACAAGGTTTGATAAACCGTTAACGCCATATCCGAAAAGATAATTTGTTCTAGCTGTAACATATCAAGTTGATCTTCTGCTTGAGCCGCAACAATTCGAATGTCTGATTGTTTCATAATCTGCTCCCTTCATTAAATAAAAATTTCATTGTATTATTTTTACATATTATGTCATATAAATTATAAAAAGAAAAGTGACTCAAGGTTCGCCGCCTTGAGTCACTTCGAGCCTTAACAATTACTTGCTAAGTCATCACTTTCGATGGTTGTCACCACCTACCAGATCATATCGCCCTTGTTTCCTATACAAGGGCGATACGATTGGTCAATTGATTTAATCTATCCAAAACGTATCACCCCCTTTCCTAGATTACTAACATTATACCGCGAATATGAATTAATTCCTATTGCTTACTTCGCATATCATTATCGTGGCATCAAAACTAAATAAATTATTTTGATTGCGCTTCTGATGCCATCAATCTTAATTTCCCATGACAAAGGCCACAACGATAGCGATTAACATTGATATAACGTTGCCGTCTAATCGCATGCCCATTGATGCATGTATAAAGATGATAATTTCGCTGAGATTGTTGCTTTTGTAATCGATAAGATGTAGCTGGTGCATACCGTAAAGCACCAACTCGTTTCAATTCCTTCTTAAATGCAATATCCCGGTGTTGATAGGGTAAGCCCGATATATGTTGATGATAATGAATCAATTCATGCTTAATAATACCGATTAGTACTGCCTGTCCATGTTCTATTAACATCAACGGATTAATTTCAATATTATGAGAAGCTAAGACGTAACGACCACCTGTTGTTTTCAATCTGTGATTGAATAAGGCTTGATGCTCAAAAGAACGACTAAACCACTTTTGTGAGATTTGTCGTACTAATTGTTGTAATTCGTCATCAGTCACTTCAATTCTCCTACAATTTAAAACGATTCAAATAGCGCATTTTAATTAGTGTAAACTAACTGCTTAATTAATTTACCATTACTATCAACAATATTAATCGTCATTTTTGGATTATTTGTACCGGCATCGGCCATTGATGACACAATTTTCTTTGCCATTTGTTTGACCTGATCGCCATTTGCTGATAATAACATATTGACTGTTGTCGTATTCAATTTATCCGTTGCAATCGTATAAATAATGCCATTTTCACTAGTAGATGCTTCTGCAGACGAGATGCTTTGTTTAGAGCGAGCAACTAGCCCTGATTCATTCTCATTTAAACGCGTTGCAATTTGTTCAGGCGTACTGGCTGCCAATTTCAATTTTGAAATTGTACCTGCAGTAGTCTTAGTTGTTGTTGCGGGTGCCATTGCCGAGACTAGCTTGGCCGCCTGTTGGTCCACTACATACCGTTCAAGCTGTAACGCACCAAAAGCCACAATGGCGATGGTTATCAGCACCCCGATAAACACTTTGACACGTCGCTTTCCTTTACTTTTAGGATTTGCGTGTCGTTCACTACGATTTTTCATCTGCTTAGAATCTCCCAATTTTGTAATAATCATTATATTTTTATAGACTAATTATTCGCCGAATTAATGTCTAACCCTTCTTAATGCAGAATTAGCGGTGCCCTCATATTTGATGAGCAGTACTAATTATAACATGCACGATTATTAGTCACCTTAAACGGATGATAAACCATGCGGCGTAACACGAACAATTGATAAAACATTTGACAGGTCTTGTTTTGAATTGGTAAGATAGTCAAAATCTGTAAAAGAGGTTGCATACAATATGGCTAATTTATCGGTTAATTTTGGGAATTTTACCTTTAATAAAGTTTTGCTCAATGCTTCGGGCGTCTTATGTCAAGATGCGAATGATTTGGATCTGTTGCTTGCTAATACGCATACTGGTTCATTAGTGACAAAATCATCGACACCTACGGCTCGTGAGGGCAATCCCCTACCAAGGTACTTTGCGCTATCTGATCAAATGGGTACGATTAATTCATCTGGCCTTCCAAATCACGGTTTCCAATACTATCTTGACTATGTACTAGCCAATCAATTCCAAACTGACAAACCACTCTTTTTTTCAATTGCTGGGATTGCCAAACAGGATAATCTTGATATGCTGCACAAAATCCAAGCCTCTGATTATATCGGCTTAACTGAATTGAATTTATCTTGTCCTAATGTACCTGGAAAACCCCAGATGGCCTACGATTTTCATGCTACTGCAACGCTTCTAGCTGAAATTTTCACCTTTTTCACAAAACCATTAGGCGTTAAGCTCCCCCCTTATTTTGACTTAGCTCATTTTGATGAAATTGCCAACATTCTCAATCAATATCCACTTCATTTCGTGAATACGATTAATTCAATTGGTAATGGCTTAGTGATTGATCCAGAAACTGATACCGTTGTCATTAAACCAAAAGAAGGATTCGGTGGCATTGGTGGCAAATTAGTTAAAGCAACCGCACTAGCTAATGTTCGTGCCTTGCGTCAACGTTTGAAGCCAGAAATTAACATTATCGGTACTGGTGGTGTCACAACTGGGCGTGATGTCTATGATCATATTTTATGTGGTGCTGATTTAGTTGCAATCGGTTCAACCTTGTCTGTCGAGGGTATTTCAGCATTTGAACGCATCGAAAATGAACTTGAACAGGTTATGACCGACAAAGGGTATGAAACACTTGATCAATGTCGAAATCAACTTAACATTATTGAATAATATTCTTTTAGCAATTCGTAACAGAATTGCTTTTTTATTGAGTTAATCGACGACAGTCACTAACTGACGCTACCGCAGACAATTATTTATGGCATACTATATAGTATTAACATTTTGGGAGAAAAAAATGCTTGGCAAATTTAAAATTATATTATGTTGTGTCATTCTATTAAGTTGTTTAGTCACACCATCTTCAGTTCACGCTGCCCTATTCGCCCCTCAGATTAGTGCAAAATCCGCATTAATTGCCGATGCCAAAACGGGTCAAATAATTGCTGATCAAAACGGCAATGAAAAACTACCAATTGCCTCAATTTCAAAACTTATTGTTGTTTATTTAGTTGAACAAAAAATTGAAATGGGGACGCTAAAGCCTGAAACAACGGTGCACGTATCAAAAGAAGTTGCTGAATTTAGCCAAGATTTGTCAGTTGCCAACGTACCCATGTCTGAAAACCAGAATTATACCATTACCGATTTACTCAACGCCGCTTTACTGCCTTCATCAAATGCCGCCGCTACTGCGTTAGCTGAAATTGTATCCGGCTCTCAAAGCAAATTCTACCAAGCAGCCAATCAATTACTCATTCAATGGCAAATTGGTACAAATCAGATTGTATCGGCTTCTGGTTTACCTAACGGTGCACTTGGGCCGTTTAAAAACCATCAATTACCTGATGATGCTGAAAACTTACTCTCGGCACGGGATGTTGCTAAAATTGCTTATCATTTAGTTAACGACTATCCTTCAATTGTCTCGCTTACCAATCAACAACAGGCAAATTTCCCAGGATTAAATGGCCAATCAACGCGTATTAAATCAACTAATCTCCTCCTCAATCAATCAGATTATCATTTTCAAGGCTTAAAAACTGGCGCGACTGCTCATCACGGCCATTCATTCGTTGGTATTGCGACTTTTAAAAACCGTCCAATTATTACCGTTGTCTTAAATACTGACGAACACGCACCAAATGATACGATTTTTCATGAGACTGAGACGCTTTTGAAACAAGCAGAGACTCAAGTCAATGTCAAAACGTGGTCGCGAGAAAACATGTCGCACACCATATCAATTAAAAATGCTCAGCAGCAGACAACGAATCTTAAGGCAAAACAAGGGCTAGAAATTTTCGTACCAACTGCGGCACATAAAGTCGAATTGAAATTTCAGCCAATACCCAAACGTACGGCTGCACCAATTGCAAAAAATGCGGCACTGGCTACCGTACAGCCTCGTTTTAAAAATAGTAATTATAATGATTATTTGACGGTAACACCGAAAATTAAACTCACAACAACAAAAACCATACAAAAAAAGCCAAGTTTACTAACAAGTATTCTTGACTACTTTAAATAATTTTTTTTACAAAGCCTGTGCTCATCATAATGAGTGCTGGCTTTTTTATGATTCATATTGTGAGAAAACGCGCTGAATCTCGTTTTGAACAAGCTCGGATGACTCATTAAGTTGTTTCAGAAAATCAAGTAACGCCTCACTTTGTTTCTTTTGCATAATTTGACCTAGGGCCCAAACGGCAGTTGCTCGAATATCTGGTCGTTCATCGGTCTGAATAAGCGTTTGAAGTCGCGGTATAGCCGTCCGATCATGCAGATTACCCAATGCAATGATTGCATTTCTTTGCATCACTTTTTTACCACGCCAGCTACCCGCCATTTTACCGAATTTCGCCTTAAATTCTGCATTTGATTGGTCTAAAATTGGAATTAATTCAGGTTTTGCTAACTCCGGATCTGGTAACATATCGCTATGTTGACGTGAATCAATCCCCTGATTATAAGGACAAACTAGCTGACAAATATCACAGCCATATAACTGTGTATGCATTTTACTCCGAAATTCCATTTCGACCATACCACGTTTTTGCGTTTGAAAACTCAAACAACGCTGGGCATTCATTCGTCCACCACCCAGCAATGCATTCGTCGGACAGCCATCAATACAACGCGTACAGTCACCACAGCCATTCGCCATTGGTTGATCAGGCGCTAATTCAAGATTCGTAATGATTTCACCTAGATAAACGAAACTACCAAATTCAGGCGTTACTAATAACCCATTTTTACCAACAAATCCCACACCAGCGCGCTGAGCCACAGCTACATCTAACAATTCACCCGTATCAACCATTGGTTTAAAGTGTGGATCTTCATCAACCGCGAATTGCTTGATTTGTGTAATCAGTGCGTCTAATTTTCGTTGCAGCACAAAATGATAATCCTCACCCCAACTTGCTCGGGCAATGGTACCTCGCTTGTATTGGGTCCGTGCTGGCCGTTCTGTCAGAACTGATGGGTACGCTAAAGCAATGGAAATAATTGTGCGTGGCTCGTTAAAAATTTTGTCTGGATAGATACGTTCATCAATAATTTTATGCTCAAATCCGCTTGTATAACCTGCGTTTTCTTGTGCGACAATCCGGTCCTTCAAATTTGAAAAATCGCTTGCATCAGTAAAGCCAATTTTATCAATGCCTAGCTCTGTTGCGGTCTGAATAATTTTTTCTTTTAATGCGCCAGCTTTCATGAAGTCGCTCCTTAATGACGATGTATTAAAAATTTGATATATGTCAGCATGATTTGCCATATTCTAGTCAGCAATACGCTTCTCAATAAAAGAATCCCAATGATATAAACAACTACACCAATGACAAGTTGAAGTACAGTCGTTGAGGGATATGCTGGTAAGTGACTCGTCGAGACAACAATCACTAAATACATGAATAAGCCATTAATAATATACTTTGACGTCAAGACAACGATACGGCCAAAGGCAATCACATCGCGTGCAAAAAAGAGTTGAAGTCCAAAAATAAACAATTCACTACCTAGCAAAGCAAAAACAGCACCAAAAGTACCAAATTGAGGAATCAATAGTAAATTCAAAAATAAGTTAATGCCTAAGCCTGCCAACATCGTTCCTGTTAGTACTTGATTCCGATACGCAAGACGTAAAAATTGCCCACCTAAAATGGTGTTCCAGCCCAGAAGTAAAATTAAAGGGGCCATGAAGACCATTAGAATACCTGCTTCACGAAAATTTGGGCCTAAAAACCAGGTCGTAAAAGTTACAGCCGTCGCTGCTGTCCCAAACACTAAAGGTACGGCAAAAGCTGTCACCGATTCCACAGCGTTATCAATGTGTTGAATCAATTTATCATAATTATTCTGTCGATAAATATGGTAGAAACGCGGCATCGTACTCAGTCCAATTGTGCTAGTTAGCACAATTGCCACCTGATTCAACCGCAAAGCCACATCATAATAGCCAATCCAAATCTCAGCATTTGAGTTGAAAAAAGGTAATAGAAAACGCCCAATTAATGCAAATAATTCAATACCAAGAATCCCACTAAACATGGTCAAGACACCCTTCAAATAAGGCTGGGGTTGCAAATGAATCCGCGTAAAAATATGTTTTGGCAGTTGCGCCCACAGAATCAAGTTACTAACTAAACGCATGACACCATAAATCAGAATATAGGCGTTACTATCACCAACAGTTTTGACACAAATTAAAATCAAAAGTAAGACCATAATTTTTGTGAATGATGCTTGTAAAATAGCCCTGAGATGGTGCCCAGTACCCACAAAAAACCATGAAATATCAAATAAACTACCGACAATAATAATAATTGATATCAGCATCGCTGAACGATACACCTTAAACACTTGTACAGCCGTCCCAAAATGTAATAAACCGAGCAAACTAAGTACAGCTAAAAGACTTAATAGCATTCGAATTAATAAAGTATTCCAAAAAATTGATGCATCGGCTATCGGGTTATCTCGATGATTCGTCAGCTGCCATTGACCATAAATACTTGTTGGTCGAATAAAAACAAGAATCAGCAGTTCTGCGGTTCCAATGGCCAGGGCCGAGATACCTAAGCCAATATTACCTAAAACGTGCGCTAAATAGGCGAGCGGAATGAGCGGAATGAGCACATTCATTAATTCATAACTCACTTGATTAAAATAATCGCGTATCCCGCGCATACTTGTTTCACCCCACTATTGTTTTTAAATTATACTGTTTCAAGAAATCGTTGCACATCTTTTGGATTTAAACGTTCACCGTCACCGATATGCTTGATTTGTTGCCCATTTTCAAATAAAACAAATGCTGGGATACCCCTTAAATTTTGGGCTTTTGCAATCTCAATATTTTCATCGCGATCGACATCTACCCAGTCCATACCTTGCTCGATAATATAATTTTTAAAATTTTGAACAAATGGCTTGATTGCCTTACAATCGCCACACCAATCGGCAGTTAAAAACATGATTTGTTTGCCCGGACGTGCTAATTTTGTAGCAACTACATCATCTGATAAAACTTCTGGTTGATAAAAATCCATTAGCCTCTACCTCCTTGAAATTCGTTATAAAGTGTCATACCACCATCGATATACAATGTTGTTCCCGTAATATAGGCCGCTTCAGAAGAAATCAGCCAAACAGCCGCATTTGCCACATCAATCGGATCACCAATACGCTTCATCGGAATCATATTGGTTGTTTCTTGCCTAACTGCTGGATCAGCAAAGCGTTTAGCATTAATTGGAGTTTCCAATGCGCCAGGGGAAATAGCATTAATTCGAATACCCTGATCAGCATATTCTAAAGCTGTCGTTTTTGTAAACATCAAAACACCCGCTTTGGCCGTTGCATATGAAGCATAGGTGGGCCATGGAATCACGTCATGAATTGATGACGTATTTAGAATATTGCCTGGTTTATGGTGTGTTAAAAAATGATTAATAGCGATTTTAGTGCCTAGAAATACACCATCCATGTCGACATGAATGACACGTTGCCAATCGTCATATGTCACCTCATGTGTTGCAGATTGCATCTCAAAACCGGCATTATTCACACAAACATCTAAATCACCAAAAGTTTCAATTGCTGTATCGTAAATTTTTTGTACGCCCTGTTCAGTTCCGACATCGGCTTTGATTGCTACTGCCTGACCGCCTGCTTGTTCAATGAGATAAATAATGCCCTCAATCGCATGGTCATCAGCTGTGAAATAATTAATGACGACGTTCATGCCTTCTGCGCCCATATGCCGTGCCATGGCTTCGCCAATGCCAGAAGAACTACCTGTTACAACTGCCGTCTTTCCCATCAAATCCGGATAACGGGTTGAAAAATGATGCTGCATATCATTCACGCTCACTTCCTGTTGTGCCAAAACGATAATCAAAATTATTCATGCTAACCTAATGTTATTATACTAAAATTCATTCGAATCAGAAACTGCAATCTATTCATTGAATTAAATGTATGTTGGATTCTAGTGCATGCACCTAATATATTATTCGCTCGGTCATTGATTCCACATCATTAACACCTAAGCACTATAAAAAGGTTCATAGCCTACCAACTAAACGGTATGACTATGAACCTCCAATGATGCAGTTATTTATAAGCATTAATCCCAATTGATTAATCTTTTTTATTTTGTTGAATACCACGATTTCGTTCGCGATTTGACAACTTATCTGCCGATGTTTGACCGTCTGGTGTCACGTCTTTCACCGTTGTCTGTTGCTTTGCTGCTTCTTGCTGTGCTTCAGCCATCTTAGCCATAAACCCAGTAGCCTCTGGGGCCTTAATCTTACCAGCGAGGGCATCATCAACGACATCTTTCACCGTAAATGATTCGCCAACTTGTTTACGAAGATACGGCCGCCAATAATTAATAACCAATGTCTGCAAAATCATGATAATTGCACCACCAAAGAAGTAAAGTCCCACTCCAGCATTGGTGAAATACGTCATCGCAAACATCATAATAGGCATCATAAGTGACATCGTTTGCATTTGCTTCTTTTGTTCTTCAGGCATACCAATCATTGACAAGTATGATTGTGCCAGATACACAAGACCAGTGGCAATTGCTAAGCCCAAACTGTGCTGAGCTAATTGAATCCCAAAAAATGAAGCGTCTTTAATTTCGGCGGCTTGATTGACAGCCCAGTCCATATGCTTCCACCCACCAATAATGTGCGGATTAATTGCGGCATACAAACCAGAGAAAATCGGCCACTGAATAATCAGGGTTGAAAAATTCATTCCCCCTAACATGGAAACACCATTTTCACGATAGATATGCATCATTGCCTGTGAGGCATTCATTTTATCTTCTTGGGTTTCAGCATTTTTTTGTGCTTCTTGCACTTTTGTCAATTGTGGTTGCAATAGACGCATTTTTTCTTGTTGAATTGTCATGTTGCGTGACTGATGTAATTGCATTGGTAATAAGACCAAACGGACAACAAAAGTCAAAATTAGAATCGACCATCCAATGGCATTCGTATCTTTTAGCATATCACCAACTGCGTTCATAAAATGTGCTAGATATGGCGATAAGAAGTAAATATGTCCTGTAAAGAACAAGATAACCAAAATAATAAGTAAAATTGGCGTTAAGCCTTTAATTTTCATTGTATTAATTTCTCTCTATTTTTATAAATTTAATTCTAAAATTATACCACAAATTAAATATTAGTAGAACGATGAAAATTCACTGCCAAGAGATGGATAAGCATAAATATTAGCTTGTGTGTCCTCAAGGGTCCGTTTTTCATTAATTGCAGTTACAAAATAATTAATCAATTCTTCTGCTTCAGCAGCAAAAACACTGGCACCAACAATATGTCCTGATTGATTAATTGCCACTCGAATGCGTGCCTGATCATGATAGCGATAAAAAGTAATCACTTGACCCATATCAATATCCAACACACGATACCCATTTCCCTCTGCCGTTACAATCGATACACCAGTTTGTGCAATTCTTGGTGTCCCAAATACAACTACTGGTAAGGTTGGATAAACGATTGGTGTCTTTGTCTGATGGACAATCTGGCGTACGACATAACGACCTTCAAAATTGCCGACTGGTACAATCTTTGGTACCGGACTATTGGCAACATCCCCAATTGCAAAAATATGAGGTTGTGTCGTCTGCAAGTGTTCATCAACGATAATTCCACTTGCTTCAAAATCAACATTAATTTTTTCGAGATTAAGTCGATCAGCATTTCCAACGCGGCCAGCAGTCACAAACACTTTATCTGTCATGAACGTCTCACCATCCGTCAATGTCACCTGAAGTCGACCAGACTTAGAAATAACTTTTACCACTTCATTTTGTAAATGATATTCAACACCCGCTTTGCGCATTTGTGTCTGCATTTGCGCGGTCAATTCTGGGTCGAATTCACGTAAAATATTTTGACCACGTGAAATCAGATGGACTTTTGCACCAGCGACTTGACTGATATTTGCAAATTCAATGCCAATATAGCCACCGCCAATAAATGTAACATCTGCCGGCATGTCAGATAAATTTAAAAAGGCTTCACTATCTTGTGTCAATTCAATTCCTGGAAATGACAATTGTCTTGGCCTTTGTCCAACCGCAATAATCCAATCAGCTGCTTGAATCACATCTGAATTAACCGTAACGTGGTTACCATCAATAAACTGCGCTTGCCCATAATACCGATCAATCCCAGCTTGGTCGAGGCCAGCAAGCTTTCGAGGCTCGACTGCATCCACATATGCTTGTTTATAGGCCATTAATTCTGGCCAATTAATTTGAAGGCGCCCTTCAAGTCCCCGACTATCCATAGCTTGTGCACGCCGAATACCCTCAACTGCGCTTAATAAAATTTTTTTAGGATCGCAGCCATAGTTTGGGCAAGTGCCACCCCAACGATACATTTCAACAATGACCACTTTTTTTCCTAAACGTTTAGCTTCAAATGCAGCAGCCAATCCAGCCGGACCAGAACCGATAATGCCAATATCATACTGATACTCACCCATGGTATACCTCCGAAATTTCTAAATCACTTCTATTCTTAATTGTACCAGAGCTGGCAAGTCGTACCACACTCAAAAAAGAGGCGACTCGTGAGTGCAATTTTTTTCAGCCATCTAAACATGGTTTGAAAAATAAGCACGTATCCGTGAGGATACTCATTCAAATGCCATGTCCCTTTAATTTTTAACGATCCACGACCTATTATATTAACCTATTGTATCGAAACTTAATTGACTTTATTATTAAAAAGTTGGATAATTGTATTACAAAATATTGATTGAGAGGAGGAATCCTAATGCCAATTACCATTTATTCATTCTCCCATCGTTCGTCTGCTCTTAATGCATTAAAGGCCGTCATTGATTTCTTTGAACGCAATCAACTACCTTATGAAGTTGTTCAGCTCAAAGATTCATCAGCCCTGCCAATAGAGGTCACAACGATGCGTCAAATCTGTGCTGCTGAAGATCCAGAAGCCACAATTTATAAGAATCCGCGTGGCATGTCAATTGATGATTGGACGATTCGTGATGTTATTGCTGCACCAAACAAGGCGTTAAAGTCACCGTTAACCGTGGAATATGATGAAAATAATAACGTTAAACGTGTCATGGCGGGTATTAACGAGGACATGTTGGGGATGTTTATACTTCAAAAACAGCGAAAAATCGAACTCGAAAAATTAATTAGCGCAGAACATACGCTTAATTTAAATGAATAGTTACGTACTAAATTCCCTATCCCCTGTCTCTAATTTTTGAGTAGCGAATTTGTGACTTCAGTCTAAATTGCATATAAACAAAAAGGCTTAGTAATGTTTTTACAAATTACTAAGCCCTTTTATTTACAAATTTAGGGTCAAACATAAACAATTCACACTCTACAAATTACAAAAATTTTTAAAGTTTAATATCTACGCCGAAACAATTTTCCTTGTTTATTTTAAATCTAACAACATTCTCAAAAAACTTGTCGCTGAGATGTTTGTATCTTGTTCAGTATAATTACTTTCATCATAGCCGACTATACCGAACTTCTTTCAAAAAAACCGATATATTGCATTACTAGTTCATTATTATTCAGAAATTTCCAATTTTTTCATCAGGTAATTTTTTAAACGAAAAATTTTTAATGTTATTTCGTATAACTTTTTACCGCTTCCTATGGACTAGAGAGAAGTAGATTTGTTGATTTAGCACTCCATTATTTGATTAACCTCATCTAACATTTGATCAATATACTTTACGAGTGGTTCATTTGTTAAATCGTCATTTTTAAGGTGTAATAATGCATTTGACAATAGGTCTAGTGCATTTTCAAGCCTACGTTTCTCAATTCTTAAGTATTTCAATGATTTTGCTTGATTTAAAAGTGTTTTTTCCGTACCAACCGGTATTGGTGATAAATTAGACATTTGATTAATACCTCACATAAAATTGTATCATAAAATACCATTTATTCTCATGCAAAAGTATTAGGATAACAATGTTTACATGTTCATATATTCAAATTAGTGCGTACAAACGTATATTTTATTTAGTTTGAGTCTTCTCACTCCAATTCGCAACTCAGATACCTTCGTACAAAAATGATTGTATTTTATATCATAGACTCTCATTAACTATCAAGCACTGTTATTTTTGTGACACATGGCTGTACAATACTTTCAGAAGCATACGTACTTGTGTTCAATGAGAAAGCGGTGAATAAACGTAACCATCATACCTTATGAAGTTGGTCAGCTCAAAAATTCATCAGCCCTACCAATAGAGACCACAACGATACGTCAAATCTGTGCTGCTGAAGATCCAGAAGCCACAATTTATAAGAATCCGCGTGGCATGCCAATTGATGATTGGACGATTCATGATGTTATTGCTGCACCCAATAAGGCATTAAAGTCATCGTTAAACGTGGAATGTGATGAAAATAGTAACGTTAAGCGTGTCATGGCAGGTTTTAACGAAGACATATTGGAGATTTTTTTCCTCGAAAATGGTGACACATTGAACTGAATAAATTAATTTGATATAGAAAAGACACCAAATTCAAAAAAAATCAAACAATAAATTATTACTGCGAACCGAATTTTAATATGGCACTGACTTTTTAAGTCAAATTCGAACAACACCAAGATATAAATATCAATGCCAAATATTGATAGTTCATCCATAAATTATGAAAATTTTAATTTCCATTATCTACACTGAAACAATCTGACTTGAACATTTTAATGATGACAATATTTCTTTAATACCTGTGATTGATATGTTCGAAAATTGTTCTTCATTCATCGTAGTAGCTGCGATCAGAGTGACTACGGTAGATTTTTTTCCATGAATGCCAACAACTTTGTCATTTTGGACAATGATATTAATATCACTATTCAAAATGTTCATCAATAATTCCAAATCATTAACTATTTTAGTCAATATGGTCAAATACATTACATCGATTTGATTAGCTATAGTAGAGATAATAAAGTGTTCAAAACTAATTGTTGGATTTTCTGAATATATATACAATCTATTACCCATGAAAGTTTCACTCATCGGGGGATATCACCGTCTTTACAAAAAAACATTTGATTTGGTCCATTAGATCCTTCAGGCTTATTAACCCCAATTTTCAGTTCGTTTGACATTGAGACGTTGAAAAAATTATACGCCATAAACCGTTCATTTTCATTAATTAATAAGTATGAGTTTCTGTCGCTATTTTCAATTCTATCAACCGTTTTTATGATTTCTCCACTATCGTTTACTATATATAATTTATTATCCTTTATTATCCAACCTCTCTCATCAGGTAGAAAACCGATTCCCTTGAAAAAATCAAATTGTCCATTCGCATTAAATGTTATTCCATAAATGCCATTCTTATCTCCACTTTTCAGTGTGATATTTGTCCAGTAATCCGGTGCCGTTCTTTTTTGAAAAATCCAATATTTATCTTTTAGTAGATCATCATAAATGCTCATCTGAAATCATCCTTGTTCGTTTATTTATGCATAAACCATGAAATAGTATTTTCGGCTTCGTGATGAAACAACGTACTCACTTGCCTACCATGAATTGCTCTACCGGAAAAAAAATTATAGATGATGTAATTAAACAAAGCCATTTCTAAATTACCGAATTTCTTATCATGTAGCGCGTCATTATAAATATAGCTGCACATGATTCCCAAAAATTCAATAATAACTTGATATTGCCCAATAACAACTCCGGGATTCAATAACTGTAAATATTCATACCGTTGAACAAATGTTTTTATTTCGACATTTGTCTTTTCATACTTCACGATATATGTTGATAAATCAGATTGTTCATCACCCACATAGATAACATTCTCGTCCATGTCAAAGAAAGGTGATTTTATCATCAACACGTCAGTCGCGTCAACGAGTGCAATTTTATCAAAATTTGAGTGAGTCATTAAATAACGAAAAGTAATTATCCACCTAATAAAATACAGACTGCACGTTGTTACCTCATTTGGTACTTCTTCAACAACTATTTCAAGGCCCGGAATATTAATATTTAAATTTTTATCATTTGTAATCAAGATGACTCTCGATCCTCGTGAAACAGATGAACGAACCAGTCGTTTTAGTCCATTTATTGCTTTTTCTGAGATTGTATCAGATGACTTATATTGTCGTTGTGCGTCTTCATAATTAACTATATATTGAGTTAATACCACATTGTTATTCATAAAGTTTCTATATGCTCATTTTCTTCGATTTTTATTTTTAAATCAGGTTAATCGTTTGTTGCTCTATTCAATTTTCGCGTACAACCTTTCACTATGTCTTATGTTCAAGCGAATAAGAGAATAACTATTAGTATTAACCTTGCATTTCATCATTTGATCATCCTCATCCAACAAATTATCAATGTATCTTACTCGCAATTCAATTGTTGAATCTTCATTCTTTAAATACAATACTGTATTTGACAATAAAACTAGCGTATTTTCAAGCCTACATTTTTTTCAATTCTTAAGTATTCCAACGATTTCGCTTGATTTAAAAGTAGCTTTTCTGTACCAATGGGAGTCGGAGATAAATTTGATATTTGATTAGTACCGTCCAAAAAATATTTTATCATAGGATACTTAATAATTTTCAATGAAATTATTAGCCTCACAATACTTACCTGTTTATTTATTCAAATCATAGTGTTCAAAGATATATTTATCTAACACATTTCCGTTAATTCTCAACTGGGTAGCTTCGCACAAAAATGATCATCTTTTACGTCCTATGTTTTCATTAGATACCAATTGTGACCAATAATTTAAAAAAACATTTATTTCATCCGTTCTCTATTTTTAGAAAATTTGCCTATACGAAGGCGTATAACTGGTCTTTTTAAATGAACATTGCACAAAGTCATGAGTTCAACCTGTCACACAAAATTCAATCGCAAACGCAATTTCAGATAAAATTTCTCATTAGAAATCAATTCAAGTAACGCGATGCATAGAGCTCTAAAAATTGTTGACCCATGGTTAGAATCGTTGTAATTGTTGCATAGATAAAAGCGACCAACAAATACATCGAAAGGATTCGATAATTTTGTGCCGCAATTTGCTGGCTAAGATAGAATGTTTCAACAATTGTTATAACACTCGCCAACGATGTATCTTTTACTAGTGAAATTAATGAGTTACTCAACGGTGGTACTGCAATTCTTGCTGCCTGCGGTAAAATGATATGCCAGTACGCTTGTCGATTATTTAGTCCCATCGATAGAGCCGCTTCTTTTTGTCCGTGGTCAACTGACAAAATGGCTGCACGAATACTTTCAGAAGCATAAGCACCCGTATTCAATGAAAAAACAGTGATAGCACTAATCCATGCGTTGGAGAAGAAATCGATTTTGGCATTTGGTAAGCCATAAAAAACGATGAATAACTGAACAATCATCGGTGTTGATCGGAATACCCAGACATAAAAAGCAGCAAACCATTGTAAAAAATTACATCCCCACTTGAGCATGATTGTTTGCGGTTGCTTCATAATTCGGATCATTGCGACCATTGTTGCAATAACCACACCAATCGAAAATGAAATGGCCGTTAAGGGTAACGTATATTTAAGCGCGGCTAAAAATAACTCCGGTAAATACTGACCTGCCAGTCGTAAAAATTCAATCATCTATGCTTACCCCTTTAGTTAATATGTATAGCCAGCATCAGCCGACTAACGACTTATTTTTTAGTTAAATCTGTTTTAAAGTATTTAATTGACAGCTTCTTTAGCGTACCATCTTCTTTCAAAGATTTCAAAGCTCGGTTAATTTGTTTTTGTAGTTTAACATTATTTTTATTTAATAACGGTGCTGCCGGAACATCAGGTGCTTCAGCCGTACTTAATTCCACTGCCTTCACCTTAGTTTTTGGATTCTCTTTTTTCCAAATGGCGTAGGCGCCTTTATCATTCAATTCGCCATCAGCCCGACCAGACTCAATGAGACTCATTGCCTCAACCATACCAGGTACTGCGACGATTTTGGCCCCATTATCTTTAGCCATTTGACCGAAATTTGATGTCGTCGATTGTGCAAATTTTTTATCTTTAATATCAGATAGATGCTTCATTTGACCATCCTTACGTTGGATCAAAACAGTCTTTGAATACAAGTATGGTGTTGAAAATAGATAATGCGCCTTTCTTTCATCAGTGATACCAACATTATTAAAGACAACATCATAGCGTTTTGAACCTAGCCCTGCAATCAGCGAATCCCACTTTGTCTGCGCAAATTTTGGCTTTAGTTTGAGCTTTTTTGCAACCTTATTAGCAACATCAACTTCATACCCGACTAATTTCCCCTTTTCTCGATAAGAAAACGGAGCATACGTGCCTTCGAGCCCAATTGTTAAAGTGCCCTTTTGAATCGTTGATGCTTGAACTTGTTGTCCAATCAAGCCACTACTCAATAGGATAACCGTTGCTAATAATCCCTGCCATAATCTCTTTTTCATACTTTCCTACTCCTTTTCCAATATAAAAGGGCACCATTTCACAGAAATAGTGCCCGTAGCGATTAATATTTTGATAAATGTTCGTCAAAATACCAGGTTGCTAACGAGCAAACTGGTGAGCACATCCTAAGTTATTGTGCACTGTTTTTAACATAACATTCTCCCTTACAAAATATAAGTTTAACGGTATCTCATCTCACTGTCAACAATTAGCCGTTGAATTTACTATTAATATCATCAATACCTTTAATCATTAAGGTCATTGTTCCATCAGGTTGATTAATAAATTCAATCACGTCTTTATTTTGATATGCTTCAACCGGAATGAAAACTTCAATACCCGAATCCAACTTGAATTTTTGCGTGGCATATTTCTTTTGGTATTTTAAAGGATTAGCCACCTCTATTTCATGATTAATTTCTCGTGATGATAAGGCATCGTCATACATTTCTTTTGCACTGATATTATCACCGAAGACAGCATTGGCAATTTTTTCAGTTGAAATCGTCCCAAACTCACTGACGTTTTCAAAAATCGTTTCCTGCGTCGTTGCTAAGGCTTCATGCATTGGCACATCAAATTTGTCGGCTACATGTTTAACCGCCTGCTTGATGCCCTGTAATTCTTTTTTGACACTCGCTGCTGGCTCAATTTCCAAAAATCGTTCGGAAAAGTATTGAATACGTTGTCCTTCGTGCCGATAGGACTTTTCAATCAAACGATAGCTACCATCCATTAAATTAACGATAATGCCCTCGTCTGGCGTTGTACCAGCGCCGGGTAGAACCGCTTGATTCAAAACCAATTGATTCACCATCACATCATCATCGTAATCAACAATATGTGAAAAACGCGGTGCAAAATTGACTTTGAATAGCGCAAAGTAATCATCATCATCATCTGTAAATTCAATGACCAAGAGATCACCCCCTGGCACTTCTGGCAAAGACTCGATTACTGCGAATAGCTTTTCTGCTAAGCGTGCGCTTTTATCACCGAAATTCATATTATTTGAATCATCTAACACTTGAGCCAAATAATCATTACCCATGAGCTGACCAGTTTTGAAATCCCCATTATTGAACTTTTGAATTTGTTTTTCCAAGTAATCATGCAGATTAGGTCGGTTAATGTCCATCTCATTTTGTGATAGAAGTAAATTTTTAGCATCTTTTTCTAAAATGTGTAGAATTGTGTGTTTAATAATCATCTGTTAACTTGCCTTTGTTGTATTTGGATGCGTTTTAAGGTAGTCGACTGCCTCTTGGAATGTCTTCACTGGGACAACCTTCATCTGTGGTTCATATTTTTGGGCCGTTTTTTTAGCAAGTTGATAATTAGTCTGGCCTTTTTCTTCGTATTTCAAATACTTTTTTGGTAAATCAATATAAGGGGCAAAGAAAATTTTTGCACCAGCTTTACCTGCTGCGATAACCTTCTTGTCGATACCCCCAATTTCTCCCACTTGACCATTGTCATCAATTGTACCAGTGCCAGCTATTATTCGCCCATCTGCTAAATTATCCGAGCTTAGCGCATCATAGAGCTCCAACGAGAACATTAATCCACCTGATGGCCCACCAATATCACCCATATCTGCATCCACTTGCGTATCAGAAGTGATGGTAGAATTGTCAGTTAAACTAATGCCGACACCCGGAATCTTTTTCCCAGTTTGCGCAATGGCAACAGTTGGACGACTCACTGTTTTCACTTGTTTGCCATGTTGAAAAGTAATTGAAATTGGTTGCCCAATTGCGCTTTGACGAATAGCAGACTGAAAACCAGCAGCACTATTTTTAACTTCCTCATTTACTTTTGTAATCGTATCACCAATATGCAAATCATTTTTAAATTTTGAATTATTCTGAATTGACATGACATAAATCCCGTTAAAATCATGTTTAAAAGGGACATTGGCCGCTTTAAAAGCCACCGCCTTCGCTGCATTCAATGAATTATTCATGTAAATCTGATTGATCCGATTAGAATCCGCATTTGAAACCCCACCTGTGACCTCATCTTCGGTCAATAAATCAGCATGTGGATTCATTAATGCTAACAAGGCACCAAGTCCTGTCACCCGATACATTGAAACGGCTGTGATATTGAAATCACCATCAACTTTAGGCTTTTTTTGATCTACCTTTATAAATTGTTTTAATCCAACCGATAGACCTGGAACTTCGGAATAAATTGGTAATGGTATTAATAATCCGATGGCAATCAACCCGCCGAGTATCGACAATAGCCAAATTTTTGTTTTTTTTACGTGCAATTTTTTCAAGATACTACCTCTTAATGCGCAAATTTTTGTTGAATGGCTTTGCTGACTACTTCAGGCACTAAAGTTGAAACATCCGCACCAAAACTTGCAACTTCCTTTAGAATCGTACTAGAGATATTTTGATTCTCTGGGCGGGCCATTAAGAAGACCGTCTCTACCTGGCCTAGTTTACCGTTCATTTCGGCAATATCGCGTTCATAAAGGTAATCTGTTTCATTACGTAGTCCACGAACAATGGCTACCGCACCAATCTCTTTTACAAAATCGATTGTTAATCCCGATAATGCCACCACTGATGCATTTTGAATGCCTGCAGCCTTAATTGACTGTTCAATTAGCGCCATCTTTTCCTCTGGCGTAAACAAGTACTTTTTTGAGCGATTTGTACCAACAGCGATAACTACTTGATCAAATAGTTTTGCAGCACGTTTAACAATATCTAGATGCCCATTTGTAAAAGGGTCAAAACTACCTGGAAAAAGGACAGTGTTCATAATTATTCTCCTTCATAGCTATAAATTGAAACAACTGTAATACCATAATCTTTACGTTTCCAAAGTTTAAATTGACTAAATTCATCAGGTAATTGTGCATTTTGATCTGTTTCAGCGACCAAAAGAGCTTCCGGTGCAATCAATTTTGTAGCCTGCAAGCGTTCAACATCAGCGGCAATTGTCTGCTTTGCGTATGGTGGATCAAAATAAAAAATATCGAATGGTGCTTCACCCTGTAAATGCGTAATAGCGGCATCAGCCGTCTGTTTTAACACAGTGAATTGATCGGCAGCTTTAGTGACTAGAATATTTGATTTAATCGTCTCAATGGCTAAGCGTTGTCGATCAACTAACACGGCCTGCGAAATACCACGTGAAACGCCCTCAATACTTAAACCACCTGATCCGGCATATAAATCTAACGAGCGCCCACCATCAAAATATGGACCAATCATACTAAAAATTGCTTCTTTTACCTTGTCAGTCGTGGGTCGAGTTGCATTTCCTGGGACTGCTTTCAACGGACGTCCACCAAATGTACCACTTACAATTCGCATAATTATACTTCCTCATCAACAATGACATCCTCTAAATCGGTATCATCTACAGCAAACTCAACCTCTTCATTGACGCCACCAACGGTCGAATCAACATCAGGCCAGTGCGAAATCTCAACGGATTTAACAAATCCCAGACGTTCAATGAGTTGACGTTTTTGTTCAATATCGGCCTCATCCATATAAATAACCGCATATTTCATCCTTTGTGAAATGTAATCGACTATTCCAAAGCGCCGTAATTGTTTGGCTTGACGGACATTATTTAAATATACAATCAAACTTCGGCGTGCCTTAATCTGAAATGACATATTCTAACTCCTCTCCCGATTTTTAAATTCAGTTTCTTTTTTAATATGTGCAATCACGTTCAAAGCGATACCAAGAGCAATACCTAATGATAAAATTGACGATCCACCGACTGAAATTAGGGGGAAAGTCACTCCAGTAATCGGTAACGCGCCACCAACACCACCCAGATTAACAATAATCTGAAAGAACAGATACGCCGAAACACCAATTAATAATAAACGATAGCGCAAATAATTAGTTTGGAAAGCATAATATACCATTCGCCAAATAACAACGAGGAGCGCAACAATAATCAGGCCAACGGAAATGGCACCCAATTCCTCACTGACGACAGCCATAATAAAATCTGTGTTTGGTTCTGGTAAATTACCTGACTTTTGAATGCTATTCCCGATGCCGCGACCGAAAAGGCCGCCATTACTAATCGCATAGTAAGAATTAATCAATTGATTACCCGTTGTTTGTGCATATTTCCACGGGTTTAAATACGCCAAGAATCGTTGCAAACCATAATTGTTAGATTGCGCAATGACAGGCTCAATTGCCCGCACACCTAATTGCCAAATGCCAAGGGACAGTGCCATTGTACTCACCGCCCAAATTGATCGGACACCTGAACTTAAGACCATCATAACGACGATCCCCATGGTAATAATAATGCCCCCATTGTCAGGATAAAGCGCTAGGATACCAGTTCCAGTCGCATAGATAATAAAAAACGCTATCCAATGTTTTTTCAAGTTATTACTTGCTGTTCGGTTCCCACGCGTCAAAGCAAATGTAAACCACAGAATCAAACTAACTTTATAAAATTCGACTGGTTGAATGGAAATAGACCCTAGTGTAATCCACCCTTTCGCCCCATTAATTGGCGGAAAGAAAAAGGCTACTAGCATTAAAATGAAAGAAATCATCATCGCTATATACGAGACTATGCCTAACATTCTAATCCATTTCGAATTCAATTGATAAATGACTAGAATAATAGCTATGGCTAAAGCATAAAAAATAACCTGCTTCATCAAGTACGTCGTCGGTGAGCCAGCCATACCAGCACTAGCTGAGAACACCATGACGCCACCAAAAGCCATTAAAGATAAAATAATTAGTGCAATCCACCAATCAAAATATTTCATTTTTTGTTGAATTGCTTTAAGCATAATTTCAAATCCTTCACTTTTTCAATAATACTTCAATTTTAACATAATCCCACCCATGTTGGACATGCAACCAGTCGCGTTATCCTTTGATTTTTTGTTTGTTTACAATGTTGACTACCCGCTTTTTTAACGTATTTAGGCATACCGATACATACCCGAATCACATGTCTTTGATTTGCTCTGTCTTCGCAAAAAATTTAAAAGAAAAAGGCTAGCAGATACACTGCTAGCCTTAAAATAAATCAATTATTGTTGTGCCATCTTACGACGCTTTGACGCCTTCTCACGTTCAGAAGTATTCAAAATTTCTTTACGAATACGAACGTTTTCAGGTGTTACTTCGACGTATTCATCATCATTCAAGAATTCCAAAGACGCTTCAAGGTTCATGACACGTGGTGTCTTAATTGAAGCTGTCTGATCCTTATTAGATGAACGAACGTTTGATTGTGGCTTCATCTTTGTCACATTGACAGAGATATCGTTATCACGAGAGTTCATTCCAACGACCATACCTTCATACACTTCAACACCGGCACCAACGAACATTTGCCCACGGTCTTCAACACCCATGATTGCATAGTTAGTTGTCGTTCCTTGTGTAATTGAAACCAAAGCCCCATTACGACGTCCAGGTTCCCAATTACGAACAATTGGCCGGTACTCTGCATACGTATGATTGAAAATACCATATCCACGGGTAGCAGACATGAATTCAGTGGCATACCCAATCAAGCCACGTGAAGGTGCCATGTATGTCAAACGTGTTTGTCCGTTACCAACAGACTCCATATTAATCATTTCACCCTTACGTTGGTTCAATGAATCAATAACTGTTGATGCATATTCATCAGGTGTATCAATTTGAACTGATTCGTATGGTTCTGATTGCACGCCATCAATATCACGATAGATTACTTGTGGACGTGAAGCTTGCAATTCAAAGCCTTCACGACGCATTGTTTCAATCAAGATTGACAAGTGCAATTCACCACGACCTGAAACGAGCCATGCACCAGCCTGATCAGTATCTTCAACACGCAATGAAACGTCAGTATGCAATTCGCGACGTAGACGATCTTCAATTTGACGAGCAGTGACAAACTTTCCTTCACGACCAGCAAATGGCGAGTCGTTCTGACGGAATGTCATTTGCAACGTTGGCTCGTCAATACGCAAAACTGGTAATGCCTCTGGATGTTCTGGATCAGTGACTGTTTCTCCAACTGAAATTTCTTCCATTCCAGCAATCGCAATCAAATCACCCGCAACCGCTTCTTGAATTTCAACACGGTCTAATCCGATGAAACCAAACAACTTAGTGACACGGAAGTTTTGTGATGTGCCATCCAACTTCATGACTTCAACTGAGTCACCAATCTTAATTGTGCCACGGAAAACACGTCCGATTCCGATACGGCCTAAGAAATCATTATAGTCAAGCAATGCCACTTGGAATTGCAATGGTTCAGATGAGTTATCTTCTGGTGCAGGAATTGTTTCAAATACAGTATTAAATACTGGTGTCATTGTGTGTTCTTGTGTTGCCAAATCAGGATCCAATGATGACGTACCATTCATTGCTGAAGCAAAGATAACAGGGAACTCTAATTGATCTTCATCAGCACCTAATTCAATAAACAAGTCAAGTACTTCATCCACAACTTCTTGTGGACGTGCACCTGGGCGGTCAACTTTGTTAACCACAACGATTGGTGTCAAGTTTTGTTCGAAAGCTTTCTTCAAAACGAAACGTGTTTGAGGCATTGTTCCTTCAAAGGCATCAACAACCAACAAGACACCATCAACCATCTTCATGATACGTTCAACTTCACCACCGAAGTCAGCGTGGCCAGGTGTGTCAACAATGTTAATTTGCTTATCACCAACTTTAACCGCCGTGTTCTTCGCCAAGATGGTAATTCCACGTTCTTTTTCAATATCATTGGTATCCATCGCACGATCCCCGATATTCTCACGGGCATCAAGTGTGTCAGATTGCTTCAAAAGTTCGTTCACCAATGTCGTCTTACCATGGTCGACGTGGGCAATGATTGCAATATTGCGGATGTTTTCGCGCTTTGCCAAAATACTAATCTCCTTGACGTTTCGTCACTTATAATCTCTTTTACTATTCTACAACAACGGCATGCCAACTAATTAAACCTAACCATGACGGTGTTTATTATAATTTTGCCTCAAGTACCATGATGTCATCAAATGTACCTTGTGTCGCTGTTAGAATGACACTTGATAATAACACATTCACAGGGGTACCGTCAATTGTTCCCACCTTCAAACCTATTGATTGGCTCAAAATCATCCCCGCTGCGTAATCCCATGGTTTCATATAACTTGCATAGGCATTTGCTTGGCCTTTTAAAACGTGCATAAATGAAATACCGGCTGAGCCATACACGCGATAACCTAATGCTGATTTAGCAATTTCTGAAAAACCATACTCTTCATAAAGCAAACGCGCACCAGATAATATAACGAGTCCAGTCGCTAACTGACTATCAACTTGTTTAGACATCAATTGGCCATTTAAATAAACCCCGTAGTCGGGCCCGCCGTGAATGGTCTCATTTTGAGCGACATCCATAATCCAAGCCATCACGGGTTTACCATCTTCAAAATATGCTAACATCGTCGCAAATTCTGACTTTTGCTTCACAAAATTCATTGTGCCGTCGATGGGATCAACCAACCAAACATGGCCTTTCATGTCTTTAACCTGATCTCCAAAGCCTTCTTCACCAAGAATTTTAGCATGCGGATCAAACATACGAATGGCTGACACATAATACTGTTCGACTTCGCGATCAATGTTGGTCACTAAATCACGATAATTACTTTTAGTTTCAACCGTGACTTTTTGTTGAATCCGTTTCATCACAGTGGCTTGAACATCAGCTAACCATTTTAAAACGGTTTGATCTAATTTGGTTAAATGTGTTATCCGGTCACCCATTATGCATCCCCCATCCGAACTCGACGCTGCTGACTCTTTTTTGCGACTTGCATCACTGCATAAATACTATAATGTGATTCGGCTTCAAATTGTCGTCCAAGTTGTTTTTCTTCGCTCTTTTGGGTCACAACGGTTTTAAAGGCACGATAAGCGGATAATAATTCGTCACGATCAATCCCACCTTCGTATGCTTTTGACACTGCCGAATACAATGCACTAACGATTACAATATCCGCCGTTTGCCAGCCTGGCAGCATTGGGTAATTAAAATTTGCATCACGTATCATTCAAAACTCCTTTTAATTAGCCAATATATTTTGCATTATCAACAGTTTGCCAAGGCTCATTTTGATTAATGTGATCATAGTAAAGGGTTCCGTGTAAATGATCAATCTCATGCTGGAAAACAATTGCTGGATACCCTTCTAACTTAATTTCATGTTTCTCACCTGTTTCATCTTGATATGAAACGGTAATTTTATTTGCTCGGTGAACGTAGCCAGCAATGTCCTCATCAACAGACAAACATCCTTCACCAGTTGATAAGGCACATTGCTTAACTGATTGACGGATAATGACTGGATTGATAATAACGCCTTTAAACGTGTACAAATCAGATTCTGGTACTTGATCAAAATCGTCATCACTCAGTTCATCTAGGTCTTCATTTGGAATTAAAATGGCTGAAAATTGTTCAGATAGCCCCACTTGAGGCGCTGCCAAACCAACCCCAGGTCGTAACCCATATTTTTCGTTTTCTTCATCATCCTGACTAATTTCCAAATACGCCATCATATTCGTCATGGCTGTCTTTTCATCCTCAGTCAATGGAAAATTGACCTTCTTGGCTTGTGTGCGTAAAACGTCAGCCGGATCTCGAACAATATCTTTCATTAAATACATTTTATTTCTCCAGTTCCAATTGTTTCTATCTTTACAGTATACCGCAGTTTCACGTTTGAAACGGTTGATTTAATTTTTGCAAATCTCTTAAATACGCCGCAGTTTGCTCAGTTGCAACATGGGCCACATCAATATGTAACACTGGTTTGATTTGATCGAACCAGACATCGGTTACGACGATGGCCGAAAAATTATGATCAACTTGGGACAATTCATTTTGTTGGGCGTAGCGTTCAAATGCACGGTTCAGTTGTAATTTAATATCTGCTGCTTTGACTTCCTGCTCTGCTACAGGAAAAATGAATTCAAATGCCATAACATTATAACCCCAAATATTAGCCACCAGAGTTGATGAAACATGTACCGGCAATGCGACACCAAGTAGACTGCTTTCCTGCGTAATAACCGTTTTCATTGCTAGATTAATAATTTGTTGCGAGTGAATAATATTTTTTTCAGTTTCTCGTCGCCCAGCAATGCGATTAATCCGAACAGCAATTATAATCACAACTAGCAACGCAGCTAACCAAAATACGATATGCCAGCGTGCCATATTATCTACCTCCTTTTCAGGAATGTCACACATTTTCCCAATCTCGATCTACTTCCTATTATGTTTTATTTTATCAAATATAGGCCTGACTTTCACGCCACATCGTTTGACATTTATGTCCCAAATTGCCACTATAAACATTAAGAGTCAAATTAAGGAGCTAACTATGCAACGACGCGGATTAAAACTGATTATTTTTCTAATACTGATTGTTTCAATTTTTATCGTTTGGCATGTTGTCAAACGTGAACCGGTTAAACAATCAACTCCCAACACAACATCATCGACTGAAAAAAAATCAGCCTCACATCAAAAAAATAATATTCAACCAGATACACAAGCTGCACAACTCCTATTAGCCGTAAATAAAAAGCACCCATTGCCTACCGACTATAACCCATATGGTGGTAGTTCAACGAGCAACAATGCGGATGGTGCTGGTTTGCGTCCTGAAGTAAAGACCGCCAAGGATGCGTTAATTTCTGCGATGCAACAGGCAGGCTTTCATATTTCAAACCATGTCTCAGGTTTCCGTTCATACGCATATCAGAGCCAACTTTATCAAAATTACGTCTCAGCTCAGGGGCAAGCTAAAGCGGACACGTTCTCAGCTCGTCCTGGCTACTCAGAGCATCAATCAGGTCTGGCATTTGATTTGTTAGGTAATGACGGACAATTGCCAACTGATGATCGAATGTATGCCTGGCTACAAGAGCATGCCCATAAATATGGCTTTATTATTCGTTTCCCACGTGATTCAAGCGACGTAACCGGTTATCAAGGTGAAGAGTGGCATGTTCGCTATATTGGCGAGAAATTTGCCACAGAGATGTACAACAAACACATCAAAACACTTGAGGCATTTACTGGTGTCACTGGCGGTAATTATAATGCTGATTCAAAACAAGATATTCCCGCATTGGCAGAATACGACCAAAAAAATCAGCATGCCCTTAACCCACGGCCATAATACCGGTCAGTCGATTGACGCGTGTGAACACAGTAACGTTTACCATTTAAACACTTTCTTTTGAATATCAATACCACGTTTAATTTCATGGTACAATAATAGTCAAGGAAATTTTTATCAGTACCTTTCGAGTGTGTTGATTAAATGAAACAAACTCAGAAAAATTATTAAAGGAGATCATTTTACATGATTTACAAAGTCTATTATCAACCTACTAAGAAACAAAACCCAAAGCGTGAAAATACGCTTTCACTCTATGTTGAAGCTGCTGATTTAGCAACCGCACGACATGCGGTTGAATCAAACACTGATTTCAATTTGGAGCATATCGAAGAATTGTCTGATGCTGCTCTCACATACGAACAACAGAGTCTAGGCGATCGTTTCAAGCTAACGGAGTTCTAAATATGGCAATGGATATTAACATTCAGCCTGAAGAGACAGCAGTCTTTGCACTCGGCGGGCTTGGAGAAATTGGAAAAAACACGTATGCCATTCAATCAGGTGATGATATCGTCGTGATTGACGCTGGTGTTAAATTTCCTGAAGATGAACTACTTGGAATTGATTACGTTATTCCTGACTATACTTATTTAAAAGAAAATGAGAATAAAATTCGTGGCTTAGTTATTACTCACGGACACGAAGACCATATCGGTGCAATTCACTTCTTTCTAAATGCTGTCAATGTCCCTGTTTATGCTGGGCCGCTTGCTATAGCATTAATTAAGAATAAACTTGAAGAACATGGTATTCTTGGCCGAACAGAATTGCACGAAATTACTGAAGACGATGTTTTGCATTTCGGCGTTCTAACCGTTGAATTTTTCCGAACAACACACTCGATTCCTGATACATTCGGGGTGGCTGTGCATACACCAGTTGGTGTCATTGTTGAAACTGGTGACTTTAAATTTGACCTGACACCAACAACCCATCAGCCACCTAATCTTCAAAAGATGGCCCGTATTGGTTCTGAGGGTGTCCTACTCTTGATGTCTGATTCGACCAATGCAGAACGTGCTGAATTTACGAAGTCTGAAAAATGGGTTGGTAAAACCATTGATCGTCTTTTCGACGACATCACTGGTCGTATCATTTTTGCAACTTTTGCATCAAATATGTCACGTGTTCAAATGGCAACTGAAGCTGCACTTGCTCATGGACGTAAAATTGCTGTCTTTGGCCGTTCAATGGATTCAGCCGTAACAAATGGTCTGGAATTGGGATATTTAAATATTCCTGATGAAATGCTAATTGACGCACACGAAGCTAACAAATTACCACCAAATGAGGTGTTAATTTTGTCAACGGGTTCACAAGGAGAACCCATGGCTGCGCTCGCTCGAATTGCCAATGGCACGCACAAACAAATTAAGATTCAGCCAGACGATACAGTCATCTTCTCTTCTTCTCCTATTCCTGGAAATACCCAATCGGTTAATCGTGTGATAAATGAATTGGAAGAAGCTGGCGCTAACGTTATCCATGGCCGTGTCAATAATATCCACACTTCTGGACACGGTGGTCAAGAAGAACAAAAGTTGATGCTTTCGTTAATGAAGCCAAAATACTTTATGCCCGTTCACGGTGAATACCGCATGCTTAAAGTCCACGCTGGTTTGGGTTATGAAATTGGCATTAAAGAAGAGAATACCTTCGTACTGGGTAACGGTGACGTACTTGCCTTAACAGCAGACTCTGCTCGTGTCGCAGATCACATTCCTGCGGATGACACCTATGTCGATGGTAATGGTATTGGTGATATTGGCACCGCCGTCCTACGGGATCGCCAAATGTTGTCACAAGATGGGCTTGTGGTTGTCGTTGCAACCATTGATTTAAAAAATCAAGAAATCACAGCTGGACCCGATATTCTGTCGCGAGGATTCATCTATATGCGCGAATCAGAAGAATTGATTAATGAGGGACGTCGTGAAATTTTCAAAGCCATTTTAACCGCAATGCGTGAACCAAATGCGAGTGAACATTCAATTCGAAATGTTGTTATCTCACAACTTCAACGGTTCTTATATGATCAAACAAAACGTCGGCCATTGATTTTGCCAATGTTTATTATGATTTAAAACAAAAAGATTCACTGGCTATTATTAGTCAGTGAATCTTTTTTTATAGTCAACAAAATTATAACCAAAATGGTTGTTTCTGGGTTGTGACACTTAAGTCAAACGTGTGTGTGCCTAATTCTTCACCATCTGCGTGCCCATATTCTAAACGACCGGTCTTCAAATCAAACTGTTCAGCAGTATAACGATGCACTTCGGGTAAACGATAATGTTTCCCGACTATCATCTGCTTTAGAATATATAATAATCGTAGCGTTGACCCAGTATTTTCAATCACAATTAAATCGATTTTTGCGTCACGTGGATTCGCGTCAGCCATAATCTCAACCCCACCACCAATATATGGATGATTTGATAGCGTCATCAGATACGTGTGGGGCAAATATTCCGTTTGCTTTTGCCAAGTGACTTCTAAAGGAAATGTATCTTGAATCGATAATGCCTTAAAAATTGATATAAAGTAGGATAATTTACCCCATCCAAGGCGATTTAACCTTTTTTTGAGGTACGAATGATTCGTTAAATTAACCGTTAACGCATCAAAACCAATACCAAGATTATTAACAAAATAACGTTTTGTCTGATGTTGTCGGTCAATGTAAACCCCAGTATCCACGAATTCTGGTTCTAAGCTCGAATTTTGGGTGAGATTAATAATTTTCTTTAATCGATT